>CANIBV010000007.1 GCA_947466005.1 Spartobacteria bacterium | reverse complement strand
GCCTTTGGCAGGGCCTCGAGTTTGAGCTGGATCGCCCACGTCGGAACCCAACCTTCGGGTCAGCAGAATGTCAGTTTCTCTCCCTCCTTCCGCACCGGGGTGAGCTACAAGCAGGGTCTGGCGCCCAAGCTGAATCTAAACAGCGGATTGTTTTACCTGATTCAGAATTATAAGGATTCCTCCTTCGGGCCCAATGGAACGCTCATCAATTACAGCCAGTCGACAGTCCAGGGGAATATCGACCTGACCTATGATCTGAACAGGCTCCTCCAACTTGCCTTGGGGTACCAATACCTTGCCTCCATGTGTCCGTCGGTGCCTGCTCAGGAATACAACCGCGGCATCAGTTACCTGCAGATCAAAGGTGTTTTTTAACAGTGATTCGGCTTCCCTTCCGTTGTGTTAGCCAAAATGATTTGGTGTTCACGAAAAGTTAGATTATTGTGACCCACTGAATTTTATGATGGAGACCCGCAATCACACTGATGAAGCCGATTCCAGTGAGGTCCAACTTCATCTCTTGGATTATTGGAGGGTCATCCGTCTCCGTTTACCGCTGATCATTCTTGTCTTCCTCCTCGTGGTCATCACGGCCGGAGTTAGCACTTATCTGACACCGAGGCAGTACCAATCCTCCGTGACGATGCAGGTCAAGGAGGACAACAACATGCAGATTTTCAGCGGGCAACAGGGCTCTGGGCACGACCCCCGTTTCGCGTCCACCCAGTTCCAGATCATTCAGCGCAAGGAGATCCTGTACCCGGTGATCGACTCCTTGAAGCTGATGCAGAAATGGAATCTGCGTTCCCGTGATGTTGCCTATGGAAAACTAAGGTCGATGCTCACGGTCTCCGAGGTCAGAAACACCGACCTCATCCTGATTTCCGTGATGGATCAGGACCGCCAGGAGGCGTCAGAACTGGCAAATACGATAGCCGTGGAGTATCAGAAGAAGAGGATCGACGAACAGCAGGGTTGGGTGGCCCGGTCGCTCGTCCAGCTTGAGGATGAGGTGATCAAGCAGAAGAAAAAAACCGAGGAACTCCGCGACCGGATGACCAAGATGCGAATCGAGGCCAAGATCAACGATCTCAACCCTGAGAGCATTGAGGACCCGAGGCAGGCAGAGGAGAGCATCCTGATCAGCGTCGAGAGTCAGGTGAACGACGCGAGGATCAAGGTGGCCACACTCAGCTCCAAGCTCCAGCAGATCCAGGGAATGAGCGACGACCAGATTATCCGAAGCCTGAAGACCTTCGAGATGGACGACGTCACGATCAATCAGATTCTTCCCCAGTACGAGGCCACCGTCTCGGAAGAGGCCCGCTTGCTGGGTTCCGGTCTTGGTCCCAATCACCCGGCCCTCCAGTCGCTGCAGGGAAAGAAAAAGGTCTATTCGCAGCAGCTTCAGAGCCAGATCGGCATTCTTCGCGGATCGCTTGCCGCCAACCTTGAAATTTCGAAGAAATCCCTCGAGGCCATGGAGATCAAGCTGAACGACGCCAGAACAGGCCAGCAGAAGGCCAAGACCAATGCGCTCCACTACCAGGAGGCAAAGAACGAATACCTCAAGGCGAAGCGCATCCTGGAATCGGCCGAGACCCGGTACTCCACCGAGGCGATGCAGCGAACCATGCCGCAGAGCCCCGCCACGATCTGGGAAAAAGCCGAGATCTCCGACTACCCGGCCAAACCCAATGTTGCCAAGAACATGATCATTGCCGTGGCGGTTGGCCTGGCCATGGGAGTCGGATTAGCCTTCTTGATCGAGTACCTCGATACCAGCGTGAAGACCATGAAGGATATCGAGGTGGCACTGGGTGTCCCTGTCCTGGCGGTGATTCCCCGTGGCGTGGCCGTTCTGAAAGATGCCCCGGCCGATTGTCTCGATGCGGAGGGGTATCGCATCATGCGTACCAACATTGAGTTTAACCGCAAGACGGTGGATGCCAACACGCTGACCATTGTGAGCGGAGGCATGGGCGAGGGTAAATCGACTACGCTTAATAACCTTGCCTACACCTTTGCAAAAGGTGGCTATAAGACCCTGATCGTGGATGCCGATCTGCGCCGTCCCTCGCAGCATCGCTTCTTTGAAGCCTCCAACGAGCGGGGGTTGACCGACTTCCTCACCACGGACATCCCCCTTGATCAGTTGGTTGTCCCAACAGCGGAGCAAAATCTCTTCCTCCTCCCAAGCGGAAGGTTGCCCATTGATGCGGTGGGGGTTCTCAACTCCCAGCGAATGCTCGACCTGATCCAGCAGGTCAAAAATACCTACGACATGACATTTTTCGATTCGCCGCCCATTCTTGGAGTCAGTGATGCCTCGGTCATTGCCAGTTCGGTCGACCTAACCGTGGTTGTGGTACAGCACAGGAGATTCCCTAAATCCATGTTGCAGCGCGTCAAGCAGGGACTGATCAATGTCGGCGCCAACGTTATCGGTTGCGTTCTTAACAATACGGATATCCGTAACGACGAGTACTACGAATACTATACGAGCTACTATCAGTATTACAGCCCCGAGAAGTACTCCAAGCACAAGGACGGAGTTCTTGAAAATAAGGAACAAACATCGAAGCTTGTGGAATCCCGTGACGAGCATGGTGATTATTGATTTCTCTGAGATTACCATGAAGAGCCGTGTTTTTTCATCCCTCCTGCTTCTCGGACTCACGTTCGGAGCCGTTCATGCACTCGCTGATGAAGTGGCCCTTCGCAGCGGCGACCAATTGTCCATCCGTCTGTCGGGAGTTCCCTCCGAAGAGATCAGTCAGGTTTCCGGTGCCTACACGGTGGACGGGGCTGGAAACATCAATCTTCCATACCTGGGCAAGATTCACGCGGCCGGCCTACGGCAGGCTGATGTCCAGAACAGCATCGAAAGCGCCTACAAGAGCAAAGGAATCTACGCATCACCCATCATCACGGTTTCGGTCCAGTTTGATCGTCTCGTTGACCTGGAGGGGGACGTGAGATCACCGCAGCGGGTCCGCTACACCCCGGATCTCACGCTCCTAGGAGCGATTTCAGCGGCAGGGGGCTTCACGGAATACGCCGACCAGACAAAGGTCAGCATCCTGCGCAACGGCAGCAGGACATTCATCAATGTCAAAAAAGTCCGCCAGAACGTCGAGAGGGATCCGGCGCTTGAACCTGGCGACAAGATTTCGATCCCAAGAAGCTTTTGGTGAGACTTGGAGAAAGCTGAAGCAAGAGTAGCTTGGTGAGGAAGTTAGAGGGATGATTCCCCTTTTAACCTCTCGCGGAGAGAGCCTCCAGCGCAGCCACCTGCTGGACATCCTTGTCGCCGCGGCCAGAGAGGTTGATCACGATGAGTTCCTCCGGTTTCATGGTCGGAGCGACCTTGATCACTTCGGCGATGGCGTGGGCGGTCTCCAGTGCCGGGATGATTCCCTCGACGGAGGCAAGTTTATGGAAGGCGGCGAGAGCCTCCTCGTCGGTTGCGTAGGCGTAGTTCACACGGCCGGCATCGCGCAGGTAGCTGTGCTCTGGCCCAATCGCTGCGTAATCAAGTCCAGCGGAGACCGAATGGGTGAGTTCGATCTGGCCATCCTCATCGGCAAGGAGCCAGGTCTTCGTGCCCTGGAGAACCCCCAGCTTACCTCCTTGGAAGCGGGCAGCGTGTTTGCCCCGGATGATGCCGCCACCACCAGCCTCGACGCCGGTCATGCGGACCCCCTCGTCGTTGAGGAAGGGATAGAAGAGTCCGATGGCGTTGCTTCCGCCACCGACGCAGGCAATCAGGAGGTCGGGAAGGCGTTCCTCCCGCTGGAGGATCTGACGCCGGGCCTCATCACCGATGATGCGGTGAAAATCGCGGACGATCATCGGGTAGGGATGGGCGCCGAGGGCCGAGCCTAGGATGTAGTGGGTCTCACGGACATTAGTGACCCAGTCGCGCATCGCCTCGTTGATGGCCTCTTTCAGGGTCGCCTGTCCGGCCGTGACGCCGATGACCTCTGCCCCGAGAAAGCGCATCCTGGCCACATTCAGCGCCTGACGCTCCATGTCGACGGCTCCCATATAGATTCGGCACGAAAAGCCGAAGCGCGCCGCCGCGGTTGCCGTGGCCACCCCGTGCTGTCCGGCTCCGGTCTCTGCGATGATCCGCTTCTTACCCATCCGCCGTGCAAGCAGGATCTGACCGAGGGCGTTGTTGATCTTATGGGCTCCGGTGTGGAGGAGATCCTCACGCTTGAGGTAGATCTTTGCGCCGCCGAGTTCCTTGGTGAGGCGTTCGGCGAAATAAAGGGGGGTGGGGCGGCCGGCGAACTCCTGAAGCAATAATGAGAGCTCGTTGCGGAAAGCGGGATCCTTGCGTGCCTCGGCGTAGGCCTTCTCCAGCTCAAGAAGAGCCGTCATCAAGGTCTCGGGGACGAAACGTCCACCATAGGGACCAAAGTGACCGTATTGGTCGGGAAAGCTGGTGAGATCGCTAGGATTTTTGGGCGTCGTTGCCATGGTTTTTATTATGACGCTTTAAGGCCGTCTGGGCAATCGCCCTTCGTGAATCAGTCCCTCAATCACTTTCCTATGGGGGGAGGGCATGGGGAGGGAAGAGAGTTGACCGACGTCGAAGCCCTGCAACCCTGAGGGAGGCTTGCCGGCAACCGGAAACACCTTCATGGCGACACGATAGCGGGTAATCGGATAGCTGATCTCCGCAAGCGCCCGTCCGTTTGGCTTCTTGCCGCCGAGTTCAGGCAGGATCCAAAGACCCCGCCAACGGGGGCCGGTGGATTGCTCAAGGAAAAGCTGCCCCTCTTTCTGGTACCAGGCGCGATGCTCGTTCAGTTTGGTGGTCACAGCCCGCGGAGACTTGAGCGGGAGTTTCTCCGGCGAGGTGGCTAGGCAGGTTTTCTGGAGGGGGCAGGTGGAGCATTCGGGAGGTCCCGAGCGGCACAGGGTGGCACCCAGATCCATCAGGGCGGATGCTGTGGTACGGCAACCCACCCGAGGGAAGAAATCCGCACCAATGCTCTCCAGGGCTTTTCTTCCAGTAGCCGTGTCGATCGGCAGTAAGAGGTTTGACCAGCGGGCGAGGACGCGGATGATGTTTGTGTCGAGGACAACCGCCGGCTTGTCATGGGCAAAGGCAAGGATAGCCGCGGCCGTGTAGGGGCCCACGCCCGGCAATCTCAACAGGGCTGCTTGTTCCGTCGGAATCTTCCCGGCATGCTGCTCAACGATGGCCCGAGCTGCACGCTGCAGTCTAAGCGCTCGGGAGTAGTAACCAAGCCCCTCCCAAGCGGAGAGGATTCGTTGCTCCGGCGCAGAGGCCAGATCCACAACCGTGGGGAAGCTCTTCATCCAGGAGTGGAAGCGGGGCGTCACCGTGGCAACCGTGGTCTGTTGGAGCATGAATTCGGAGACAAGGACGGCGTACGGATCAGACGTGCGCCATGGCAGGTCATGGCGGCCGTGGAGCGAGTGCCACTTGAGGAGAGCGGTGCGCGCCGAGCCTATCCGACGTGCGGCATCTTTGGAATCGGCTTGCTCTCTCTTCTTGTCCACACAAGGCACGTAGGGCACCGTGATCAAAACAGCAAGCAGTCCCGTCCTTCCATCGCCTCGATGCCCCCACTCCACTCCCACACCGTACCCCTGACCGCCGAGCAGGCGGAACTGCTCCGCAAGGCGCTGCTGGAGCGTGGATTCACCTTTGCGGAGAAGCCCTATACCCTCTTTGCCGCGAGCAAGGAGAAGCTGAATGTCGCCGTCTACGAGAAAGGTCCCAAGGCCCTGATCCAGGGTAAGGGACTGGAGGATTTTATCACCTTTGTGCTGGAGCCCGAGGTGCTGGGGGAGGCCCGTCTTGGCTATGAGGAAGTCCATGATCCGGAGCAGTTCGAGCCTCACTTCGGTGTCGATGAGAGCGGGAAGGGGGATCTTTTCGGTCCGCTCGTGATCGCGGGTGTCTATGTCGACGGGGATCTGGCGCGGCATCTCCGTGACGCCGGTGTCCGGGATAGCAAGGGGATCGGCTCGGACAAAAAGATCCGTGAACTCGCGGAGGTCATCCGCAAGTCGGGAGCGCCCTCGGAGCTCATCGTGATCGGTCCCGAGAAGTACAACCAACTCTACAAGACGATCGGAAATCTGAACCGCCTGCTGGCCTGGGGGCATGCCCGCATCATCGAAAATCTCTGTGCCCGGGTGCCGGCCTGCCCTCGTGCACTCTCCGACAAGTTTGCCGACGCACGTGTGCTGCAGAAGGCCCTCCTAGAAAACGGGCGCAAGATCCAACTCGATCAGCGCACCAAGGCAGAGAGCGACTACGCAGTGGCGGCGGCATCCATTCTGGCACGCGAGGGATTCATCAACTGGCTCGACAAGAATGGCAATGAACTCGGCATTACCCTTGCAAAGGGAGTGTCGCCGAAAGTGAAGAGCGCCGCCGCCGAGGTGATCGCGATGTATGGAGAGAGCATGTTGCCCAAGGTGGCGAAGATGCATTTCAAAACGGCTGCCGAGGTTCTGGTGTCGGCAGGCAAGGCATGATCCACGATGTCGCCGTGATCGGGGCGGGGGTGAGCGGACTGGCAGCAGCACGCCGCCTGATGAAAGAGGGCAGTAGTGTCGTCGTTGTGGAGAAAAGCCGTGGTCTGGGTGGCCGCGCCGCCACCCGCAGGCTTTCCACAGGGTCCGGGATTGAAGTCTCGGTTGACCACGGTGCGCAGTTTTTTACCGCTCGTGATATCCGCTTTATGGAGCAGGTCTCGCGATGGCAAGAGGAGGGGGTCTGCTTCCCCTGGTGCGAGGGCTTCATGACCTGGAAAGAGGGGGCTCTCCACGATCCCAATCCCGAGTGGAAGGAACCCCGTTACGCTTGCCGCGAGGGCATGAGTCATTTGGGGCGGAGACTTGCCGAGGGAGTGGAGATGCTGCGTGAGTTCCAGGTGAGTTCGGTCTCCTTATCGCAAGGCTTGTGGGAGCTGGATACCGATCCGCTGCACAAGGACTCGCCGTTGCTCGCCCGCGCACTCTTTGTGTCGGCACCCATTCCGCAGGCAGTCCACTTGGTAGGGTCATATCTTTCCAAGGAGCAGCGAAAGTTGATCGGGCGGATTCGCTACGGCCCGTGCATCGCCGTCATGGCCCGCTACCCTGACTCGACCACCCCTCCCCCCTGGCGGGGAATCCAGGCAAGGGATCCCGAAGGGAAGATTTCTTGGATGGCCTGGGACTCTTTGAAAAGAGGCGAGGGAGCAACCGCCGCGGTTGCCGTGATCCATGCCTCCAAGGGTTTCAGCTCCCATTTGCTTGATGCCTCCAAGGAAGAACTCAGGGGGGCTGGAGAGGAACTCCTCCGGGAAGCAGTCATGATAGGGGGCCCCTGGATGAGCGCACCGCTGGAATTCATTGTCCATCGCTGGCGCTATGCCCACCCGGAGGGGCCCAATGTCCCCGGGGGGTTCCTGCGCGCGGAATCGGAGGAGCTTCTCTACTTGATCGGGGATGGCCTGAATGGCGGACGCATTGAGGGGGCCTGGCTCTCCGGTGTTTTTGCGGCTGAAGATCTGCTCCTTCGAGGCAGAGGAAAGTAGACTTTTCCCACTGCCCTGGAAGGTCGTCTTTTCAGGCTCGGGCTGCAGACTTGGTGCCAAAGCGTTTTCTCAGTCTCCAGGCATCGCGAAGGGCCCGGAATCCATCGCGTGGCAACCAGACGCGTGACCCCCCGGCATCCGCCCATGTCACGGGCACCTCTTCCATCCGGTAGCCGAGTTGAGCTGCGATATTCAGGATCTCGACATCGAAGGCGAAGCCGTCGACCTCTGACTTGGAGAAGATCTCTTTCGCCGCGTCGTGGCGGAAGAGCTTGCAGCCGCATTGGGTGTCGGCATAGCCGGTGAGGCTGCCGAGTTTCAGGACCCTGTTGAAGGCCCATCCGGAGAGGCGTCTCATCGGGGGCTGTTTGATCACGATGTTGCTTCCCGGAAGGCGGCGGCTGCCGAGGATCCCGTCGATCGCCGGTTGGTCCTCCATCATGGAGACGAGCTGCTCGAGGCACTCGAGCGGGACGCTGAGGTCGGCGTCGGTGAAGAGGATGATGTCTCCCCGTGCCGCGCTGATGCCGAGGCGAACCGCCATCCCCTTTCCCTCACCTGAATGCTGGATGATGGGGCGGAGTGTCGGATCCTGAAGGGCTGCCGCCTCGACGAGTTCAGAGGTGTTGTCATGTCCTTGCACGACGGGAATGACCTCGGTACAGCGGCGAGAGACCCCGATCCACTTGCGGATGTGCCTGAGTGTTTCAGGCAGACGCTCCTCCTCATTCCGTGCAGGAATGACGATGGAAAGAGCGGGGCGGTCTTGATTCATTTCGGCGGGCTCTATAGTTGGTCTTGATGCAGCCTCGCCGAAGCATAGCCAGCGTCAAGGAACTGGTGCCTATTCTTAGCGTGGGAATAGTCGTCGAGGGGATGATTTTGTTGCTGGCTGCCCTCCTAAGGCTCTGGGGACTGGACGGAAAGCCCCCCCATTTTGACGAGGGGATCAACGGGTGGTTTGTCGACCAAATGAGCGCGCATGGGTTTTACCGCTACGACCCGGAGAATTACCACGGCCCCCTTTATTTCTACGCTCTCTTTGTCTCCCTTTCCCTGTTTGGCAGGAATCTTTGGGCCCTGCGTCTGACTGCTGTCTTGGCCAGCATTGCCACGGTTTGGGTGGTGCTTCGCTTCGAACGATTCCTGGGAAGCGGGGCTGCGCGTCTTGGTGCGCTCGCATTGACTGTCTCTCCGGCGGCTGTCTTCTACGGCCGCTATGCGATCCATGAATCGTGGCTCGTCCTGGCCCTGATGATCACGACGCTGGGACTTCTGGGACTCTGGAAGGAAGGCGCGCGGCGTGATCTCGCCATCACGATCAGCGGAATCACCATGATGCTCCTGCTGAAGGAGACGGCGGTGATTCATCTCGGGTGCTTCCTGATCGCTGCGGGATGCCTTGCGATCTGGCAGATGATCGTTCCCTCCCGTCCGCCGCTTCCGATCGCTGTGCAGCGCTGGACGCAAGGGGATCTCCTTCTCTTCAGCGCGATCGCCCTGCTTGCGCTGGTTTTCTTTTACTCCGGCACATTCCTGAACTGGGAGGGACTCCCCGACTTCTTCCGGGCCTATGCCAAGTGGTTCCAGACCGGCACCGGCGCCGGGGGGCATGAGAAGACGGATTATCAACTCGGGGGCCTCGGCTTCCTGAACTGGTACTGGATCTCGCTGATGGTCCGCTATGAGTGGCCCTCCCTGCTGGGGGTGCTCTTTGCTCTCCGGCTCGCATGGCCCGCTCCTGCGATGCTTCGCTACATCGGGATCTATGCAGTCGGCGTGCTGCTCGCCTACTCGATCGTGCCCTACAAGACACCCTGGTGCATCATCTCGATCCTCTGGCCCTTTGTCTTTCTCTTCGGAGGGGGGATCTCCGAACTCTGGAAGAGAGGGTCACTACGGATTATCGCGGTGATACTGGGCGTGATCCTCTTGAGTGGATCATTCCTGCTGACCCTGCGACTGAATTTTCGTCACTGCACTGACCCCAAGGAGCCGTATGTCTACGTTCAGACCCAGCCTGGAATCGCCGTGGTCACCCGCCCCGTGCTTGGAATCGCCGCGCTTGATCCACGTCAGCACGCACTCTCCGGGACAATCTTGCTGGAAAGCTATTATCCTCTCCCTTGGATTCTGGGTGATTTCACCCGCATAGGCTACTATGGGAAAGATCAGCCCCCTCCCGAATTGACCGGGGACTTCATTGTTGCCCTCAGTTCTCAGAAGGCCGAGGTGGAGAAGAAAATCCATCAACCTTACCTGCGGCAGAACTTCCAGTTTCGCGACTCCATGGAGGAATGCACCATCTGGTTCAGGGAAGAGCTCTTCGCTCCATGGTTCGCCGGGGCGGGTCATGGAACGCCCGAGCGAGTTGCTCCTGCAGCAGATAAACATCCCAAGAAATGAGAAGTGCCGCAGCTATCCTGTCAGGGGTTGCTACCAGCGTGCTAGCTGCTCTGCTTCTTGTCTGGATACCCGGAGTTGTCCCGTTTGTGAGGATGCAGAGCGGACTCCATGAATGGAGTGCCTGGGCATCGCTTCTGATGGGGGGGCTGGCGGCCGGTGTGGCGTTCCTAGTCACACCGTCAACACCGCCAGACTCCGCTCAGAGTCCCCGATCCTTCTGGGAATGGCTGATGATCACGGTGTTTGTCGCCGCTTCCGCGCGCGCCTTTTTTTGGCTGATCTACCCCGATGGGGATGAGTGGAAGGTTCTTTCACCTAGTAACCTGGGAGACCTGGCGCTTCACCTTTCCTTCATTCACTGGTTCGCTGCAACCACTCACTGGTGGCCGGCGAGTCCTATTCTCGCGGGGGATTCGCTTCGCTACCCTGTGGGGAGCGATCTCTTCAATGCGCTCCTTTTGATCGTGGGAGTCCCTGCGGTACGGGGGTTGCTCTGGTGCGCTCTGGGGGGGGCGGCATTGACCGGATTCGCTCTTTGGCGCTGGGGTCGGGCTTTCGCGCTCGCGGCACTTCTCTTCAATGGGGGCTTTGCGGGCCTGGTGCTTGTGACATCCACGGGAGGGAATCCCGATGCGCTGAGTGAGTGGAAAAACCTCTTTCTGACCCTCTTCGTCACTCAGCGAGGATTCCTCTATGCCCTTCCTGTAGGACTGCTCCTGCTCACTGTCTGGAGAGAGGAAGCAGCCACGGCGAACAAAAGGGGGCAAGGGGTGCAACGGTTCATTCTCCCGATCTTCGTTCAAGTGCTTCTGCTTGGAGTGATGCCACTTTTTAGCATTCATTCCGCACTCTTTTTGGGAGTCGCCATGACTAGCATCTTCATTATTTTGCCGAAATCCCGTTTTCGACTGATGCGTGTGGCACTCATGGCATGGCCGCTCATGGCTCTCTTTGGATGGTTAGTCACGAGTGGTGCAGGAGGCCCCTCGGCACTCGGCACGCTGGGATGGTCACCCGGTTGGATGACCGATGGAACGCTCGGCTTCTGGTTCTGGAATTTTGGCATCCTCCCATTACTTGTGCTGGCGCTGTGCGCACTACTCCTTCGCAAAGATGCAAGTCGCGAGGCTCGTGCTTTTGTCTGGCCGGCAGTCCTGCTCTTCGTAGCCTGCCTGCTGATTCGTTTTGCTCCGTGGCCATGGGACAACATGAAGCTGATGCTCTGGTCGTGGCTGGTTGTTGCCCCTTATCTCTGGAGTCTTCTACTGGAGAGACAGAGTCCCGTGATTCGCATCCCGCTCCTCCTTCTCCTCTTCGCCTCCGGAGCCTCTTCGTTGGTGGTCGGTCTGGATGGTCGCCACGGCTACGTACTCATCAAGAGGAGTACGATCGATCAAACGGCGTGGGCCCTTCGTGAACTGCCTCCCGATGCCGTGATCGCCTGCGCCCCGGAGTACAATCAACCTGTTCTGATGCTGGGTCATCCCGTTGTCTGCGGTTACGAGGGTCACCTCTGGAGCCATGGCCTCAATTACAAGGAGCGCTTGGCAACCCTCAACAGCATCATGAACGGGGAAGAGGGTTGGCGGGACAAGGCTCACACCTTGGGCGTCCGGAACGTCTACTGGAGCGATTTAGAATCCAAGCGCTGGCCAGATTCCAAGCTGCCGTGGGCTAAGGAGACAGCTCCTATGCTGCATCGGTTCAACTAAGGGGCCTCCGCCAGCTGTAGCAACCGATGAGGCAAAAAGAGATAGGAGCCTTGAGGTAACGGAAAACTTCAATGATCAGCCGAACCACTTTCTGTAAAAATTACATTTTCGCCGATTGCATTTCGAACGGGGTATTTGATAGTTAAGCCGTATGAAGACCACCTCCCTGATCGCCCTAGCATCCACCGCAGTTATTCTCTCTAGTTGCACCACCGAAATCGGGCCCAACGGACAGCCCCGTTCCGTGATGACACCGATGGGAGCAGCGGCCGTGCAGGCTGTAACCGCGGCTGGAATAGGAGCTGGCGCCGGAGCCCTCATGCCAAACATGAACTCCGTGGCCGCGGGTGCCATCTCGGCCGGCGCTGGAAGTGTGGGATCCCAGGCGATTAACGCCTTCATCCCCAAGTCCAGCGGAGGAAGTTCCGCTCAGGCTTCCCAGCAGCAGACCAACCAAACCCTCTACACCCGATCCTCGGAGGGTGGCTTTACGCCTGCCAAGATTAGTTACCTAAAGCAGGTTGATGGCAGTTACGCCCCTTCCTACCCAAGGGGTAGGCAGCTTTTCCGCCAGCTTCCGAACGGAGCCTTCGCTCCCGTGAATTAAGAAGATCCGGGAAGAATCCAATCCTGAAACAGGAAAAGATCCCGCAGAGGCGCTGAGGCGCAGATGAATCTGCCTAATAACCTGCAGCCTAAACTGCTGGAGCCTTCAAGCATCGCCTCTAAGCATCCTTTGATGCCTCAGGAAGTTTGATGGCGAGAAGGCGCAGGCTGTTGAGCACCACCAGGAGCGTGCTTCCCTCATGGGCGGCGACGCCTAGCGTAAGAGGAACAGGATAGATGAAAGCGGCGGAGACCATGACTAGGACGGTGCCTAGGGCCACGATGATGTTCTGAGTGATGATGCTCTTGGCCTGAACGCTCAATAGGCGGGCCAGGAGGAAGTTCTCAATCCGATCGTTCATCAGCACCACCTCCGCTTGCTCGAGCGCCGCATCCGATCCCCGCGCTCCCATGGCGATGCCCACATCCGCTGCCGCGATACACGGAGCATCGTTCACGCCATCCCCGATCATGGCGACGCGTACCTTGCCTCCATCCTTCAGGTTTTCGATGGCCTGGACCTTCCGGTCCGGGGAGAGTTCGGAGAGGATCTCTCCGATGCCGACCTTCCCTCCGATGAGTCGGGCAGCCTCGTCGTGATCTCCGGTGAGCATGACGGTACGGACTCCTTGGGCATGCAGGGCCCTGAGGGTGACTGCCGATTCTGGCCTGATTTCATCGGTGAAGATCATCCGACCAAGAAGATGGTCGCCTGCCACCCAGACAACTGCACCGACCGTCTTGCCGGCCGAAAGAAGTTCCCTGCCCTTGAAGCGTTCGAGTCCCAGCACCAGCTTCCGGCTTCCCATGACGTAGGGCTCTCCATCGATCGTGGCGGTCACCCCCCGTCCAAGGATCGTCTCGAAGTTTTCCGCCTCCATGGCAGGAGTTCCCCATGTCGTGGCAATCCGACGAATGGCCCTAGAGAGGGGGTGCTCGGAGAGTCGGGCCAGAGAATGGGCTATTGTTTGAAAGAGCTTTTCTTCCCCCTCAAAGAGTTCGATCTCAGCCAGAGAGAGATTTCCCGAAGTGAGTGTTCCTGTCTTATCGAGAGCAACGACACTCACGTTGGCAAGCGTTTCAATGGCGGCACCTCCCCGGTAGAGGATCCCGCGCCGCGCGCCGCTCGCGATGGCAGAGAGGATCGCTGATGGGACTGAGAGAACCAGGGCGCAGGGAGAGGCGACGACCAGCAAGGTCATGGTCCGGTAGAAGGCGCTGGCGCTCCCGTCGAGTGTCTCGAACGGGGCCAGGCCCAGCCCGAGCCACCAGACAAAGAACATCACGGTGCAGAGGGAGAGGATTGTCCAGGTGTAGCCGGTGCCGAATTTATCGGTGAAGCGTTGGGATGGGGCCTTCAGATTCTGGGCGTTCTGGATCAGGCGGATGATCTTCTGCAGGGAACTCTCGCTGGCCCGCCGCAGGACGCGTCCTTCAAGCACCCCCCAGAGATTGATCGTTCCCGAAAGGGCCGTGTCACCGGGGCGCTTTGCCACAGGGGCGGCCTCCCCTGTCATGTTGGATTCATCGCAGGCACTCTCGCCCTTGATCACTTCGAGATCGGCCGGGATCTGCTCCCCGGTTGTCACCAGTATGACCATGCCGGGGATGAGTTGTTCGACGGGGATCTGTTCCTCTCGTCCTTGGTTCACCACACGGGCGGTCTTGGGGGCTCCGCGGAAGAGGGCATCGATCGCCTTCTTGGTTCGTCCCATCGCGAAGTGCTCCATGGCCCCCGAGGCTGAGAAGAGAAAGAGTAGGAGGGCTCCCTCGCGCCAGGCCCCAATAATCCCGGCGCCCACAGCCACGGCAATCATGAGGAAATGCACGTCAAGCTGACCCTTGCGGACCCGCTCCCAGGCATCACCTGCTGCATCCCAGCCTCCGCAAAGGTAGGCAAGGATGTAGAGAGCCGTTCCGCCCGTGCGGTTATGGAGGAAAATTTCCGTAAGCAGTCCAAGTACCCCGAAGAGGAGGCAACCCGCGGCCAGAGCGGCCATCAGGCGCCATTCCTCATGCTCCTCGTCCGCACCGAAAACATTGTGCTCTCTCGGGGCGTACTTGGGAAAACAAGCCGCACATCCGACACGGAGACGCGAGAAAAGAGACGGTGACGGGGCCTCTGGGAACATCCCATGAAACTTAGAGGGTTTGCTGGTGGTGAAAAAAGGAGAATCTTCTTTCCTCATCGGGCTCATCGGTTTCCCATGACCCGATGGAACAACTTATCGCTCCTGACGATCTGGAATCCCTCGGCAAAGAGTATGCCGCCGCAGGAAAGAAGCTCGTGCTGACCAACGGTTGCTTTGACCTCCTTCACACAGGACACGTGCGTTACCTCCAACAGGCGCGCGAGTGCGGCGACGCGCTCATTGTCGCAGTGAACAGCGACGCCTCAGTCAAGGAACTCAAGGGATCAGGGCGCCCCCTGAATGGGGAACTCGACCGGGCCGAGGTGCTCTCCGCGCTCCGCTGCGTCGATCATGTGACGATCTTCACCGGCAAGCGTGTGACCGAAGTCGTCAGGGCCCTGCGCCCCTCCCTCTACGCGAAGGGTGGTGATTACACTCCGGAGACCCTCGATCCCGGAGAGCGGGCGGCGTTGGAGGAGGTGGGAGCCGAGATCCGGATCCTCCAGTTGGTGCCGGGTCGATCGACCACGGGGATCCTGGAGAGAGTCAGGGGGGAAGAATGAAAAAAGAGATGGGAGTCTCGGTTTCTACCTTCTCAACAATTTAACTTTTCGAACCTTTCACCAACCCGAAACCTCGGATCAGTACTGGGGAGGGCCGATGAGTCGCACGGCGGGGTTGGTCCAACGATGGTCGGGGTAGATGAGGGGTGCATTCGTCGAAATGACCGTGGCAGTGGTCAGGACGAACTCGGGATAGAAGCTGTCACTGGCAGGTTCGTAGACTTTGTCTCCGGAGAAGTGTCCGGTGAGGCGGTACTCGTAATTATTATCAGAACCGACGTCGTTGCGTTCACGGTCGGGTGCGAGCCTCTTCTGCTCGTTGAACATCACAAGCTGGGACTGCTTCCAAGGCTCGCCGGGCTTCTTGACCCAGCCCCACATCTTGTAATCGGCTTTATAAAAACGTCGCCCGATGAGGTAATCGCCCGGCTTCTCGCCGGAGATGGCCGCGGAAAGTGCCTGGCGGTCCTGAGGGGTCTGGTAAACGATCGGCGCCTCGCAGCCCGCAAGGAGAAAGGTGCAGGCAATCAGGGTGGGAAGGGGTCTTTTCACAGGAGGTCTCGGAGGAGGGGTGTCAGGAATTTGGCGAGGGTGTTTTCGTCCTCTAGATCGATTCCCGCAGGGGCTGCCGCAAGATGCCATGTCTCAGGATGGGAGGTGCTTTCGCCGGGCTGAAGCGTTGCCAAGGGTCCCAGCGACTCGATCTCGAGCATATCGGCGTTGGTGAAGGTCTCGAAGTTACAGCCGCCATCGGGATAGGTCGCCCCCTTCACAAGGGGGAATGTCTTGAGAAAAAGATCCTCCCCGAGCAGGTATCCGACCCAGCGTTCTTCGTGCGCCAAGCCGATCTTGGTGGGGGTTCCATCCGCCCGCTGTCGGAGGAGGAAGTAGGAATGGCCAAGTTTCCAGCGAGTGTCACTGAGATCCGTGTAGGGCCAGAGAACAGCGGTCCGGTTGGGCAGAAGGTCGCGAGGATGCTCGCCAAGAGGGGGTTGAGGGATGATCTCCGTGCCTCCAGGGGCCATCACGGTGAGGGCCCATGTGGCGAGGGTGATCGGGGTGGAGCTCTCGTTGGTGATCGAGTGGAGGAGGTCGACGCGAGATCCCTTGTCCGCAAGGGTGATCGAGAGATCCTTCCGAAGGGGATGAGGGGAAGTCATGCGGCTGGAGATCATCACGTGGCCGTCGCCTTCACTCACCCAGGAGACGGGTTCGTTGTCGAGGTGGTAACTAAGGACACTGTCCTCCGGTGCGATCCAAAGGCGGTGCCCTCCGCGGATCATCCATTCCTTCTCCCCGCAGCCACCGAGTTGTCCATTGTAGTTTTTGAGGACGTTGGCTGCCCCGGGCCTCCGGTAGGAGAGGATCCTGGGTCCGACATCAAGAGTGACAATCAGCTCTGCCTCCGCGTTGGAAAGCCGGAGACAGTTGTTCCATCCTCCGAACGGGACGGTTTCGGGAGTCATCGGGGAGGTGCGCGCCCTTCGGATCAGACCGAGACGCGCATCGGCATCAGCACATAGAGGAAGCGCTGGGCCGAGTTAATCTTGATTACTCCCGGGCTCATCTCATCAATGAGTTCAAGCGCGATGGTGTCATCGGTGAGATTTCGGAGGGGATCGATGACGAATTCTGGATTGAAGGCAATCGAGAGGTCGCGGCCCTTGTAGGCAACTGCCAGCGACTCCTTGGCCTCGCCGACCTCCGGGGTGTTGGAGGTGACATCAAGGTTGTTCTTCGTGAAGTTGAGCCGCACCGAACCGCTCTTGTCGCTGCTGAGCAGGGAGACGCGGCGGACGGACTGGAGAAGGGTTTCACGCTCGAGGGAGACCCGCTCCTTGGCTTCGCCCGGAATAACCTGGCGGTAGTTGGGATAGGTCCCGTCTACCAACTTGGTGGCGAGGACCGTGGTGCCAAGATCAAAGGCGACAAGGTTATCCCCGACATGTAGGCGGACCTCCTTGTCATCCACAAGCAGGCGCTGGAGTTCGCTGATGGCCTTGGTCGGGACAATGAAGTCGCGCTCATGGCCAGCAGGGTACTTAATCTCCCCGAGTTCGGCATCGCAGAGCGCAAGGCGTCGCCCATCCGTCGCCACGAGGGTCAGGCGTCCGTCGCGGAAGGAGAAAAGGATGCCATTGAGCACATAGCGGGTCTCGTCGAGGGAGATGGCGTAGGAGGTCTTCTTGAGACCCTCCTTGAGTTCGCCCTGTTTCATGGAGAAGCCGCGCTTTTCCTCAAGCGACGGGAAGGCGGGGTATTCCTCCTTCGGAAGACCGAAGACCTTAAAAAAGCTCTGGCCGCTGCGGATGGAGGTGACGTTGCGGGCGTCGGTCTCAAGTTGGATTTCCTCTGCCGGGAGTTCTCGGATGATGGAAAGAAGGCGCTTGGCAGGCAGGGTGGTGGAACCTGTCTTCTCGACGGTGGCTGGGGTTTCTGTGCGGACGCTCACTTCCAGATCAGTGGCGGTGAGCAAGAGGCCGGTCTCTGTGGTTTCCAGAAGCACGTTGGAGAGCACCGGAAGGGTGACCCTGCTGGAGACAATGTTCTGAATGCGTTGAAGGCCGTCTAGGAGGGCCTGCTTGGTGACCGTTAATTTCATGGGTAAATGGGTAGGCAGCGGAATGCCACTGCAAGTCTCTTTGGATAGTTTCTTGGGGGGGCAGCTGTCAAAGCCATTCTCTCCGAGAATGGGCCTAAAAACGCCCTTAGACCACTACCGCTGGAGCTGCTGGTCGAGGAGGCGTACTAGATGTCGGGCCTTGGGATCCTCTTCCATACGCTTTTTGACCAACTTGCAGGCGTGGATAACGGTGCCGTGATCCTTGCCGCCAAAGGCATCCCCGATCTCGATCAGGGTCGAGGGAGTCATCTCGCGGGAGAGGTACATGGCCACCTGACGCGGGTAGGCGATGCTGGCCGTCCGCTTCTTGCTGGTCATGTCGGCCAGACGGATGTCGAAATGCTCGGCGACCCTCTTCTGGATCTGGTCGATGGTCACAGCCTTGCGGGCCTGTTCCTGAAGGACGTCGCGAAGCAGGTGCTCGAGCGCGTCCGTGGTGAGGGGTTGTCCGCTGAGGGACTTGTAGGCCGCCACGCGCATGAGGGCTCCCTCGAGGCGTCGGATGTCGCTGCGGATCTTGTCTGCGAGGAACTCCATGACCCAATGCTCAATTTCGATGTGCATCCGTGAGGCCTTCCCCTGAAGGATGGCGATCCGGGTCTCCATGTCGGGCGGTTGGATTTCGGCGGTCATCCCCCACTCGAAGCGGGAAACAAGGCGCTGCTCGAGGTTGGCGATCTCGCTGGCGGGACGATCACTGGAGAGAATGATCTGCTTGTGGCCGTCATGGAGGGCACCGAAGGTGTGGAAGAACTCTTCTTGGGAACGCTCCTTGCCGGCAAAGAACTGGATGTCATCGATCATCAGGATGTCGGCCTGACGGTAGCGCCTGCGGAAGGCGACGAGGGCGTTGTTCTGGATCGCGTCGATGAACTCGTTGGTGAACTGCTCGCTGCGAAGGTAGACGACTTTCGGGCCCTTTTTTCCGGCAAGCACATGGTGGCCGATCGACTGAAGAAGGTGTGTCTTGCCGAGGCCGCTGCCGCCGTAGATGAAAAGGGGATTGTAGGTGCGGGCTGGCGAGTTGGCGACCGCTTGAGAAGCCGCGTGGGCAAACTGGTTGTTGGCCCCGACAATGAAGCTGCCGAACGTATACGAGGGGTTCATCCCCGTAGTCGTTGCTGGCTGGGTGATGCGGGTGCTGGTGACAGCGGCGTGGGTGGAGGGAACCTCCGAATGCTTTGAAAGAGAAAGAGTGGAATGATTGCCCCGACTGTCAGCGGAACCGTCTGCGTGAGTGGCCTCTTGGGTGCAGTCCAGAAGGAGCGTGATTGGCTCCCCGCAGACCTCTTCCAAGGCGGTTCCAAGAAGGCTGGAGTAGTTACTCTCGATGAAGAACTGGTGGATCGGATTGGGGACTCCGAGGGTCACGGCTTCGGGTGTGACCGAGAGGACAGAGACACCGCTGAACCAGCGCTCAAAGCTGTCCGGGCTGACGCGGTTCCGGATCTGGGCAGCAAGCCGCGTCCAAAGGGAGGAAAGAGGATCCTGATCAACAGTCACTGGCTGTTGGGAAGAGGGACGGAGGGAAGCTTTCAAGGGAATGGGAAATCTGGGGGAGGAGTACAATAAAAAGCGCGGGATTACTCCCTCAAGCAGAAACCCCTTTTCTCACGATGTTTATTTTCAGGAATCATTTAAAAACCCTTGACCCTCTTTCCCTAAAACTATTGAGGAGCGGAAGGGCAAAGCCAGAATAAGGGTCGTCGTGCAGCCGATCAGGACGTACCAGGGCCATGCGATCACGGGCCACCAAGAGGGCATCCATTGGCCGAAATCGATTAGGCCGGGAAGGTGGACCCTTCCCAAGAAGAGCACCGAGAGGATCCCCCCCGACATGGCGACAACATTCATTCGGTCGCTCCCCCTGCGTGTCGAGAGCATCCCGAGCAGGAAGATTCCAAGGAGGGCGCCATAGGTGTAGCCGAGGATACCGATTGCGATGGGGATGATCGTCAGTCTGGGATCATTGAGCACCAGGTAGGCTGCGAGCGTCCCCACCGCCACCATCAGGAGGCCGAAGACCAGCGTGGCGATCCGCGCCGCCCGCACGGAGGTCCGGTCATCGGCTCCGGGATTTATGTAGGGGAGATAGAAATCCGAAGTGAAGCTGGTGGCCAACGCATTCAGGGCGGCCGAAGTGGAGCCCATCATCGTGGCGAAAACTCCGGCGATGATAAGTCCGCGGAGCCCCGCGGGCAGATGACCGACGATGAATTCGGCGAAGATCTCGTTATCGGGAATGTCGGGAACCCCTCCTCCCGGGCCGGCGAAGTAGAGGGTGAGAAGGATACCCACCCCCAGGAACGCCACGGCGATGGGGATGTCGGCGAAGCCGCTCAGGATGAGTGAGAGGCGGGAGCGTCTGATGTCGGGTGCGGTCAGCAGGCGCTGCACCATGTCTTGATCCGTGCCGTGGGTCGCCATCGTCAGGAAGGTCGAACCGATCACCGCGGCAAAAATCGTGTACGGCTCGGAGAGCATCCCTGCGAGCGCCTTGCCGAAGGGGAGTGAGGAATCCCAGCCGATCTGGATCCACTTCAGCTGGTCCCAGCCACCGAGAGCGTGACCCGCTGCACACACTCCGCCGAGGTGATGGAGCAGGAACCATAGGACGAATCCCACGGAACCGAGCATCAGTGTTGCCTGGATCAGGTCGGTCCAGACTACTGCCTTGATCCCCCCCACCATGGTGTAGGCGGTGGTGATCAGGGTGACGAAGAGGATGCCCCAGAAGTAGGTGGCAAGCGTCACCGGCATCCCGGGCAGGAGATGGCGCTGGAGCACGACCAGGATCACCCCGCCGAGATAGAGACGGACGCCGATGCCTAGGACGCGGGTGAAGAGGAAGATGGCGCTGGCCATGTTCTTGGTCCGGGGACCGAAGCGGACCATGAGGAACTCATAGATGCTTTCCACGCCGTAGCGGTAGTAGGGCCCGATGAAGGTGAAGGCAATCACCACGCGCGCGATCACAGTGCCGATCGCCAGTTGACCATAGAAGAAGGCATGGGTCTTGAAGCCCTCCGCCGGCGTTCCGAGGAAGGTGGCCGCACTTGTCTCCGCGGCGACGATCGATGCCAGGACCGCCCACCATGGGATGGAACGTCCCCCCAAGGAAAATTCCTTCAGCGACGAGTTGCCCCTTCCCGCCCTCAGGCCAATGGTCAGGATCACCCCGAAATAAATCAGGATCACCGCCGCATCGGTCCAGACAGCCGCCGGGGTCGCGGAGGCCAGGGAGAGGGGAAAGGAAAAGGAAAAAGCCACGAGAGAAGTCGCTGAAATCGTTAGAGAGTCACCCGGGAGACAGGAACACCGTGACCGGTGATCAGGCTCCGCGGGCGCGAAGTTCTTTCAGTAGGATCTTGGAGTTCCTTCCGCTCACTTCGTAGCGGGCCTGGCGTTCTTCGGGAAGGACGCTCGGAGGCGCCTCATTATAGCCCCCCTTCTGCTGGAGATAGTTCACGGCCCGTGTCGAGAGGGCGTAGATCCTTTCGACACCCTTTTCCTTGGCGAGGTTCTCGGCAAAGGCCATCAGCTTTCGGCCGAAGCCCTTGTTCTCATGTGCCTTGCTGACATAGAGACACGCCATCTCGGCGAGCGAGTGCTCCCGATCGACATGGATCGCCACGCAGGCGATCGGAGTTCGATCCACCTCCAGGATCCAATAGTCCTCGATCCGATTCAGAATGTCAGCCCTCGTCCGGCGAGCGATTTCCTCATCCTCAACGGACTGTCGGATCAGCGTCATGACGGCCCGCACATCCTTTTTGAAGATCCGGCGGATCTGCTGGTACTCGTTGGAGTAGACCATTGTGCCCGATCCCTCATGGCTGAAGATCTCGGTGAGGAGCGCCTCGTTGACCCGGCCATCGAGCAGGTGGGCCCGCGGCACACCGCCGCGGCAGGCCCGTGCGGCGCATTCGATTTTAGAGATGAGCCCGGCAGGGCCGTTCGAGGCACGGAGTTTCTTAATCAGCTCCTCGGACTCCTCGATGGAGAGCTGCCTTGGGAGCGGCGCTTTGCCTCCGACCACCTCATCGGCACCGAGGAAAATGATCTTGGCAGCATGTAATGCCTCGGCCACTTCGAGGGCGATTCCGTCGGAGTTCACCCGGTAGGTCCTTCCCTCTCCGTCGAAGCCGAGAGGGGGGATGACCGGGATGATTCCCTCCTTGAGCAGGAGTTCTAGGGCGTGATTGTCGACCCGCTCGACGCGCCCGGTAAAGAGTTGGTCCGTTCCCCCGAGGATGCCTGCGGGGTGGGCGATGATCGCGTTAGCGTAGGCCGCCCGGAGATCGACCGCCGAGAGACCCTCCATGATCCCGTTCGTCAACCGGATCGCCGCATCGATGGCCAGTTCGAGCGTCGCGTCGTTGGTGATGCCTGTACCATCGCTGTTGGTGACGGCGATACCCCGCTTCCGGGCCAACTCCTCGATCTGATGGCTCGCGCCATGCACGAGCACCACCCTGACGCTCAGTGAGCGCAGGACGGCAAGATCGAGGAGGATGTTGGGAAAATTTTCGGAGGCCGCCACGGCGCCATCGACGGCAATGACGAAGATCCGTTCCCGGAAGCGCGGAACATACTGGAGGATTTCTCTTAGGTCGGAAACATTCACGGTCAGGTCAGGTTGGAGTGGAGGGATCGTGCGGCCACTCCTCTGTCCGGCGCAATCAATTTATGCGGTCTCCATGGGGAGGGGTAGGAGTTCCCTCTCGATCGCGGCGGTGACGGCATCGGGTTCCGAGAGTGGAGCGAGCGCACCCTGGACACTCACCTCGACAATGGAGAATCGGCTGACCAGTTGACGCAGGTCGGAGATGGCTGCCGAGGAGTCCTTGTCTGAACCGATCGCCAGGAGCATCGAGACGGGAGAGGTGAGGTTGCGGAGGCCTGTCCGAAGGCTCCTCCAATAGGCTTTGGATGACTGCGCAAGAAAGGCATGTTCCGCGCCGTACTGCTGGGCGGTCGTGGAGATGACCGAGACCGACTCCTCGAGGGAGGGGCTTTCGGTGGCAAATCCCGAGCGGAGGAGCCATGCCCGCAGGAAGGATTCGGTGGAGAGTTGGTGGCGGTAAACGAGTCGGGCCATCCTTGGGAACCAGCCCAAGCGGTGCCAGTCCCGGGATGGATTCGCTTTTCCGAGAGCGACATCAGGCATCCAGAGAATGACCTTCACCGTCCTCTCGGGATGGCGGGAGGCAAAGAGGAGGGCGATGTTGGCACTCAGTCCCGAAGCGATAATCACCACCGCTTCGCGGGGTGCCGTGCCGTCAAGAAACTCGGCAAGTGAGCGGACCTGCTCCTCCGCGGTGGAGGCGGGGTTGGGGCGTTGCGACTCGCCGAATCCGACCATATCCGGAACCAAGACGCGCCAACTCTCCGCAAAGCGCGGGTAGATCCTGGACCACTCGAAGGAAGAGGCTCCCGGAAAGACACCATGCAGAAAGAGAAGGGGGGCTCCCGGTATCTGGCTGTCAGCGGTGTGATAGACGATCTCCCCCGCCGAGGTATCGGCCACGCGGGTGGCAAAGACAGCTGGGGAGATGGCATCAGGGATGATGCCGCGCAAGGTACGGCGCCAACCGTAGCGTGCGGCGAGCGCGATCGCCCCGAGGAGTCCTGCCCCCAGGCCCACGCCAAAAGCCTTCCGGTGTGACGGGACGTTCTGGGATTCCTCGCTCATGAGCGCTCGTTACTTGCCCGGTTCGGGAATGAAGCGGACGACGCCGCTTCCCTTAGTGACTCCGCCGATCACGAAGCCGCCGAGGGTCTTCGCGATCTTGGGACCCTCTTTACCGGGGACGACAAGGACCATGCCGACACCCATGTTGAAGACCTGGTACATCTCGAGGGGATCGACATTCCCGCCCCGTCCGATGATTCCGAAGATCGCAGGGACCTTCCAGGAGCGGGGATCGATCGCCGCATCGCATCCCTTGGGGAGAATGCGAGGGAGGTTGTCGATGAGTCCGCCGCCGGTGATGTGGGCGGCTGCGTGTAAAGGCTTGCCCTTCATCGCGTGCAGTTTGTCAAAGGCGGGCAGATAGCTGCGGTGGACCTTGAGGAGTTCGGCTTTGAGCGTGGTGCCGAGGCCCGCCGGGCGATCATTCAGTTTCAGTCCCAGAAGATCGAAGAGGACTTTGCGGGCGAGTGAGTAGCCGTTGGTGTGGAGGCCGTTGGAGGGGAGGCCCACGAGAGCATCGCCCACCTTCACCCTGCTGCCATCTAGAAGATCCTTGCGGTCGACAATGCCGGTGATGGATCCGGCAAGATCGTATTCGCCGGCACCGTAGAGCCCCGGCATCTGGGCGGTCTCACCCCCGATGAGGGCGCACCCGGCTTCCTTGCAGGAGCGGGAGAGGCCGGTGATGATCTGCCTGAGGACGCGCGGATCAAGCTTTGCAGCCGCGATGTAGTCGAGGAAGAAGAGGGGGCGGGCGCCGGTGACGGCGATGTCGTTCACGCAGTGGTTGACGAGGTCGGCGCCGATCGTGTCGTGCCTGTCGGTGGCGAAGGCGATCTTCAGCTTCGTGCCGACGCCATCCACGCTCGATACCAGGACGGGATCCTTGATGCCGCGCTTCTTGAAGTCGGGACGGAAAAGGCCGCCGAATCCGCCGATGCCGCCGAGCACTTCGGCTCCGTGAGTCGGACGCACAAGGGCTCCGATGCCCGATTTCACTCGGTTGCCGAGCGCCACATCGACGCCAGCACGTGCGTAGGAGCTGATCTTCTTTGTGGGTGCTACTGCCTTGCGTGCAGGTTGTGACTTTTTGGCTGTCTTGGCGGTTTTGACGGCTTTGCGGGAAGATGTCTTTGTCTTGGTGCTCATGTCAGGGAGTGGTGTCGGGAGTCTGTTGAAATAAGGGAATCAGGCGTTGGGCGTGAAGAGTGCAGGTTGTGCGCTCTGGTCGGGAAGGAGTTGAGCGCTTCCCTTGCGGCGCTCCATGATCAGCTTGTCGAAGGCGGAGTCGAAGGTGATCGGATACTCGCCCGTGAAGCAGGCCAGGCAGAATGAGTTCTTCTGCAGGCCGGTCGCCCTCACCATGCCGTCGATGTCGAGGTACCCGATGCTGTCGGCGCCCAGGTAGTCGCAGATCTCCTGATGAGTGTATTGGTTGGCGATGAGCTTCTGCGGATCAGGGAAGTCAATACCGTAGTAGCAGGCGTGTTTGTGCGGAGGGCAGCTGATGCGCAGGTGAACCTCCTTGGCTCCCGCCTCACGCAGGTTGACGACGCGGGCCTTGGCGGTGGTGCCGCGCACGACGGAGTCATCCACGACGACCACCCGCTTTCCCTTCACGGCATCACCGATGAGATTGAGCTTTACGCGCACGTTGAAGTCACGGATGAGTTGAGTCGGTTGGATGAAGGTGCGCCCGATGTAGTGGTTGCGTACGAAGGCGGGGTCGTAGGGGATACCCAGTTCCTCGGCGAAGCCAAGAGCCGCGTAGATGCCGGAGTCGGGGACCGGGATGACGACATCAGCCTCGACCGGGTGGAGTCGCGCAAGTTCCCGGCCCATGTTGACGCGTGCCTTGCTGACGGTCACTCCGCGCAGACGGCTGTCAGGGCGCGCGAAATAGACATACTCGAAGATGCAGAAGGCCTCACGGATCTCGGTGAAGGGGAACTCGGAGCGAATCCCCTGGTCATTGATCACGACGACCTCGCCCGGTTTGATGTCGCGCACGAAGGTCGCCCCGATCAGGTCGAAGGCGCAGGTCTCCGAAGAGAGGACCCATCCGTCACCCAGTTTGCCGAGGGAGAGGGGTCGGAGACCGCTCGGGTCTCGCACGCCGATGATTTCCTTCTCACCCATCACTACCACCGAAAAGGCACCCTCGAGTTTACGGAACGACCCGATCGGACCGCCCATTGTGTCGTCGGGTTGGGCGAGGAGGTGCAGGATGATCTCGCTGTCGACCGTGGTCTGGAAGATTGAGCCTCGCATTTCCAACTCAGCTCGGAGGGCGGCTGCGTTGACGAGGTTTCCGTTGTGAGCGACGGCGATCTGACCGCGGGCGGTGTCGACAACGAGGGGTTGTGAGTTGAGCAGCGTGCTGGATCCCGTGGTGGAGTAGCGCACATGTCCGATGGCGCGGGTGCCTTTCAGGGATTCCAGATTCTCCTGGGCAAAGACCTGGGAGACGAGACCCATCCCCTTGTGGAGACGAAAGGTTTCCCCCTCCCCGTTACTGGCCGCAATGCCAGCACTCTCCTGCCCCCGGTGCTGTAGGGCAAAGAGCCCATAGTAGTTGAGGAGTGGGGCATCCTTGTGGCCGTAGACGGCGAAGACGCCGCATTCATGTTTGGGACGGTGGGACTCGGACAAGGGAAAGAAGGGTGATGGGTTTAACGAAAAGGGAGATCTAACGGACTGCCGGACTGCTGTGAACTTTTCAGCTTTTGCCCCGGCCATCAAACACGATTTGGAAAAAGCGCGCCCCTGATAGTTGATCTCTCGAAAAATCCGTTGACCCGGGGGGGCTTTTCCCGTTCCCTTCACGCCCTTACCGATGGCATTCCAATCATCCGTTACAAGCTCCATTCCCCGTCTCCCTGTTTCGTTTTCTCCCGATGGAGTCATCTCAGGGGGTCCCCAGGTGCGCGGCGAATCCACACCGTGGCTGCGTTTTTCCTGGCAGACCGCCAGACTGACCCCTGCTGCCGGGAGTGACCTCATCCGCCCCGCCACCCGCGAGGAGGGGGAGGATGTCCTCAAGGTGATCCTGCTCTCCCTCTCGATGGATGCAGCTTGGAATGGATCCTATGCCCAGGCCGAAGAGTATCTCAAGGGGGCCATCGGCAGACTCTTCAACGCAGAGGAGCCCCTCTGTCTCGTAATCCCCAAGGGAAACAGGCTCGTTGCCGCCTCCCTGCTGGATCCCAATCAGGAAGCTGCCGGTCACTTGGTGAGCGGTCCCTCCGTGCTGATGGAATACCGCAACCGTGGCCTCGGTTCACAGCTATTGCATGCATCACTCGCCGTTCTGCATGAGAAGGGTTTCGCTGAGGTGACCGGCATCACCCGTATGAAGAGCGTCGCTGCGCTTCATGTCTATCCAAAGTTCGGATCAACATCCCAGCCTGTTCTCTTTTCGACGCTCGACGAGGGTTCCCGAGAATCAAAGTCTTGAAACCTGCCCGGGTCTAGGTCACTCTTTCTAACTCAGTTTTTACCACTGCCTTGTGGTGTAACGGTAGCACAGCAGTTTCTGGATCTGCTTGTCATGGTTCGAATCCATGCGAGGCAGCCATCCCTGATAAATAAAGGGTCTATGGCTAATTGGAGGGTTGGAAAAGCAAAGTCATAACGGTAAGTCATAATGGGCATGCCTACGTTTCCCAAAGACCACGGAGGTAAAAAGACAGGTCTTCCTTTCCTTCCTTTTCCTGTGCAGGTGCTAGAGTAGGCAAATGTCACACGATAATTCTGGCTCTCAATCCTCTCACCCTAGGCAACGTGAAAGCCCAAGAAAATTTCGAGCGGGCGGTCACAGAGGCTAACGCTCAAATTGTTGCTGGCTATAGCGACAGAATGAAACTCACTGATAAAGAGAGAGCTGATATCTACAGCACAAACCGTGGCGCTGCTTACTACGACTGGTTTGAATCAATGCGAGGCAGCCATTCTTTTAGGTGATAGGATATGGGGAATAGGTGATAGGGGCGAAAACAGAAGGGTGAAACTTGAGGCCTGAAACGTGAAGCAACTGCATCTCACCCTATCCTGCTAGAGCCTATCCCGCTAGCGCCTCACTCACTTCTTCCTCACCGGCTTGGAGTAGCTGAGAACGCGGGCAGGCGGAAAATTTTTCACCACTGTCCTGCTGCCATGATGGTCATGGAAGTGGTCCGCCACCAGGCGGCGAAAGTGAACAGTGCTCGGATTGAGACTCGAGAGGAGGTAGGTGAACGTTCGGAAGGTGCCATCGCACTCGAGCGCGGTGTTGGTGGCCTGAAGGATGCGTGCTTGCAGATCCGGCGGCATGTTCGCAAAGGGAAGGCCCGAAACAACTAGGCGCGCTCGCCCAAGGCGGTAATGGGCCAGGATTTCGGGTGTTTCCTCCGCAGAGCCGTGATGGAAGCGCATCCCTGGAAATCGACGGACAAGGTTCCTGTGGAGCTCCTGATCGTGCTCGATGCCCAGGTATTCCACGCCGGCCGGCATCCGCTCCCGTAGCACGCTGGTGAAGGGGCCGGTTCCCGGCCCGTACTCCACGACGAGATCCCCTGACTTCAGGGTGACTTGGTGGATCATGGCCTCCCCGAGTTGGCGCGAGCTAGGCCAGATTGAACCTACGGTCTGAGGGCGTGCGATGAAGCGTGAGACAAAATGAAGCGCCTCCCGCAACCCGTGCCGGTGCGCAGGGGGGTGGGAGTGTCTATTTTGGTCGGGGCCGCTCATCGGATGGATCGATTGGAGTGAGAGTTGCTCAAGAGGAAAAAAGAGTGTCCCTGTTCATTCCCTTGGGGGCAAGAGCAAGTCGCCACTCCATCGCTTCTCTGTTCTTGCGGGTTTACGATCAAGATTCGTGCTTGAGGGCTTGCCCCAGAGGCTTTCACTTGGCTTGATCATTTGATGCGCTACCCCTCCGCGCCCCTATCCTGTGTCTTATTGGCGATCCTCCTCCCGGTTTTTTTCACCGGTTGCGCTGTGCTGGAGCCCGCTGCAGGGCCTGCCCTCTACGATTCTAAACCTCTCTCCGTTGAGATAGGCAAGGCCTCCTTTTACGGGGGAAGGGACATCGGGAGAGCCACCGCAAATGGAGAACGCTACCACGTTGCAAACTGCACGGCAGCCCATAAAAAGTTGCCCTTTAACACCATGGTGAGGGTGACCAACCTGAAGAACGGCAAGAGTGTTCTTGTTCGGATCAACGACCGGGGCCCCTACGTCAAGGGCAGGATCATTGATCTCACAGTTGTTGCTGCTCGGAAGATCGAGATGATGTCCGACGGCATTGTTCCGGTGCGTGTAGAGGTCTTGAAGCCGATCGAGGTGATCCGTAAGCCGAACCGTGTTTTAGAACAGGGGAGGTAGGGGGGATTTCTTCTGAAAAAGATGAAAGGTGTTGACTTGGATTAAAACATATCATCAAATGCATATATGTTGATTAAAGAAATTTCAAAAGGCTTGTTTTGTGCTTCAGCCCTTGCATTCCTCGCTTCCATCAGCACTCTAAAAGCAGCGGTTCTTCCCGGCATTGAACCGGTTAGATTCACTGTGGGTAGCGGGCCGGATGTCTCTTATCTCTTGATCGATGAATCTACCCTCTCATCGGCGCCCCTGCT
>CANIBV010000006.1 GCA_947466005.1 Spartobacteria bacterium | reverse complement strand
GTTGTTTATGGCTTATGGTGGTCGTTGGATGTTCGTCCCCTCACCACGCCACCTAAGAAAAGGGCCGAAGGGATCCGGATCTCCGGTCCCAATACAAAGTTAAAAGCCACTGGTGGTTCCCGATAGATGCGGGAGTGCTTATCCCCCGCTAAGAAAAAATCTTAGCGCACGCAGGGCCGGAGGAGAAACAAGGGGTTCGATGCCGGTCTGATTGGGTCTCAGAGCGGGAATCTCTCCTTTTCTGGCGGCTTGATTCCAGCGGAGAGTCATCCTTGAAAGCATGGAATGGGTGGCGATGGTGTATTTTCTAACGGAAAGCGGTTTGCCGCAGGCGTCACCCGTGTTATGAGACATCCCGCCTATGACCACCGAGTTGGAAACACCCCCTCATAATGACCAAGAACTGGTCGCCCGCACCCAGGGGGGGGATCCGAGGGCATTTGACGAACTGGTGGTCCGCTACTCGCCGCGCCTCTACGGATTGGTCTATCACATGACCTCCAATCATGAGGACACGAATGACCTACTTCAGGATGTCTTCTCAAAGGCCTACCGCTCAATCTGTAATTTCCGGGGAAAATCTAGCTTCTACACATGGATGCATTCGATCGCCGTGAACATGACGATCAACTTCCTCAAGAAAAGGAACCGACGCCAGCATCCCAGCCTGAACGATCCCGACAGTAGGATCGAGAATGATCCGGACTTCATCGCGGCGACCAGCAAGGATGACCCGACCAAGGAGGTCTCGGTGCACGAACTGCAAAAAAAATTGAACGCCGCGATGCAGAAGCTGTCTCATGAACACAGAATAGTTGTCACCATGTTCGATATCCAAGGAATGCCCCATGCTGAAATATCCAAAATTCTCGGAGTCTCCGAGGGGACGGTGCGATCACGCCTTTTTTATGCCCACCGTCAGTTGCAAAACTTCCTCCATGAGTTTAAAAGAAGCTAAAGAACAGATGATTTGTTCCCTGTGATCACATGAGCCACGAACCTATGCACCGCGTCATTCGCCTCAAGCGCTACGAGCACCCTCCTCAGGGGTATCATGAGGATTTTCTCAAGGAGTTTCATCACCGCCAGCGTGCCGAGTTGCTGAGGCCATCGCTGTCGAAGCTCCTCATGGAGAGGCTCTCCTTGCTGATGTCAGATTTCAGGGTTCCCGTCATGGCCTCTGCTGGTGCTGCCGCGGTTGCTGTGGTTGCTGGAGTCATTATCCTAAGGCAGGCTCCACCAGCAGAGACCCCCCGTGCTTATTCCGTCTCCTATTCGCAAGAGCCCCTCACGATTCAGAAAATGCAACCGCTCTCCCTCCGTGGCGACGCCTCTGCAGCGACAAAGACATCTGCGGTAGTTTCCCCGCTTTCGTATCTGCTGAAAGCCCGACCGGTGAGCCATGAATCGCCGCTTAGTTTCTAGGATCCCTGTCTTAGGCTGCGTTGCCGCAAGCTTTTGCGGCGCCTTGGTTTTCACATTTTTTGTCGCCCGGCTCTCCGCGGCTTCGGAGCCCCCCTCATCCCCTGTCTCCGCTTCGGGAGGAATTTCCTCAAATCTTTCTTCCAAGGTTGCCGCCTCCATCAGATCGGTCTCCAAGGAAAAGAGTGGCGCCGTGGTGCGCATCCGCTGCTCGGATGAGCGCGGCGAGGTGAATGGCACGGGCTTCTACCTTGATCCGAACGGGACGATTTGTACCCTGATGGAAATCGTCCGTGGGGGAGGGAACATCACGATCATCCAGGAGGGGAAAGAGTATCCCGCGACTCTCAGCGCTCTTGATCCAAGGAGCGGGGTGGCTTTTTTGAAGGTCGATGCGGCATCCACCCCCCACGGCGGGAGGTTATTCATCCCTCCACGTTCTTTGACGAATGCCCCAGCTCTGTCCCCTCTCCTTGGGATAGGCGTCTCGAGGGATAGGCCCCCCTTTGTCTCGTTGGGAATGGTCACCGGAACCGTCAGTCACGAAGGGGAATATTATTACTGCGTCCCTCACCTTCTTGCTGAGATCACGCTTCGCGAGGGGGAGGGGGGCTCGCCCATCCTCGATCTTTCGGGCGGTCTGGTCGGCATGGTCGTTAACGGGTCTACCAAGCCCGGTGAATTCCGTATCCTTCCCTCCGGAGCGATTGAGAAGCTCCAACGCGACTTTCTCCGCTTTGGGAAGTTCAGCCCGGGCTGGATCGGAGCCGTCGTCGAGGAAGCTGCCGTGCCGCAGGGCACTTCACGGACTCGCATCGCCGCGGTGGAGCCCGGCAGCCCCGCCGAGACTTCGGGACTGAGAGAAGGAGACATGATTCTTTCCATCGGGGGGCGACGCATTACCAATCCCGAGGAGGTCTTGGCCGCCTCCTTTTACTTGTACGCTGGGGAGCGGGTCGGGATGAGCATCCTGCGCGGTGGCGTGTTGCGTCAGATCCATCTTCTCTGCAGTGCCCCTCCGGGTGTTTTGGTTGGGCTGGGGGCCGCTTTACCACCAGCGCAATAATCAAAGGCACCTTACCCGGCAGGAATTAAACCTCGCAGGGTAAATCATGTGTTTTTGGAGATGACCTGAAGAGGTCTTCGGGGATAGCTTCGTGATCTCTCCACCGGGGGTATAGCTCAACGGTTAGAGCAGCCGGCTCATAACTGGTTGGTTCCTGGTTCGAATCCAGGTGCCCCCACTCCTCCTTTGTGACTAAACACCCCAAGAGTTTACGGCGCCGCACGAGTGGCCGTGATGGTTACGGTCGTGCGCTTCTCCTGACAGCCGCAGTTGCGGCTGCACTCCTCCTCGGGGTGGCTTGCCTCTACAGTCACTGGAGGCAGCAGAGACTTTCTCTTCTTGAGTCCGGAAGCGGCCTCACTCTTCTTCCTCAGGGCGTCATGGAGTACGCAGACAGGGGAGATGGTCCGGTGGTCCTCGTGATTCACGGATCTCCCGGCGGCTACGATCAGGGGCTGGTCTATGGTGAGGAACTCAAGCGCCGAGGCTTCCGGATCATTGCGATCTCCCGGCCGGGTTATCTCAGGACTCCGCTGCTGACAGGGGTCACCATGGAGGAACAGGCGGACGCCATCGACTCCCTGCTCTCCACGCTTGGTATCACTAGCTGCGCTGTGCTCGGGATCGCCGAGGGGGCTCCCAGTGCTCTGCAACTTGCCATGCGACACCCCGAGCGCGTTACCACACTGGCCCTCCTCTCTCCAACGAGCATGAGTCTGGGCTCTCCACCCATCGCCTCGCTCGGTTACCAGCTTTTCCACGATCTGACGGGAGATCTCGGATGCTGGTATCTCTCGTTATGGCTCAAAGCCAACCCGATTAGCCTCTATGAGCAGGTGATCTCATTTGGATCCACGCTGAAACCAAGCCGAGCTCAAGCGCTCGCCCGGGATGCATTTGCTGATCTCCGGCAGAGCGGATTCCTCTCCGGCTTGATCACCAGCATCACCCCCCTCTCAACACGGGAAGCCGGCATCATCAATGACAATGCCCAGCTCAAGGATCTCCAATGGACCTCTCAGATGGCGATCGCCGCGCCCCTGCTCATACTCACTGGCGAGGAGGAAAAGAAGACACTCTACGAGGGAAGCAGGAAGCTAGTTTCATTTGTTCCCGGTGCCTCGCTGGTCGTGATTCCCCTGAATGGCCATCTTACCCCGATCGGCAGGGAATTTGGACCGACTTGGGACCGGATAGCTGATTTTTTAAAAAAACCCCTGCTTTTGCGGCCAAGCCACCCTTCCAGTCGGTAGTCAGTTGCAGAACTTTGCTGATAAAGACCAAAGAGAGCTGGAAAGCTGTCTCTTCATGGTCTTTAATTGCGCCCCGTGAGCACGAGCACCATCTACGAGGCACCAGATGCACTGGGCCGCACACAACAAGCCATCAAGGAGCTGGGAAACCAGGCTCACGTTCCAGCCAGCGAACTGCTGGGGGAGACCATGTCACTGAATTTCGGTCCCTCTCACCCCTCGACGCACGGCGTCTTCCGTATTGTTCTGGATCTTGATGGAGAGCAGATTGTCCATGCCAAACCGGAAATTGGCTACTTGCACCGCGGTGACGAAAAGATCGCGGAAAACATGCAGTACAACCAGTTCGTGCCCTACACGGACCGCCTTGATTACCTGGCTCCTCTTGCCAACAACGTTGCCTACGCCTTGGCCGTCGAAAAGCTCATGGGTTGGGAGCTTCCCCCGCGGGGCAAGGCGATCCGCGTGATCTGCTGCGAGTTGGCACGCATCTCGGCTCATCTCCTTGGCCTCGGAGCAAGTTCCATGGACATCGGGGCGATCTCTGTCTTCCTCTACACCTTCACTGAGCGAGAGAAGATCTACAACCTCTGCGAACTCCTCACCGGCGCCCGCTTCACCACCAGTTACACCCGTGTGGGCGGCCAGGTCCGTGATCTTCCCGAGAAGTTCCCCGCCATGCTGCGTGAGTTTCTCGACTCCTTCCCGATCGCGCTTAACGAGATCAACAACCTGCTCACCAGGAACCCGATCTTCATCGACCGCACGAAAAACGTCGGCATCATCTCTAAGGAGGATGCCATCGCCTACGGCCTGACCGGTCCCATGCTCCGCGGATCGGGTGTCGACTACGATGTCCGAAAGGCTCATCCCTACCTCGACTACGAGAAATACGACTTCGAGATTCCGATTGGAACGGTCGGGGATTGCTACGACCGCTATCTAGTCCGCATCGAGGAGATGCGTCAGAGCCTCCGCATCCTCCGTCAGGCGATCGATACCATCCCCGATGGTCCGATCAATGTTGTCGACGGCAAGAGCACCCTTCCACCCAAGGAAGAGGTTCTCCAGAAGATGGAGCAACTCATCCACCACTTCATCATCACCACCGAGGGCATCGACGCGCCCGCTGGAGAGGTTTATTTTGGCGCAGAGAATCCGAAGGGAGAGCTTGGTTTCTACATCAACAGCAAGGGAGGTGGAGTTCCCTACCGCCTCAAGATCCGCGCCCCCTCCTTCGTCAATCTGAGCATCATTCCGAAACTCCTGCCCGGCCACATGGTCGGCGATGTCGTCACGATCCTGGGATCGATCGACATGGTCTTCGGCGAGTGCGATCGGTAGAAGGATTTTGGCGCGGAGCGGCGTTGGCCTTCGTTTGCCGTCGACCGCATTGCTCTTTGCATCGCAGTAAAAACTCTCCTGCCGGTGATGAGGGGTCAACCCTAGCGTTTCGTTCTAGGCGAACAGGATTGGATTGAGGGCAAGGCGTGCGAGCGAAGCCGTAGTACGCCTACGGAAAGCAAACAACAACGCAGCCATCTGCCAATACCGCAAGCCAACAGTTTACGCCTGTTGGTTGAGGATCACCTGCTCCCCCGCGCGCCACTTATTGTAGGTCGCAATCGATTCGGCAATAACGGGAAGGGCATGTGCCGCAGGGAGGATGTCATCAACGATGACGGACTTGTTCTCGAGGATTTTGTAATCCTCGAAGAAGCGTTTTACCACCGCCAGACGGTGAGGGGGGAGATCGTGGACGTCCATGCAGTTCTTGTACTCGGGGTCGCCGATAGGAACGGCGATCACCTTGTGGTCGAGTTCGTCCTGATCCTTCATCATCATGAGGCCGATGGCGCGAGCCTTCACGAGTGTCAGTGGATAAACAGGGCCGCCTCCGAGGATAAGAATGTCAAGAGGGTCCCCGTCATCAGCCAGGGTCTGCGGAATGAAGCCGTAGTTGGCTGGATAGTAGACGGCGGAGTGGAGAACACGGTCGAGCGTGAGGAGTCCGGTCTTCTTATCGATCTCGTACTTGTTGGAACTCCCCATCGGGATCTCAATGATACTCTCGACGATACCCTCGTTTGCTTGATCTCCAGCGGAGACATCATGCCAGGGGTTGGGAGAGGTCTGATGATAAGGGGCTGGTATCTTTGTCATGTGATTAGGGATTAAAGAGAGGGTGAAACCCTACAGAAGCACCGAAATCTGTCCAAGATTTCTTATCCGATGATTCTCCGGGGCTTTCGTTAGTCGGTGTGTTTTTTAGGAGGCTGGAAGCCTGTATCCTTTCTGTCCACATGCTGTCCAAGATTCTGGATCCAGAGATTCAGAATATAGGTCAGGACCACGGCCACGTAGAACTGCCCGATGATGGCCTGAGAAATCGCCAACGAGCGGGCAAGGTGCCCGATCGGGATGATATCCCCATACCCGAGGGTGGTCTGGGTCACGAAGCTAAAGTAGTAGAGTTCATTGAAGTTCCGCCTCATCACGGCGGTCGGATCCCCCACGGTGAGGGCCTCATGAAAATGGAAGGAATGGGGGTTGAACTTCGAAATGACCGTGTAAAGACAGCCGTAGATGGTCGCGATCCACATGTAGAGATTGCAGGCGCCGATCACCTCATCGAATCCGGCCTGTTTCGCGCGCAGAAGCCTTCTCACCCAGATGATCGCCCCCACGACCATCGAGAAGAGAACGCTGATCTCCAGCGAGATTTCAGCGCACTCGACGGGTCCCAGAAAGACCTCCCCAAGACCATGCCACCCCCTTTGCGCAAGAAGTCCGAAAGGGATCGCAAAAGCCACGCCGGAGATCAAAACGACAGCCATCACACCGGAGAAGGCGATGAGGGCCATCCATGTCACCACGACCATGAGCACCAGCGTCACCATGACCGGAATATAATGTCCGGCAAAGAGGAGCGTCAGGAGAATGGAGCCACCGATCAGGTGGCGACGCTCCTCAAACTTCTTTTGACGTGTGGATCTGAGGGGCATGATTACCAGTCTCCGCTGGAGCCTCCTCCGCCGCTATCTCCTCCTCCACCGGAGAAACCGCCGGAGTCTCCCCCGCTGCCGGATCCGCCACCCCAGCCTCCTCCGCCTCCGAGGAAGAACCCAGTGGCGGCTGCAGCGCCGGGACTGATCCCCGCTCCACCAGGTCCGACATCTCTCCGATTCCGATTCATTACAATAATGACAATCATGACGAGGAGGAAGAATCCGAGCGGAGAGAAGAGAAAATCCTTGAGGGTATTTGGCTTATTCTTTCCAGTTCCCTTGTACTCTCCCTTGGTGGCCTGCATCACGGCGGTGATCCCGGAGGCTAGTCCGGCGCTGTAATTGCCAGATCGGTAGGCTGGAGCCATTGTCTCCCTGATGATCCTGCTGCAGAGGGCATCGGGCATTGCTCCCTCAAGTCCGTAGCCGGGCTGGATTCGCATTTTGCGGTCTTTGACGAAGACTAGCATCAAGACCCCGCTGGAGTTTTTCTTGCTCCCGATTTTCCAAGTCGAATAGAGGCGCTGGGAGTAGTCTTCCAGCGAGGCACCCTCAGGAAGCTTGGGATAGACCACTGCGACAATCTGGTTTGATGTCGCCTTCTCGAAGGCCCTGAGTCGTTGGTTTAATTGCGCAATAACACCGGGAGCGATCACCCCCGCCTGATCGGTCACATACTGACGGGGGGCGGGAGGGAGTGACTCCTCGGCATACACCTGGTGCATTCCCAACCCCGCCCCTATGAGGAGAAGGAGTGTCAGCAGCAGGTGTTTCAGCATCAGTTGAGAGTTCCCCGATTACTTCGCGGCTGGCGCTGCGCCGCCAAAGTCGAACTTTACCGAGGGGGCGCTCTCGGCACCTGCTGTTGCCTGGAAGTAGGGTCTCGACTGGAAGCCAAGGAATCCGGCAAAGAAGACGGTGGGAAGCGAGCGGATCTTGGTGTTGTACTCCTGAACGATACTGTTGAAGCGGCCGCGCTCCACGGTGATCCGATTCTCTGTACCCTCGAGCTGAGCTTGGAGGTCACGGAAATTGGCGCTCGCCTTCAGGTCGGGATAATTCTCCGAGACCATCAGCAGGCGTGAGAGGGCCGTGCCGAGCTGTCCCTGTGCCTTCTGGAACTCGGCAAGCTGAGCTGCATCCGTCGGAGCCTGGTTCTGGTTAATGGTCATTTTACCCACGGAGGCACGGGCCTCAGTGACCTGCACGATGGTCGATTTCTCAAAGTTGGCGGCGCCCTGGACTGTCTGGACGAGATTTGGGATCAGGTCGGCCCGACGCTGATAGACATTCTGGACCTGTGCCCACGAGGAGTCGACTGCCTGAGAGCTGCCGATGAGGCCGTTGTAACTGCCGACGGCGGCGAGGATGATGATGACAAGGACGCCTAGGACGATGAGGAGGGTTTTGTTCATAATGAATGGGAGCTGGGAGTTAGGAGTTGGGAGTCAGGGGATGAGTTATGGAGAATGGGGTCTTTAAATAAGGAATTCCGGGCATGCCGACGGATGGGTGATTGATGGATAGATGAAATTCTTAATCAAGTCTCAAGTCTCAGGTTTCAGACAATCGGCATTTCCACACCGGGGGCAGTCTGAGGCATGACTAGGGCGCGGTTGATAGCATTAACGTAGGCACGGGCACTCGCCTCGATCACATCGGTGGAAGCTCCCTTACCGGTGATCAGGCGACCATCCCCGAAGTCGACCTTGAGCGTCACTTCCCCCAGGGCATCCTGGCCCTCGGTGACAGCCTCCACGAGATAGACAGCCAAATGGCCGGAGCGCTGCACGATGAGGTCGATCGCCTTCATTGCGGCGTCCACCGCCCCGTTGCCGGGGCTCGTGGCCTCAAGAATCTCGTCTGCATGGCGCAGCTTGACCGCTGCGGTCGGCACCACGCTCCCTCCGCAGACAACCTGAAGGGATTCCAAGGCATAAGCACCTGTCTCACCGGCCACGGCATCACCGGCGAGGGCAACCAGATCGTCGTCGTAGACGAACTTCTTCTTGTCCCCGAGTTCCTTGAAGCGGGTGAAGATCGGTGCGATCTCCGTCTCGGTGAGGCTGAGGCCGAGTTGCTCGAGACGTGCCACCATGGCATGACGCCCGCTGTGCTTGGTAAGAGGCAGGTCGGTGCCGCCCCAGCCGACATCGCGGGGATCCATGATCTCGTAGGTTTCGCGCATCTTGAGGATGCCGTCCTGATGGATTCCGGAACCGTGAGCGAAGGCATTCTCGCCGATGATCGCCTTGCTGCGCGCGACTTGGAGTCCACTCATTCGACTGATTAGGCGAGAGGTTTTGAGAATTTCCCTCGTGGCAATGCCGGTGGAGAGTCCCTTGAAGACATCGGGGCGGGTCTTGATCGCCATGACGACTTCTTCAAGGGCTGCATTGCCGGCGCGTTCACCGATGCCATTGAAGGTACCCTCGACCTGACGGGCTCCCGCCTGGACGGCGGCCAGTGAATTCGCTACGGCCATGCCCAGGTCGTCGTGGCAATGCACGCTGATGACCGCTTTGTTGATGTCCCTCACATGCTTACGCAGGTAGGTGATCAGATCGGCGTATTGCTGCGGCATGGCGTAACCGACAGTGTCGGGGATATTCACCGTGGTGGCGCCGGCCTCGATCGCGGCCTGCACGACTTCGGCGAGAAACTCAGGTTCGGTGCGCGAGGCATCCTCGGGGGAGAACTCGACATCAGTCACCATCGACTTCGCCTGAGTCACGCCCTCGACGGCGAGGCGGATGATTTCCTCGTTGGCCTTCTTCAGCTTGTGCTCGCGGTGGATCTTGGATGTCGCAAGGAAGACATGGATGCGGGCGCGGTCCCCCGCAGGAAGAATTGCGCGTCCAGCCGTTTCAATGTCCTTGGGAACGCAGCGGGCCAATCCGGCGATGATCGGGCCTTGGATCTCACGTGCGATTGTCTGAACCGCCTCGAAGTCACCATCACTGATCACGGGGAATCCCGCCTCGATGATGTCGACCTTGAGCCGGGCAAGCTGACGCGCGATCTCAAGCTTCTCGCGCAGGTTCATGGAGGCACCCGGGCACTGCTCGCCATCGCGAAGTGTCGTGTCAAAAATTAAAACTCGGTCGTCAGGGGTCATGGTGTTTGACCGGCCGCACCAAGGGCTCAGTGCCCAGGCTAGCCGATCTTGAAATTAGACAGGAAGCAGGGAGACCCCGCCAGCACGGACTGACGGGCAAGTGGGCGCTGAAGAAGATACTTCTGGCATGGAATAAGCCTGACACAAGCTTCCTTCATTTGCAAAAGAGATAGACCATGAGCCCCATGACGGGCCGTTTTGTTGCCCAATTTCCTGATTCCTTACTCTTTCAGGAGACGTAAAAGTTCGGGATAGACCTCGGCTACCTTCTGATCCGGTTGATTGGGGTCAATGAAGTCGTGGGGCACTCTTTCGGCGAGGGGGAACTCGTGGGTGGTCACCCCATCCGGCCTTAATCTTCTCCATTCAGCAACGAGGGAGGCCGTGGCTTTTGCACTCGCCGCATGATCCGCGGCGCTAGTCACAATCAGGACGGATCCGCTACGGAAGGGGGAGCTTTTGGCTTGCTCACGCACACACTCACCCAGTTGCATCACCTGACCAATCACCTGGGTGGGAAAGCGTGGATAGGCATACGGCGGGCCGATCAGGTTTTCCTTCTCCAGGTCATTCCACCAGATGAATTGATTCGGCAGACGCATCGCCAAGCGCCCCGCGGGAGCCGCCGACCATTCGGGGATCACAGCTGGCGCAAAAAACGGATTAAGCAGAACAGCCCGGGCGATATCGCTCCTGTTTTGGGCCAGCCATGCGGTGGTTGTTCCGTTAATTGAGAGTCCGACCACGACGATCCTCTTTCCGAGGGCCTTGGCAAGATCGACGGCCCCTTCTGCACTTTCGATCAATTCGGCGGCGGTCAGGGTGGCAAAGCCTGTGTTCATGAGATTAGAAAGGCCATGCCAAGGAGTTCTGGGAATCAGGACATTGGAACCCTGGGAAAAGAGAAGTTCACCCAATTGCTGATACTGCTTCGGGCAGTTGCAGAGACCATGCATCAGGACATAGACCGTCTCGGTTGGATGACCATGCAGCATCCATTTGGTGTCGCAGTCCCTTGCCACACCCGGGGTCTTGCCGCGCGCCCCCTCCAAGGCATGTAGTGCGCCTGAATACTCGGCTGGCAGTATGACTTGCTCCACAGGGAATCTCAGTGCCGGAGTTGGCCAGTAGGCCATACCAACCACCACCGCGAGAACCAGACCAAAGGAACAAAGAAGAACCCGGCCGACTACTTGGGGTGCTCTGGATGTCACTGAGGGAAAATCACTCCCAATCAGGGCCTGGGGAGCGATGGGCTCCAGTTCAGCCAATCCTTCTTCGGCGTCTCGTAGAGTTCGTAAAGGTGTCCTGATTCAACAGGTCCTCCCATGGCGGGGCCATCAGGCGTAGAGAACTCGACTCCACCCAACGCACGTGACTCCAAGGCGGAAGCCTGCACGTTCAGGGAAATCAATCCTCCCGAGATCTTAACTCCACCCGAGTTCCAGAAGCGGGTATTCTCCCTCAGGAGACCTGCGTATTGTTTTCTGATGGAGGCCTTGAGGTTTACCCTCTGTCCTTCTGCGGCCAGTGCCTTGCTAATGATTTTGCCGACGCGCACCCCTCGGTACATGATTGCCGTACCGGGCATGATTTTGGTGGAGGAAGATTGAAGGATCACCTCAAACCCGCCTTCTTCATACTCGACCAGATCGGCATCTTCTTGGGCTGTTCCACGGAACCGATCGGCCACGGCCCCGCCTGTACCAGGGGTACAGTCGATGTAAATGCCGCTCACGAGTGTCTCCAACCCGCTGACTTTCTGGAGTTCCAGCGACGGCCTGACAATGGAGAAGACGGATCCCTTGCGACGAAGAAACTCATACCCTTGATGGAGTCTGGCCGAGACCAAGACCTTCCCGTTGGTCGGGGTCACTTTATCGACAAGCCCCACGGGGATTCCCATGTACCGGAGCTGTGATTCTCCGACGAGGAGCCCCTGCGCATTCTTGAACTCAAGGATGAAGGGCTCGGAAATCGCACGAGCGGCCGCCTCGTTGGCGCAGAGGCTGAATTCCGTGCCATTGGTGACTGTGCCACCCTGATCACCGAAGTAATCAAAGGCTATCCCTCCGAGAACAAAACTCTTGAGCGATGGGACATCAAGTTTGAGAGTCCCGGGACCCATTTTGACAGCCCATGGTGGGACGGTCCAAAAACGTGCATTGGCACGCACAAGGCCGGCATATTCCTTGTTGATGGAGATGTCCATGTAGGGCTCCTGATTCGAGTCCAGCACAAGCCCCTTCCTCTTCACATGCCCGACGGGCAACCCGCGGAAGGAAACCTCGCAGCCGGACTCGACGGGAGGAATAACCGGCGCATGCAACCGGATGGTGAACGATGAGTCGCTAAGCGGGGTCAGGGGAATCTGGTCACTGCCGACAAAGTAACTGGCTGTTTTGCCAGAGCCCATCTGGGCCTGGAGGGAGTTTCCGTCAATGAGGGACTGGATGCCGGAGGCCTGTGTCAGCGTGAAAACGGGCTGGTCGATCCAGAAGAGGGTCCCCTGCCTTGCCAACTCCTGCGCGTACTTTTTCAGCCTGACGTGGACGATGGCCTTCTCAAGATGCTCGCCCAAATCGACACCCGTGACGATACCGGCTTCCACGCCGCGGTAATAGAGAGGTGTCTTTCCGGCACGCATACCGGGTGCGGTACCAAACTCAATGTCGATCCGTGGTCCCTCGCTGATCCAGCTATTTAAGAACATGTAACTGGCTGCCGAGGCAGCCAGCATGGGAAAGAGCCAAACCCAGGAAATCCTGAAGCGGCGGCGCGGAATGATCTCGCCGTGGTCGTTGGGAAGATGGGCAGGAGTACTCATGAAGTTTCTAATGTATCACTCTCCCAGATAAGCCTAGGCTTGTAAATTTCCGCGGCAATGAGACTGGCGACCAGCACGACGGAAAAGAGGATGGAACCTGGTTGGGCCGTCACCCCGGCGAGCGCGCCCAGTTGGCCAACGGCGGCCAGAACGGAGAGAAGAAAAATATCGACCATCGACCAGCTTCCGATCTTGTGGACGATCCGGTGAACCGTGCTCCGTTCATGCTTGAGGTAAGGCTTTCCATGGAGGAAGAGGATCCATGCCAGCGAGGCAAGTTTCAGGAACGGGACCACGAAGCTTGCCAGAAAGACCACGCCGGCAATGAGCGGAAGACCCGAGTCATAGAGTTCGTGCACCCCGCCAAGCACCGTCAACGGCTCCACCTTGCCCACGATGGTCATGGTCATGACCGGCATCACGTTAGAGGGGATGTAAAGAATGGCGCCTGTCGCCACAAGAGCTCGCGCAAGGTTAACCCGGAAATTGTCGGAGAGTTGAATCATGAGATTCTAGAGCCCCATGGCGCTCAAGCGCTCCTCAACGAGCCTCCTGTCGAAGGTCTGCTGGCAAAAAATGGTCAAGACCGACACACCGAGCACCCATCGTGCCCCCATCTGCCATTCGACATCTCCGAGCATCTTGAGTTTCACGGAAGCAACCAGAGTGGCGATGGCAAAGACGGGAATCAGATTCCAGGGCTCCAGAAGCCTGACGGCTCCAAAAATAAAGCGTAGCATCGGCAACCGAAGCCCTAGCGCGCACGCCGTGGAGACGTAGCAGACCGCTCCAAGATAAAGGGCCGGGGCGAGGATGCCGCAAAAGAAGACCAGGAGTGCAATCGGAAGGTATCCCTGCTCGGACAACTCGATCACGCCGGTGATCATGAATCCGGATTGCGTCCTGCCGACGACTTCAAAGGTGAGAATGGGCGACATATTCGCCAATAGGAGGATAAAAAAGCCCGTCATCGAGAGCGCCATGGCGGGCTGCAATGTGCGCTTTCCAATGTACTCGAGCACTGTCACTCCGCAGCGGGTACACCGCAGCTCCTGCCCGGGGGAGAGCTCTCTTTCGCCGCACACGGCCTCGCAGTGGGGACAGGGGATCCATTTCCCCGCAGTGCCACGATCAAGGGGCGTGAGGGGATTGAGTGACTCGTTGGAAAGCACGTTTTGGATCATTGTTGCCAAGACATCACCATTGGGAAATCCCCAGCCTCCGTCAAGCTGACCTCCTAGCCCTTGTGGGGTGCAGGAGCTGATTTTCGCACAGCATCCGCGATGACTGAAGCTCCTGTCTGAGTGAGGGCGCGACGCCAGGGGAGGGTGCCCTCAATTTCGATCTCAAGCGAGAAGGAGAGAAAGGTTCGGATGAGGACGATGATGCCGAGGATAATCACATTATCGAGTGTCGGATCTACGGCCACCGTGCGGATGAGATCCCCGGCTACCAGGACTTCAAGTCCAGCCAGAATAGCTCCTCCAAGCGTGCGGCGCAGTACCGTGTAGGCCCTGGATCCATCTCTGGTGGTGCTCCATGTCCGGATTGCCAAAAAGGCGGAGAAAAAGAGCCCGGCAATCAGGATGGCCACGCCGATGCCGTCAGCTACATGAACGATGATGCGGAGAACTTGGGAATAGGTGTCAGGGGATTCCATTGGGAAAAGAGTACGGGAGAGGGTGGACTGCGGAAAGTCTTTTGGCTCTTTGTCAAACGGCCAGAGAAGACAGAGAAGGGTGATAATGGGTGAGATGTAATTTACCCATATGGAAGAGGATGGCTCGAAAAGTGGAAAGGTGCCGTAACGACCGCGAAGCAACGGCCGGGCTATCAAAGCTGACATGTATTCTCATTGAGAACTTTAGATTTTGAGAGTTTATTACAACTGATGCCATCGCCAGCCCTTCCCGTCGCACGAATCGCCGTTGTGGCGGCTCTTGGAATAGTGACTGTGCTGGCATTTCACTTTTCAGCTTCCGTAAACTGTACCACCGAGAGCGGGGTGGTGATGTCGCTTCCCCCTCAAATCGGTTCCTTGATGGGGAAGGATCAGGAGATTTCCGAGGGGGAGAGGTATGTGCTCCCGAAGGACACGGAGATCATCAAAAAAGTCTATTCCAATCCCTTCGGCGAGTTCATCAATGCCCAGATTGTGCTTTCCGGTGCCGAGAAGAGGAGTATTCATCGACCCGAGCTCTGCCTGCCGGCTCAGGGTTGGTCGATTGACCGGCGGGAGACCGTGCCGGTGAAGCTGGCTGATGGCCGTTCCATCACGGTCATGGCCGATCACATCTCCAGGCCTATCGAGGTCTCTCCAGGGGTGACGAAGACGCTGCCGAGTATTTATTGCTATTGGTTTGTGGGAAACAGGGTCACGACCTCGTCCCATCTCCACCGCCTCCTGCTGACAAGCTTGGACCGGGTCATCCATCACAAGAACCACCGCTGGGCTTACATTGCAGTAAGTGCCCCGGTGTTGCAGGGATTCACTCCCAACGGCAAGGACGTCCAGTTGACGCAGAGAATGATCACCGATTTCATCGCCGAACTTGCCCCTTCGGTCATGAAGTAATGTAGAATCACCCTGCTTTCCTAGTGATGAACGCTTCCCTCCGATCCTCCCACTCAACGCTCACGCTCTGTACGGCGAGCATTCTTGCGCTTACTGCGCTCCTGCTATTGGTTCAATACAGCTTCGGAATCGGAACGACCTCTTACTCGCTCGGCCTTTATATCTGGAGTAACTGGACGGAGAACGAGGACATGGGGCATGGATTTCTGATTGTCCCCGCTTTCTTTTTTCTGATCTACCAGGATCGGGCGCGACTCCTCTCGATGACCCCCCGGTGCGGATGGGGAGGGTTGCCCCTTCTGATTGCGGGTCTTTTTCTCTTCTGGGCCGGCAACCAAGCCGATGTCACTTTCCTCGGACTGGTCAGTGTGGTGATCTGTGTGGTCGGCTCTACCTGGTGGTTACTCGGTTGGGAGTTTCTGAAGGCACTTGCCTTCCCGATCGCCTTCCTGCTTTTTGCGATCCCCTTCCCAGGTCTCGACATGATGGTGGCCCTGCCGCTCCGCTACCTGATGTCGACGGTCAGCGTTCTTGTGCTGAAAATGATGGGCATCCCCGTGGTGCTGGTGGGTACCGGAATTCTTTCCGCGCCGGACGCGGCCATGCATCTGAAGGCGGGGGCGAAGTTCGCTGTAGATGTTGCCAATCCGTGCAGCGGCATCCGCTCGCTCTTCGCTCTCATGATGGTAGGCGCTCTCTTTGCCCATTTCACGCTGAAGGGGGCCTGGAGAAAATGGATTCTTTTTCTCTGCACTCCCCCGCTTGCCGTGATGGGGAATCTCGCCCGAATCCTGATGCTGACCATCGGCACGATTGCCTTCGGGAGTGACTTCGCTTTGGGCAAAAACCCGCTGGAGCATCCTTCTTGGTTCCACATGACGGCGGGTTATCTGGTCTTCATTGTGGCCCTCTGCGGCATGATGGGGATTGGTTCGTTGCTGAATCGGGACTGGAAATCGATTTTAGGACGATGGATCGGGTCTTCCAGTCACTCTCCTTCAAGGAGTCTGAAAGGGGAGTCACGAGATCCAGAGAGAGATCTTTACTAGTCTTTTTCACGGGAAGATGCGGAGATTATAAGCTGGCAGCCCTGATTTCAGCTTTTTCTAACAATATGTCCCCCCGCCCTCCGCGACTCCTTCTGGTTGACGGGCACTACTATCTCTATCGGTCATTCTTTGCCATCCGAGGATTGACGAACTCCAAGGGGGAGCCGACCAATGCGATTTACGGCTTCATCAAGGCATTGAGGAGGATGCTTTCCGATCTCAATCCCGATTATGCCGCAGTGGTTTGGGATGCAGGCCTTCCGGATCGCCGCACACAACTGCAACCCGAATATAAACAGCACCGCGACGAGATGCCCGATGATCTGGAGGTTCAGCAAGATCCGATTCAGGAAATGGTCCCACTCGTTGGCGCAGCAAGCGTCTTCCTTGCAAACACAGAGGCTGATGATTTGATCGCCTCCTATGTGATGGAGGCCCGTCGTCAGGGAATTGAGTGTGTGGTGGCGACGAACGATAAGGATATCCTGCAGATGGTCCGTGACGGCGTCTCGATCTACTCCACAGCCAAAGCTGATATCGGTGAGGGGAACGGAGGCTTCAAGCTACTAGGCATTCCCGAGGTGACCGAAAAATGGGGTGTGGAGCCATCGCTCATTGCCGACGTCCTCGCACTCACTGGAGACTCAGCCGATAATATTTCCGGCGTGCCGGGAGTCGGGGGAAAGACGGCCGCCAAGTGGATCAGTCAGTATGGCTCCCTTGATGCCATCCTCTCCTCGGCCTCTCTTGATCCTAAAGTTCACATGAAGGTTGAGGCTTCGCGAGAGCTGATCATCCAGAATCGCCAGATGGTCGCCCTCGACCTCGATTTGCCGCTACCCTTGCCAATCAATGAGATGAAGGTATCGCCACAGTATGCGGAGCTTATTGAGGCGCTCCGCAATTGCGAGTTCCGATCCCTTGTTACCGAGGTGGAGAGGGAGATGGGAAAAAAGGAAAAGATGCAAAGCGGACGAGCTGACATGGTGGCAGTCGAGGTGAGGGAGACGAGGTGTGAAGGCGATGGGGAAGTAAAAAGTGAGAAGGTGGAAGGTGCCGTAGCAAATCAGCGACTGGCGGGAGCAGATCTGGAGAGCTCGAGTTCAGATGCGAAGCAACGGCCGGACAAGCAAAAGGCTGAAAGTGATAGTGTGAATGATCTTCATCTCCCGCCCCCCCCAGCCCAAGGGGAGCTCTTCTGATGAAAACCAGTCTCATGCTCGGAGCCGGACGAGGCCCTCGGCTTGCCGTTCTGGAACTCATCAAGCGCTCTGCAAACGGGATGGGTGTGAAGCAACTCGCCGCTGAGTTGGGCATGAGCTATATGGGAGTGAAGGCGCATTGCCTCGCATTGACCTCGGCCGGATACCTCACCACCTGGAGACAACCGGCTCCCAAGGGGCGCCCCTTAATGTTCTACAAATTAGCCGAAGCGGGGGAGTTGCTCTTTCGGGACTTCAATGAGGATCTTGCCCTGGGCTTGCTTGAGGAGGTTGCTGGGCTTTTCGGGACGCCAGCTCCTCTCAAGATTCTAATGAAGTACTTTCAGACTCAGTCTGAACGCTATGAGCAGCTCCTGGCAGAAGACCCTGCGCAGGATCGTATGCTTGCCTTTGTGGCGATCAGAGAGCGTGAGGGCAGAATGAGCACGCTGGTTCCCGGTGATGCTTCCTTGGAGATCCGTGAAAGTCATCTGCCGCTGGCCTCACTCATGAGAAGGCATCCGGAGGCCCGTGCGATGGAGGAGCATATGCTAAGCCAGATTCTTGGAAGAAGCGTCCACCGCAGGGAGTATGGGGGAGCGGTGATCTTCACGATGGCGAAGACCTGAATCAGCTTTCAAGTTTCTTTCCCCGGAAGGTGCTCCACGCAGTAGTCGGAGCCGTTTGAGGCGACCCGAAATTCCAACTCGGGATTGCTGACCTCAGTCCGGCCACACTGTTCACAGCGGTGCAGCGTTTCAGTGGAGGGTTCCTGGGTCTTGGTCTGCGTCCTTCTGGCCGGGGGGCCTGAGAACCGAGCGGCGCCAGCCTTTAAAGCCCCAAGATGGCTACGGAGTTCCGTGCTGAAAAAGAGAAAGTAATTCACGAAGGCCGCTCCAAGAGTTGCCGCCACGACGGGTGACTGCCCCAGTGAGGCGAGAATCATGATGGCTGCGCTGAAGAGGGCAAGCCAGGCGATGCGAACCGGAAGCACAAAGAAGACGAGGACCTTGAAGTCAGGGTAGACCGTTGCGTAGGCCAGTAGCAGGGAAAGATTCAGGAAGGTGTTGGCCCGTCCCAGAGAAGCTCCACTACCGGAGAGTCCGAATAAAAAGGAGACAACCGTGCAGAGGAGGACTCCGCAGAAATAGAAGAGGGTGAGTTTGGCTGGGCCAACTGCCGTTTCCAGTCCATCGCCTAGATAGAGAAGAAAGAGCAGGGCAAAAAAGATCCAGAACGGACTCAGCGTTTCAGGAATAAAAATCCAGGTGACGAGCCTCCAGACCTGACCCTGAAGGACGAGTGCCGGATCAAGTTCCAGCACAGAGATGAAACCGGGCGCCAGGAGATGCAGAATGAAGACGAGGGCATTGAAGAGTGCCACATACCGGATCAGTCCAGGGATGGCGCAGCGGTCGAAGAATCTACTCCAGCGATCAAGATAGGAAGAGGCCATAAAACTATATCATGTCAGAGGTGGGCAAAGGTGGGAAAGCTGTAACGGGGTGATTCGATCCCAGATCGGATAGCATCTTTTTAGTAGCAACTAAGGAATGAAGGTATAGTGTTGATTCATGGGCGCTCCAGAGGAAACTGCTAATATAGAGCGGTTTCCGTGCTTGCCGCGGATCCTTCCCTCAGATCGTAAAAGGGTAGAGGGGGAGATGGATATTCCTCCAAAAGTGATACCCAAGCATACATTAACCCCCGGGGGCAAGGAGGCTGTTGAGTTCTGGCATCAAGGGGAGAGAGCCTCGGGCAATGAGGGTGCCGCGCCACCTAAGCGCGTCAACTACGCCCGAAGGGCTGACCAACTGGGACGCCTTCTCGTAATTGGTGCCGTGGTCGTCCTGACGCTCACGATGCTTGCTCTCAAATTCACGAGTAAAAAATACTTTTTCAAGAGTGAGGAGAAAGAAATCAGCACGCCTGTTATTGATTCCTACCAGGGCAATAATGACTTCGGCAAAAAAGACCAGAAAGAGAGGGAGGCAAAGTCAGGCACCTCTCGGGGCAAGGGTCTCATGATTCAAGGGGCAACCGAGGATCTTCAAATCTCCCTCAACGATCAGATTGCTAGCATGAACGAAAAGCTCGAGAAATTGCGTTCGCTAAAACATGAGCAGACCCCAATTGCGCTTCCGGATTCTAACGAAATGATTCCCAAGCCCCTTCAGCAGGGGCCGTGAAAAGGGCTTCCCACTCTTTCGAGTGGGTTTACCCCGAACTCCGAAGCTGAGCAGAGCGATTTGACATAATCTGCTGACCACAAAGAAGTCTTGCCTCGCTCGCTTTGCCTCAGCATCTCCCGACACTCGATGTTCGCTCGTCTCGCCCTCATGGGCTGCACTTAGCGCCGGCTCACCAGCCCTTTCACTAAGGTGTCTCAAATACCCTGATGAAATCTGGTGTGCCGTTCCGAAGGAAAAATGGAATCAGACAGTTCCCCTCTGCTCCTTCCTGCCGGATCTCGAGACGATAGGTGTGCCCGTCGATTTCCGCATCGTAGTCAATCGATGATGGTTGGTGCACGAGTTGAACGCTGTTTCCCGGCGTGAGCAGAGCAAGCTGCTGTGATGGTTTATTGCCATCGGGAACGCTGCGTAAAAGGAGGGTTTTGCCCGGCATCCCGTTAAAGATCCGATAGTGACAGGGATCCTGACTGACGAGCGTGTACGGGAAGAGATGGAACTGAAAATTGGGCGGCCATGCATGAGGCCTCAATGAGGTGGGTGAAGATGTGATTCCTGGTAGTTTGTCGGCCGGTCCCTTGGAGGAGAGGTCGCCGGTCAGCAGGAGGAACTGGCTGGAGAGCGGTTTGAATCGGATGGTTTGTTTGGAGACGATTGCTCCATTAGTGGATTGAACGAGGTACTGAACCTCGGATGTCTTGAGGGCCTCGTTGGCTGTCCATTCTCCCTGAGGAAAGAGGGGGTAGGCTCTATGGGCGGCGGTTGCCATCGTGTTGAGGGAAAGGGCTGGCACGCTCGTGGCATTCACGATGGTGATCCGGACTTCCGGAGTTGGCGTCGGCGTGGCTGAGGTATGGCCATAGTCGCGTGCCGTGTGAGTTAGAGGCGTCTTGGGAGAGGGCGAAGGCAGAGAAGTGGGCGGAAGTATTGCTGTCTGAGCCAGGAACAGAAGGGCGGGAACGGTGATCATCGGGTCATGGAGTTACCGCCATTGTACATCATGGAGCGTGGGGATGAGTCTGCCTTTGGAGTCCGGCTTCAGACGCACCGTTCCTTCCATAAGGGATTGCCCGGTAGGCTTGCCGCGGCGGTCGAGGGATTCCCCGAGGACATAGAGATGAAAGACCCGTGTCTGGAGGATGCAATGGCCGGCGATCTTTCCAAGTGCTTCTTCGCGAGCCCTGTCGAAGATATCCGCTGATGGTGGCGAACTTCCGATAATGTTTTGTGAGAGCGTAGGGGTGTAGGTTTCCGCGTTGACGAGGTTGGTGGTGAGAATGGAGAGATCCGAGAGGCGGCTGTAGGGGCGATGCTCTTCAAGAAGAGTTGCCAAGGCATCGGCTGCCTTGGCGCCGATGATGGAGTTAGTGAAGCGGCGGTCGGAGCTTACGCTGATCCCGCTGAAGAGTGCGGTGAGAACAGGATGAGGTGCTGTGTTGATGTTGATGCGCCCCGGAACGCCCGCATTGGTGCCGAGCATGCTGGCTCCCGGTTTGCGCCCCTCATCGGTGAGGGTGAAGAGATCAAGCAGTTCAATGGCTCTTTTCCCGGGTACATTCCAGTTGTAGTTCGTCCCGGGGAATTGAAACTCCGGTTGTCCGATTCTCAGTGTGCGACCTCCTCCGCAGCAGAAACTGGAACCCGCGGTGCCAGCTTTTGGTGCTTGTCCCTGATCATCCACCTGCGCGGGGTCGAAAATATTTCCCAGTTCCGCGAGCGAGGTCATGGCGCCCTTGCGCAGGACAAAGGGCGCGGTGATACTGTCCCTCTCCTCCCTGTAGGGGGATGGGATGGTGTCTGGATTTTGCATCGTGTTCTCCGGCATGTTGCCGGCAGGCCCGTCCAGTGGGACTCGATCACGCCCCCTCCAGATCTTCATGGGATCCAGGACGTAGCCAAGGTTGTGATACTCAGCGGGATTGACCCCTTTCCACCGTGTCTTGGCCTGATAATCAGTCACAGCGCTCCAGGTATAGGCGGTTAAGAAGTTGGCTCTCGGATCGCCGACAAACCTGTAGGAACCAGGCTCCAGAGCTTCATCCGCCTCAGCCTGACTTGAGGAACCCGCTGCGTAGGTGGGGGATGTCAGGATTTGCCAGTGAGGCTTCCTGTCGTTCAGTGTCTGCCCGTAATGATCGAGACCCCCGGGGCTGTCGCCCACCGATAGGCCGCCGGCTCGTGTCATGTCCACCAACCTGTCGTTCCAGTAGAATCGAAAACTCTGATGGCGGGTATTATTGGCGTTGCCGCCGGGACCTCGTTCCCACTTGGGAGCACTGGTGGTCATTGTCGGGGAATCCCAGCGCTGGGTCTCGGGTTTGAAAGCCACCACGGTGAACTCATTGGGACGGAGGGGGGTGAACTCGGCACCTGTTTCCTCATAATCACGAAAAGGTGATTCAATCGCAGTGCCGAAGAGGACCCTGGCCCTATTCCCTATCAGGAGGCGCGGGGTTCCCCCTTGGATGGCGCCGGTGGAGGGATTCCAGATCTCGACAAAGAACTGACTCTCGATGGTGGCGTTGTTACTGGAGAGGTCGGTGAGGGTGCAACGTTCAGCAATTTGAGTGACGTAGGGGACCAGGTCGCGTCCGGATGGTTCACCGCCGGGAGGACCTGTCGGGCCGATTTCCGGTGAGATGTAGTCGACAATGCTGCAGGCAACCCTTCGGAGGTAGAGCGCTTGATCGGCTCCTTTGGCGGATAGCGATGCGTCCCGCTGCTGAAACTTTGGGAGGTTCCTTCCGATCACCGAAGCAATCGTCAGAGCCCGGTCGTAAGGCGTCACTCCCCATGCGTGGTTGGTCGCGAGATCATTCAGGTTATACTTTGGAAGCCCCCCCTCGGGTAGGGATGCCGGAATGAGATCGGGTGCTTGGCACGCATCCCGTGTGAGCAAGCTGCGCTTTTGATTGTACTCACTTGGATCTTGGAATGACCGCTCAAAGCTTGCTTCTGTGGGTAAGTTGAGCGCCACATCCTTAAGGTGCAGGGCTTCCTCAAGGCTCGGGAGCTCGGGGTTTCCATTACTCAGGGGGATGTCCTGTGGTCCGTTGTCCCAGTCAGCGGGATCATTTCGCGGCTGCCCAAGATGCAGCGCGGGATTCAGACGAGCCGACTCGTCCGTCATGATGAAGGCAAAGCGTCCCACCGGATCACCATTGCTGTCCTTGATCGTTTGCCAAAGCGCGGGGAAGTGCCCCTTGGTATCAATGATGCCTCCCGCGGCGCTCTGTTGTGACGGGAGGGCGCCCGAGCTTCCGATCAAGGCCGGATCATTCAGGTCAATGGCAACCGCTGGATTTGTGGAGAGGCGCTTTTCAAGCAGGGAATCGAGTTGGCCGGAGGGTATCTTGGGAAAAGCGGCCAGGGATTTAAGGTCAGAGGAAAAGAGAGGAAGCATCTGGCTCGCGTTGCTGAGATTTGTTGCCCCGATCACGAGAGCGGGGGTGATATCAAGCGAAGAGTCGGCTGCAGCATCGTCGTTCTCCTTCAGTCCGACCAGGTAGGCGGGAGAGTGTGATGTTGCAATCATGAGCAGGGTCAGCGCCGAGGAAATACCCGATTTTGCAGCAAGCTCTGACTGCTCGGCCGCTGCTGATTCTGCTGCGGCTGTCCGTTCGACACGGGCGCTGTACAGGAGGGAGACAAGTAGGAGACTGAGTAGAGCCAGCACGCTAAGAACGGCAACAATGGCCGCACCCTCCTCCCTAGCTTTCAAACAAGTTTCCCTGTTTCCGGTAAAGATGGAGTGCTCAGGGCTCATTTTTCTGATGGTCCCGGGGCATGTCACGTTGCGGAGGTAAACTGACAAGTGTTGATAAAACGAGCTGGTGTTGTTGGAGGAGGCGCTTGTTGCGTTCGTTGGCCTCGGGTTTCAACCCGATCAAGCGTGCGGTATCACCATTGACTGCAGAGAGGGTCAACTGGAGGGCATCTGGATGGGCTCTCCCTTCCGAGATGCTGATGGGATGAACCCTGAGGTCCGTGATGTTTCGAGCCAGCAGTTCCGTGTTCTTATTGCCGGGAGAGGCGGTGGCATAGAGTGACGGAAGACTCTTCTCTGCATAGGCATCAGCAACGTCATCTCCCGAGGCGTGGAAGCGGTAGAGATTCCGGATCCCGTTCCCTTCCGGCGCGGATGCGATAAAATAGCCTGTAGCGCAGAGATCACCCTTGATCCCGTCATGCCGATGATCCGGGGGGTGGGAGACGAGGAAGAAGAGGCTGTTACCATCTCCAACGTGCAGCTCGGAGTCTTCGATCAAAAGGGTGTCCGGTGCAGTTGTCAGGACGGCGGAGTGGAGATCCTCCGTCATCATGCGCAGACCCGCCCTCACTTCCCTGGAGGCATCCCGTCGCCGTTCCGCATTGCGCCAAAGACTTGAGGCGCCATCGACCATCCCGAGGAGGAGCACCACAACCAGCGCAAGGATGGTGGACGCGATCAGTACCTCCAGGAGTGAAAAAGCACCGAGTGCGCGATACCGGGGAGGCCTGTGAAGCTGCCCGCGATTCATGGTTCCAAGGGGGCTGGGGAAGTCACATTCAGGAGACGCACAAACCGATGGATGGTGCGGTTGGCCGCAGGGGCAGAGGAGGGGAAGGCCACTTCCACCTCCGCAGTGCTCAGGAAAGGAATGGATGTCTTTGGGGCGAGGCTGAGTGTCGCAACGCAGGCCGTCTTGTGATCTGGAATCGATTCGAGTTGCTCCTTCCCGTTGAGGGGATGAAGCGGCTCACAAGCGGAATTGTAGGCAACGGACTGGTTGGTTTTGCTTCTTGGATCTAGGCACATCCAGAGTGGGGTTGCGTTTGTTTTGCCGATCTGAAGGCGGACGAGCCCCCCAGAGGAAGGGAGTTCAAGTGCCTCCATGATGCTGCTGGCAATCAGGGTTGCACGTGTCTCCTCATCGCTTTCCCTCTCGCTTCGGTGCGCCATGGGGAAAAGGACAAGGAGGGAGGCCGTCGCGAAGGCAAAGATACCCAGGGCGATGAGAACCTCCAAAAGTGTAAAGGCTCCCTGAGGATGACGGGTTGGGATTTCCTTCATTTGCTCATTCAGAAGAGGAGGAACGGCCGGTGGCTCTGGAGAGCAAGATTGGCTGGGGAGCAGGCCCCACGGAGGAGTTAAAGGAAAGGATCAGCTGATTACCCCCACGAAGGGGGCGACCGACCCGTCCTGATCGCTGGAACATTACAGAACCGAATGTCTGGCCAGCAGGGGGAGCGATCTCATTGAGCGCTGACGAGAGGATCTCTTGAGAGGGGTGCTCTTCCATCAGGGTACCCTCACCGTCCCGAAATAAAATCCCGCCCGGAAGCTGTTTCCAAGGGCCGAGGGACATCACGGATCCATCCCCACTGCTGACGATTCGAAAGGCATCCCTGTTACCCTCAACCTGATGACGGAAGACGACCCAGGTATCCCTCTTGGTGGTGAGTGCCGTGCTTCGCGCCAGTTCCAGAGATTCCATGACCATGCCGCTCGCAACCTGTCGTGCCCGTGATCGTGTCAGGCTGCTCCATGCTGGAACCGTCAGGGATGTAAGCGCAGCGATGATGCTAATAGTGACCAGGAGTTCCGTCAGTGTGAGGCCATTCCTCCGACAGCCTCGGTTTAATAAAGCAGGGTGATACAACACGGCGATTAAGTGTGACTTCATACCTTGCAAGGGGCGACGTAAAAACTCACGGGCCTCTATTTTCTCTGGAGACTGGAGTTTTTCTCGCCACAAGCTCCGAGTCGTAGGGGGAAGTGCCCCCTTTGAAAAATTCCTTGGGCTCAGAGAATGGCGCGGATCGCCATGAATCCTACCCAGATTCCCGCCAGGCAGAGCAGCACCGAAAGAAGGATATTAAGGAACGCTCCCGTTATATTCCCCTGTTCGATCAGCAGGAAGGTCTGAAGGCTGAAGGAAGAGAAGGTGGTGTATCCGCCGAGCAAGCCGATCATCAGAAAGGTGCGGGCCGACTGGGAAAAGAGTAACTTCCCCGGTTCACTTTCACCATAACCCGCGAGCACCCCCATCAGAATGGCTCCAGTGACATTGACGGCAATCGTTCCGAAGGGAAATTCCTCGCCCGCGAAGCGGGTGACGAAATTCGACATCAAGACACGGCCAATAGATCCAATCGCTCCCCCCATCCCCGCAAGGAGATAGGGATGCTTCAGGATGGAGTTGATGAAGGACATGACAAGGAAGTGTTGAAGAGGTCGGGGGCAGGGGTCAAGCAGGAGGCGCGATTAGCCCCCTTCATTTCGCAATTTGCATTTCTTCACAGTGTGTTAGTGTGCCTCCATGTATCCCCTCACACGCTGCCTCCTCCTCGTGCTGCCGGTCCTGATGGTGCCGGCCTTGGCCCAGAATAACTTTCCGACCACCGTGATCGCCCAGAAGGATGCGGCCGCGTACCTCAAGCCGTTTCCTGCGAGCGGCGTCGTTCCGCTTGCGGTGATTGCCGGAGACTTCGCCTCCAATGAGACTGCCGCCATTGGAAAATACAATGGTCAACGCATCACGGTGATCGGTCGTGTGGCCGCCATCAGTCAGGGCAGCAGTGAAAACAAGGTGATGGTCGTCACTCTGCAGGATGCCGCAGCGAGTCAACCCGCCGTGAAGGGGGAGTTTCTGTTCGGTTCGTTTCCTGAAAATTCCGAAATTCAGGTTTCATCAGACGGCTCAATGGCGACACTCGTCCGGCGTGACCGAACTGGCGTGATCCTTTCACAAGAGCCTTACCTCTCTGTGGATCAGCAGGTTGGACTCAAGGGGGACTTCAAGGAACTCAAGGTCGGGGATATCGTCCTGACCGCTTGCAAGTTGGTGCCGAAAGAGAAACTTCACGAGATCAAGCAAGCCCAGTAAGGCAGTTGGCGATCTTAGAAAAATAGAAAGGGGCCTTTTTTGAGGCTGCGCTCACCCAAAAGGGTGGCCGCTAATGTTCGCTAATGAGTTCACAAATAAACATTTCCGCTTGCATTTTCCACTGGATATTTTTCAAGCCAAGACATAATGTTTATTCAGCATGAGAGTGGATAAACCGAGCAATCAATCCCCCGGGGACGTTCCCTTCCCTGAAGAGAAGGGGGTTCCTTTTCGTAAGGTGGTGATGCTTGATCCTGGTTTCAGGGGAGAGTTGGAACCCTCGGTGTTACGCCCCCGGATTCTGGGGATGAAGCCGCCGGCTCATCCCAAAGATTTCCGGAACTTGAAATTTGCAGTAATTGCCTTGATTGTCTCCGGCGTCCTATTTGGCATTTTGGAGTACAAGCAACTGCGCGAGGCGGCACACGATGTAAAGAGCTCTGCCAAGGAGTTCTTTGATAGCAAGTAAGAAGCTCAGCTCTTTGGCTCCTGGTTCAAGAGGCGAGCCTTGCACTCCCTTTTAAGCTTTCAGCATTCTGGATTTACCCCTTTCCTCTGCCCATGCCTTTTCGATCCCTTGGCCTTGATGCCGCCATTCTGAAAGCAGTCCAAGAGACTGGTTACACCGAACCGACCCCGATCCAGTCGGCTGCCATCCCTCATATCCTCCAGCGGCGCGATCTGATCGGTATCGCCCAGACGGGTACCGGCAAGACGGCTGCCTTCACTCTCCCCATCCTGTCGGTTCTGGCTGCTTCCCCCTCGCAGGGGATCCGCGCGCTCGTGGTTGCCCCAACCCGCGAACTGGTGGTCCAGATCGAGGAGAACGTCCGGGCCTACGCCAAGCATCTCTCTCTCACCATGGCCACGATCTTCGGTGGAGTAAGCGAGCGTCCTCAGATCAAGGCCCTCGAACACGGTGCTGATATCGTCATTGCAACCCCCGGCCGTCTGCTCGACCTCATCCGCGGTCGTGAAAAGGCCTTTGCCAATATCGAGTTCCTTGTGCTCGACGAGGCTGACCGGATGCTCGACATGGGATTCGTCCCGGCGATCCGTCAGATCGTGAAGCTCCTCCCAAGGAAGAGGCAGACGCTCTTCTTCTCAGCAACCCTCTCCCGCGAGATCGAGAAACTTACCGGTGAGTTCCTTCAGGAGCCGGAGACTGTCGAGATCGGGCGCCGATCCAATCCTGCCGATACCGTCTCCCAGTCTGTCTACGAGATTTCTCAGCATCTCAAGCCGGGTCTCCTGCTCCATCTGCTTCAGAACAAGGCGCTCAACGTGGTGCTGGTCTTTACTCGGACCAAGCATGGAGCCGACCGGATCGCGCGCCGTCTCGAACAAGCAGGCATCCCGACCGGCACGATCCACTCCAACCGATCCCAGAACCAGCGTCTCCGCGCGCTGAATGAATTCAAGGAGGGGAAGGTCCGGGTGCTAGTGGCCACTGACATCGCGGCACGCGGCATCGATGTGGATGGTATCTCACATGTCGTGAACTACGACTTCCCTCCACACCACGAGGACTATGTCCACCGCATCGGCCGTACCGGTCGGGCAAAGGCTGTCGGCGAAGCGATCAGCTTCGTCTCCAGGGAGGATGAGGACGCCGTTCGCGCTCTGGAGCGTTTCACCCGCCGTGGTATACCCCGTCACAAGGCGGAGGGGTTCGACTACACAGCCCCCGCTCCTCCAAGGGACAAGGGGGGTGACCGTCGTCCGCCGCGTCGTCCCGGTGAAGTACGCGCTCCGCGCCCAGCGCCCCGTCGTGATTTTTCCCAAGAACGCTCGTCAGAAGGCTCTTCCTCCCAGGGCGGCCAAAAACCGCAAGGTTCTGCGGGTGGGGGAGAACAGCGCTCCCGCTCCAGAGGAAGGAGTGACGGCAAGCCTCGAAGCGTCTCCATGAGTGGAGAAGCTGGTAAATCCGCCGGTGGCCCCGCCAAAAAGGGTGGTATTGGCCGCTTCCTCGGCTTCGGTCGCCGCTAGTGTCCCCCTTGGAGCATGATTTCGGTGATACCCGGTTGCTGGGAGGTTTTGCCGGGAGTGATCTCCTCGATCGTCAGTTCGATGAGGTCCCCCTGATTAATCATGATGTCCTCGAAGTGAAAGGCCTGCCAGCGCCAGGTGTCGGCTAGATGGAATCGGGCGATTCGCTTTTTATTCACGCTCAGGGTCATGGACTTCACGCGGGAGTAGGCGCGGAATTCCTCGAGAGTACGGATCACTCCGTTGGCGATCGTGATCCCGTAGAAAGGGGTGTCCCGGCAATCCTTGGGAAGTCTTTTCGGAATGCGGAACTGAATGATCTCTCCTGCTCCCTGGGTGGGGGAGATCCATGCGGTCATGGCGTCGTCATCACAGAGTTCGGAGGCTGGCTTGAGATTGGAGACGGATTTCCCTGCCAGCGTCTCCCAGAAGAAGGCACAACGAAGCGAGCATCCTCCCATCAACTCTTGAAGGACGGGATCGCCCACCTTGGGTTTTAGGATGAGTAGGGAATCAGCTCGGCCTAATGATGATGTTGCCATCAGAGCCAGAAGACTCCAAGCCATGAAGATTGCGCTCAGGCGCATGATTTGCAGAGACCATAGAGGATGATTTCGTGATCAGTTACCTGAAAGCCCCTCGGCGCCAGATTCCTAAGGCCACCCGCCACGCATTTCTGGAGATCGAATACCTGTCCGCAGTTCCGGCAATGAAAATGATGGTGATGCCCCTTGTCGGCACGCTCATATCGCGGGGGTTGACCCGGTAGCTCCACACAGGATACCAGACCGTCATCAAGGAGGTTTTTAAGAGAGCGGTAAACAGTGGCAATCCCGAGAGAAGGGACGGTTTTAAGGGCAAGGCGGAGGATGTCGTCAGGCAGCAAGGGGCCATCCTGATCTTCCAGAACAGACTTGATCGCTTCCTTCTGCCTAGTTGTGCGTCGTTCGATAGCCAAGAGAAGACTATGAACTTCTCCCTCAGCTATTTCAAGCCATCCACGATGGCCGAGACATTATGCCTCATCATGGAGTCATAGGTGTTTGCCTCCGCCTCACCCAGTCCGTCCGAATAGAGTGTGTATCCTGTCCTAGCCCCTGTTTCCCTGGAGATCTGCTCGATGGCCTGGGGGTTCTCGATGCTCTCGAAGAAGACAGCCTTTACACGCTGTCCTCTGATCACTTCGATGATCTCCCTCACATGTCGGGAGGATGGCTCTTCGTTCGTTGAGATCCCTTTTAGGGGATAAATGGTGAATCCGTAGTCATGGGCAAAATATTGAAGAGCATCGTGCGAGGTGACGAGTTTGCGCTGATCGTGGGAGAGTCCTGCCAGTTTCACCCGGATCCAACGCTGCAATTCGTCCAGCGAGGCAAGATAGCTCTGGGCATTCTTTTGGTAACTGGCTGCATTGGCCGGATCGGCCTTGGCGAATGCGGCGGCCACGACTCTGGTCGCCCTCTTCATATTCCCCACGCTGTGCCACCAGTGAGGGTCTTCCACGCTTTTTCCTTCCTCCCTCATGGTGAGCGAAGGAATTGAGGTGCCGATGTTTAGGAACTTGGAGGAGCTGCCCCCGGCAGCCTCTTCAAGTTTTGTCAGATACCCCTCGATTCCCTTCCCAGTGAAGAGGACAAGGTTCGCATCGGCTACTTTTCTCACATCACCCGGTGTCGGTTCGAATTCATGGGGGTCGATTCCCGACTTGATCACAGCCACCACCGTCACGTGATTGCCCCCGATGTTTTTCGC
>CANIBV010000005.1 GCA_947466005.1 Spartobacteria bacterium | reverse complement strand
TGACGGACAGGACAGCATCTCCTGGGATCCGGACAACCCGGAGAAGCCGAAGGGCATCATTCTGTTCGGGGTCCAGTGGTAACCGCTTTGCTTTGACAATCATCCGGTGAGCGAGGCGAGCAGTGCCACAGGGGAGGGGGAGGGGTCGCTGAAGGTTGCCTTCCTCTTTATCTCGATGCCCGTGGGTGGGGCGGAGGATTTTCTTCTCTCGGCTAGCCGGTATCTTCCGCCTGGAATCGAGCCTCATTTTGTCTGTCTGCGCAATCTTGGTGTGTTGGGTGAGGAGGCGCGAAAGGCTGGCTGCAGGGTTGATTTGGTGCCGGTCTTTCCGACCAAGCGAATAAATCCGCTTGGGATATTCCGCTTGGCCCGTTGGTTCCGAGAAAATGAGATCAAAGTCATCCATGCGCAGTCGTATCACGACCAACTCTTCGGCGTTATCGCCGCAAGGTTAGCCGGCATTCGCTCGATCGTTCATCAGCAGAAAACTTTCCTGAAGCTAAAGGGGAGGAAGGGATTCTTCATTAGGCACATCTACCGCTGGGCCGACCATGTTATTGCCCTCTCCGAGGAGACGCGCAGAGATCTGATTGCGGCATTTGAGCTGAATCCAAAGGAGGTTTCTGTGGTTCCCAATGCAATCGATCCGGCCATCTTCCAGCCCACAGCTGATCGCGCTGGCGTGCGCGCCTCGTTAAGCCTTTCCTCAGAAGAGTTTCTTGTCGGCTCTGTAGCATCGCTTCACCACACTAAGAATCATCGCGCCACCGTATGCGCCCTGGCATTGCTTGATCAAAAGGGGGTTCCACTCCCCAAGTTCATGCTCTTTGGTGAGGGTGAGGATCGCCCCTTACTCGAGCGCCTGATTGCTGAAAATCATTTGGAGGGCCGTCTTATCTTAGCTGGTCGGAAGCGCCCAGTGGCTCCATGGCTTCAGTCGTTGGATCTCTTTGTCCTTGCCTCGGATTGGGAGGGGCAGCCGCTGGCACTGCTTCAGGCCCTCGATTGCAGGATTCCCATCCTTGCAAGCAGGATTGAGGGAAATGTGGCGTTGCTCAGCCCCGATCACCCGGGTCTCTTTGATCCGCAAGATGTGGTTGGTTATGCAGAGCTGTTGCGGAGGGCAACCGCTGACAGTGCGTTCAGGGATTCACTCCTGGTTTTCCAAGAGAGGCTGCCTCGCCCGTCACTGCCGCTGCTCAGTAACCAATTGGCCGCTCTCTACACTCGACTGGCCTCGACTCTCTGACACGCATCCGTCATCACATCGATGGCAGTGAGCACCGCCTCGGGTTGGATCTCATCCATGAGTTGTTCGCCGGAAAGCTGGTAGCGCTCCGTTTCCACCATGGCATCTCTGGAGCGGACGACTCGGTGAGGTGATTTCCAAGGCATGAACTGGTAGGAGGGGGCGTGACCGAAGAGGACCACCGAGGGGCACTGAACGGCCGCCGCCAGATGCATGGCGGCGGTGTCGACCCCCACGAAAAGCTCTGCTGATCCGAGGAGTGACGCCAGTTGCCTCCACGAGAGTGCGCCGCCAGTGGAGAGAACCCTCCCCCCGTGTCCCGCATTCCCCTCTTCACTTACGCAGAGCTGTTGCGCCTCGGCGATCTCTCGGGCGTTCGGACCGCAACTGATGACAACCTGCGGGAATTTCTTGAGCAGGGCGGTGACTACCTGCCTCCAGCGCCCGGGAGGCCATGACTTGGAGGGCCATCTGGTGGCGGCATGGATCACTGCATAGGGCCCGTTGATCTTGGGCTCTAGGGCATGGGGGAGCCAGGCTTCTCTGGCAAAGCGCAACGGCGGTGCTTCCTCCGCTAGGGAGAGGGTTTCTCTGGGGGCATTGTAATCGCGAAGCACCTGATGAACGGGGCCGTGACCCGTCGTTATCAGGCGATTGAAACGCTGCTTCCAGAACGTGGAAAGGGGCTCTCCTTCGGGCCGTTCATAGCTGTTGCAACAGCGCACGGCGGCGCGACTCGCCGTCACAAGCGTCCTTCCACGGTCGTTGTCACCGAGTTCAAAGGCGTAGTCGAAGCGGTTTGTTGCAATCTCTGCAAGAGTCCCCATATCGCGCCCGAAATCTCTCCAGGTGCGGCGACCCTCTTCGGGACGCGCTGTGGTCACGATCCGGTCGATCTCCGGGCACCCGGCGAGGATTCCCTCGGTGCCCCGGCGCACGGCGACCCAGATTTCTGCCTCGGGAAACTTCTGCTTCGTCGCCACGATAGTGGGCGTGATGAGTAGGTTGTCCCCGATGTGACGGAGCTTTGTGAAAAGAATGCGCATGAGCGTTCCTGACGCGGCTAAGCTCCCTGCTGCGAGAAGAATCAGCCGGCGCTAGCTTGCGTGCACCGGAATGACGGTGACCGGGATGCGCGACCGATGGAGCACGGAGGTCACGACGCTGCCGCTGAATAGTTGGTAGACCGCCCCGTGACCGTGCGATCCGAGGATCAGCATGGAGGCGCCAGTGGCCGTTGACTGTTTCAGGATTTCCTCCACGGGGAGAGCGACGGCAGCCAGGGTCTCGACCGTGAGACCTTTGGCACGAAGCGGTTGGGCCAGTTGCTCGAGACGTTCCTTCACGAGGTTCAGGTCGGGTGGATCCATCGGGATCGGGGCGGTAATGACATCCATGGCTGCTCCTACCGGGACATAGGCGGCAATCGGCTCCACGACGTTGAGGATGACGAGCTTGGCATGGAGTGCGGAGGCCAGTTCGGCCGCACCCTCCACGACCCTTTGGGTAATCGGGCTGAAATCAATCGCGGTCAGTAGAGTTTTCATGAGCCCCAAGCATGAAAGGGTGGCGGTTGCCTTGCCAGCGAAATGCGCCCTCTTATAGTAAGCAAATGGATGATCTTTTTGGCGAGGCTGGCACCACTCGGGGGGACGATCATGCCTTCCTGCCAACTGATGCGCCGCTGGCTGCACGGATGCGGCCCCGCACGCTCGAGGAGTATGTCGGCCAGGGACATATCCTCGGCGAGGGGAAGCTCCTGCGGCGCGCGATCGAGGCCGACCGGCTCTCCTCCGTCATTTTTTACGGCCCTCCCGGAACCGGGAAGACAAGTCTCGCGCGGGTGATCGCGGCTCGAACCGAGAGCCGCTTCATCGAGCTGAGCGGCGTCGAGGGATCCGTGGCCGATATCAGAAAGGCGGTCGGAGTCGCCGCGATCGAGGCGCGGAACGGTGGGCGCACGCTCCTCTTCATCGACGAGATCCACCGCTTCAACAAGGCGCAGCAGGATGCGCTGCTCCCCGATGTCGAACGTGGGACCGTCCGCCTGATTGGGGCGACAACCCAGAACCCCTTCTTCTCGATCAACAGCCCGCTGGTCTCCCGCTCGCAGGTCTTTCAGCTCCAACCCCTCTCCGTTGATGACCTTGTTGGCCTCCAGCACCGGGCCGTTGCTGACCCCGAGCGCGGCCTCGGCACCCTCCCTCTCGATCTGGAGGAGGATGCGGCCCGGCACCTCGCCATGGTCTGCGACGGCGACGCCCGCAAGTGCCTGAATGCCCTTGAGATTGCCGTGCGCACCACGCCGTTCGGTGCCGACGGGCGCATCCGTATCACACTTACCGAGGCTTCCGAGAGCATCCAGAAAAAGGCCTTGGTCTACGATGGTTCGGGCGACGATCACTACGACACGATCAGCGCCTTCATCAAGGGTCTCCGGGGTAGCGACCCCGACGCCGCCCTCTACTGGTTGGCCAAGATGCTCCATGCGGGTGAGGAGTTGCGCTTTATCACACGCCGGTTGGTGATCTTCGCCAGCGAGGATGTCGGCCTTGCCGATCCACTGGCCTTGCCTCTGGCGATCGCCGCCCAGCAGGCCGTGGAGTTCGTCGGGTTGCCCGAGGCCCGGATCACCCTCGCCCATGCGACCGTCTACCTGGCGACCGCCCCGAAGAGCAACAGCGCCTACGCCGCCTTGGGTGCCGCCGAGGCAGATATCGGTTCCGGTCGCACCTTGGCCGTGCCTCCCCACCTCAGGGATTCCCATTACAAGGGGGCCAAGGCGCTGGGTCATGGACAGGGCTACAAGTATCCCCACGACCACGAGGGAGGCTATGTCCCGCAGGCCTACCTTCCGGAAGGCCGGACCTATTACACCCCCACCCGTCACGGTGCGGAGGCACGGATTGCCGACAGATTGGAAGCGTGGAGACAGCAGTTTCAGGAAGCTGCAGTAAATGCGGTAAAGCAGACGGGGAAAGTTTAGGGCTCACAGGGATAAAGGGGATGGGAACAAAGTCGCTCGGATGCGGCGCGGAAGATCCCGCAACTGCGGGACCCCGGAGTGGTGGCACCGTCCGCCGGGAGGCCGATGCCATCAAATGGGGAATGGGCGGTAGGGCTTCGCTTTCAGTCCCTAACAGCCTCCAGCCTAAAGCGCTAAATGCCTGCCCGGCATCGCCGGGCAACAGAGAAAGCCTTTGACTCTCGAGGCACCCGCTTCTAGCCTCTTCGTCCGCCTTGGAACGCCTTTATGCTGCGCCCCCTTGGGCGGCCCTCTCTTTAACCCTTTTCATTTCATGGCAGACCAACTCACCTACGCTTTCATCACTCCAACAGCTCTCCGTAAGGGACGCACGGGAGGTATCCTTGGCCGTCTTATTTCACGCAGCGGTCTGGAGTTGAACACGGGACGCGTTTTCGCGCCCTCCTCCAAGCTCCTCGGCGATCTTGCCGCCACGTTCCAAAGCCAGCCCAAGACGGCCGCTTATCTCAAGGCTCTGCCAGCAGATTCCCAGTCGCTTGTGCTTGTGCTCAAGGGAGAGGATGCTGCTGCCAAGGTGGCCTCCATCGTCGGCGATGACGCCTCCATGGGGGGGCGTGGAGAGACCCTTCGCGATACCTTCGGCGATCTCGTTGAAAGCACTCAAGAAGGAGGCCAGGCAGTCTACTTTGAGCCCGGCATTATTGCTCCCGCAAACCCGGCCGAAGCCGTAGCGGGCCTGAAGTTGCTTGCCGCCGCCTCGGATGCCGAGGGCGGCATTCTGGATGCTTCCGCCACGTTCACCGAGTCGACCGAGAAGACGCTCGTCCTCATCAAGCCCGACAACTTTGCCTTCCCAAGCACCCGCCCTGGCGGCGTCATCGACCTCTTTGCCCGCACCGGATTGGCGCTGGTCGGATTCAAGCCCTTCCACATGTCGGTGGCGCAGGGGGAGGAGTTCTACGGCCCCGTCCTTGATTTCCTCGTCGAGAAGCTGCCTGACGGTCGTTCCCAGTGGGAGTCGATCATTGCCTTCATGGCCGGCAAGCGCCCCTCCGAGTGCGCTGCCGGGGAGAAGAACGCGCCGGGGAGCCAGCCATGTGTCGCCTTGATCTATCAGGGCCCAGACGCCGTGGCCAAGATCCGCGAGGCCCTTGGCTCCACGAATCCAGCCAACGCAGCCCACGGCACGATCCGCAAGGAGTTCGGCACGACCATCATGATCAATGGAGCTCACGCCTCCGACTCCGTCGAGAATGTCGTCCGTGAGATCGGAATCATCCGCCTTCAGGAGAATGACTTTAAAACCAAGATCGCCGCAGGCATCTGATTTTTCATAACAGTAGTAAGTAAGCACCCTCACCCAACCACCCAACCCCACGCTTCCCATGGACCTCGCAACACGCGTCAGCGAACTCACCCCTTCACTCACTCTCGCCATCGACAGCAAGGCCAAGGCCCTGCGCGCCGAGGGCGTCGACGTGTTCAGCTTCGGAGCTGGAGAACCCGATTTCGACACACCTGAGCACATTAAGGCAGCGGCCATCGATGCTCTCAATGCCGGCTTCACGAAGTACACCCCCAGCTCCGGCATTCCGGAGCTGCGCGCAGCCATCAGCGAGAAGTTCAAGCGCGATAACGGCATCGACTACAAGCCGAGCGACATCATCGTCAGTAACGGTGCCAAGCAGAGCTGTTTCAACGCCATCTTGGCCGTCTGCGGCGAGGGCGACGAGGTCATCATTCCCGCTCCTTACTGGCTCAGCTACCCCGACATGGTCCGCCTTGCCGGCGCAGAGCCTGTCATCGTCCAGACCACCCAGGAGAACGACTGGAAGATGACCCCCCAGCAATTTGAGGAGGCCATGAGCCCCCGCACCAAGATGGTGATCATCAACTCCCCCGGCAACCCGACCGGATCCGTCTACACCAAGGAAGAGCTTCGCGCCATTGTCGAGGTCGCTGCCGAAGAGGAGATCACCATCCTCTCCGACGAGATCTACGAGAGCCTCACCTACGACGGTGCCGAGCATGTCTCGATCGCCTCCCTCACACCCGAGGCCCGCGATCTCACGATCACCGTCAACGGCTTCAGCAAGGCCTACGCGATGACCGGATGGCGCCTCGGTTACCTCGGTGCACCCGAGAAGATCGCCAAGGCGATCGACTCCATGCAGAGCCACAGCACCTCGGGCCCATGCTCCTTCGCCCAGAAGGGTGGACTCGCCGCCCTCACCGGCAGCCAGCAGTGCGTCGCCGAGATGCGAGAGGAGTTCAACATCCGCCGCGAGTACATGTTTGAGCGCCTCTCCGCGATTCACAACGTCTCCGCCGTGAAGCCCAAGGGTGCCTTCTACATGCTGGCCAACATCTCCAAGCTTGGAATGAGCTCCACGAACTTCGCCGACCGCCTCCTTAGCAAGTCCAACGTCGCCGTCGTTCCAGGTATCGCCTTCGGTGATGACCGCGTCGTCCGCCTCAGCTATGCAACCGGGCTTGACGTCATCAAGCCGGGCCTTGACCGCTTCGAGGAGTTCTGCAAAACCCTCTAAGTCAACGACTCCAAGCTCTCAGTTTGAGGTTCAACGGGGACGCCCCGCAACAGACATGACTACTCGAAAGGCCATCTGCGATTCAGATGGCCTTTTCGTTTATCTGAAGAGGCAACGCTCCCTCGTGGAGGCTGCCCTGAAGTACTCGCTTCCGGGACCTTCCTCGCGCCCAGCCACGATCCACAAGGCGATGCGCTACAGCCTGCTCGCGGGAGGCAAGCGTCTACGGCCGATTCTGACCCTCGCGGCCGCTGAGGCTTGCGGGGCAAAGGATTCGAAGCCAGCCCTGCCCGCCGCTTGCGCCGTGGAGTTGATCCACACCTATTCCCTTATCCATGACGATCTTCCCTGCATGGATGATGACGACCTGCGGCGAGGGCAGCCGACTTCGCACATGGTCTTTGGCGAGGGAGTCGCGGTGCTCGCCGGTGATGCCCTCCTGACCAGGTCCTTTGGATTGCTTGCTGAAATCAAACCCTCCAAGCGCTATCCACTCGCCTTGATCATTGAGGAGGTTGCTACAACGGCCGGTAGTCTGCAACTCATCGCCGGTCAGGTCTCCGACCTCGAGGCCGAGGGGAAGAGGCTCTCCATTGACGACGTCCGCTTCATTCATGAGAGGAAGACCGCAGCGATGATCGTCCTGTCGCTGCGACTTGGGGCGATGACGACCAATGCCACGCCGCAGCAACTCAAGGCGCTCACGGAATTCGGTCAGGCGCTCGGCCTGGCCTTTCAGATCATCGATGACATTCTCGATGTCACCCAGTCGAGCAAGCAACTCGGCAAGAGTGCTGGAAAAGATATCACGGCGGCGAAGGCAACCTATCCAGCCGTCATCGGGCTGAAGGCCTCTTCCAAGGAGGCCGCGCGTTTGACGAGGAAGGCCCATGCGGCTTTGAAAGTTTTTGATTCACGTGGAGAGCGTCTTGCGCAACTTGCCAATGATCTCCTGGGACGTACGGCCTGAGATCAAGGCGTCCCAACCGTAACTCAAAAAAACGCAGGCTGGCGGAAATGATCCCCGTGTAAGATAAGAAAGGTCCACAGACTGGAACGCTCATGGCATTCACCGATAAATTTTACCGAAAGCTTGTCCTCGATGCCTTCACGCGAGCGCGTCGTGGGGAGTTGAAGTTCACGATGCCGGGTGGTTCCCGCCGTCTCTTTGGCGGTCTGGGTAAGGAACTCCAGGCGGAGTTAACCGTGACTGACGAGAATTTCTACCGTCGCTGCGTCCACTTTGGACCGATCGGATTTGCCGAATCCTACCTCGCGGAGGAATGGGAGACGGGTGATCTCACCAAAACGCTCGCGTGGTTCATCCTCAACGGGGATTACCTTGCCGGGATCCGTACCAAGGGCTCGTATCGCCCGGGGGCCTTTGACCTGCTGGGCGCGATCAACCGCATTGCCCATGCGATGCGTCCCAACAGCCATCGCAAGAGCCGGGATAACATCAGCGAGCATTACGATCTGGGGAACGACTTCTTCAGCCTCTGGCTTGATCCGACGATGACCTATTCGGCGGCTTACTTTGACCCAGCCGATCTGACGATGGAGGAGGCCCAGCGTAAGAAATGGGACCAGCTCTGCCGGAAGCTCCATCTCGTTCCTCATGATGTGGTACTCGAGATCGGATGCGGGTGGGGTGGTTTTGCCATTCACGCGGCTCAGAACTATGGTTGCCGCGTGACCGCCGTAACGATCAGCGAGGAGCAGTTCCGCGAAGCCGCCGAGCGGGTGGAGGCGGCGGGTGTTGCAGATCTCGTCGAGGTGGTCTTCTGCGACTACCGTGACCTCACGGGACGGTTCGACAAAATCGTCTCCATTGAGATGCTCGAAGCGGTGGGTGACCGCTATGTGGAGACCTTTTTTCGCAAGGTCTCCGATCTGCTTGCTCCCCGTGGTCTGCTTGGCCTGCAGATGATCCTCTGCCCAGATAATCAGTATCCGATCCTGCGCGACGGTGTGGATTTCATCCAGAAGCACATCTTTCCAGGTTCGTTGCTGATGTCGATGCGCCGCATCACCGAGGCAATGAATGCTACGGGCGATCTGAATCTCCTGGATTACGAGGACATGACCCCTTTCTACGCGAAGACGCTGAAGGATTGGCGTACCTCCTTCACCGCAGCTCTCCCGAAGGTGAGGGCTCTTGGCTACGACGAGGCCTTCATCCGGAAGTGGCTCTATTACCTCTGCTACTGCGAGGCGGGTTTCGGCACCCGTCACATCTCCGTTGCGCAGGCAGTTTACACTCGCCCAGATAATCTGGATATCCACTCGCCTGCTTACGATCTTGGTCATCATCGGGAAAAGTCGCCTACTCCGGCCCGATCCAAGTGATGAGCCCCTCGGCACTCTTCCTGATCGGACTTGGACTCTCCAGTCTTCTGATGGCCGCGGTCTGGTGGGTCGCCATGCATATCCGGAATGCCGGCATCGTGGATATTGCCTGGGCGCTGGGGTTCGCTCCTTTGGCATTGTTTTACCGGATCTTCGGCGATGGGGAGCCAGTCAGGCAAAATCTCATCACGCTCATGGTCATCATCTGGAGTGTGCGGCTGGGGGCGCATCTCTGGAAAAGGGTGATGGGCCATCACCCAGAAGAGGATAGCCGCTATCGGGAGCTTCGCCGCGCAGTGGCCGGTCATGAGAACTTTTTTTTCTTCTGGTTCTTCCAGGCACAGGCGCTGCTTCTGTCTGTGTTGAGTATCCCTATTCTGCTCTCGAACTTCGACCCGCGCGTCCAACTCGGTTTTTCGGATGTTTTGGGATGTGCCGTCTGGTTGGTGGCCATCGCCGGCGAGTCATTGGCCGACCGTCAGTTGGCCACCTTCAAGGCGTTGGCAGCCAATAAGGGGAAAGTCTGCTCGGTGGGACTCTGGCGCTATTCACGTCACCCGAACTATTTCTTCGAGTGGCTGATCTGGGTGGCCTTCTTCCTCTTTGCGTTTCCCTCCCCCTGGGGATGGACAACGCTCTTCGCTCCCGTCCTGATGCTCTTCTTTCTGCTCAGGGTAACGGGCATTCCCTACACGGAGCAGCAGTCGCTTCGATCCCGCGGCGATGCGTACAGGGAGTACCAGAAGACCACGAGCCCCTTTGTTCCGTGGTTCCCGAAGGCCTGACATTCATTCTAACCATATCACCCGTTTCCTAAACCACTTCATGAGCACCCTGGATTCCCTGCTGGCCCGCGGTCTGGTTCCCGATTTTGCTGTTCGTGCCGGCATCCGCCATCTCCTCGCCGTCAAGCTGCGTGAGGAGGGGAGGGGAGGCCTTGAGGAACGGGATCGCCGTTTTGAGGAGTTCCGTTCCGGACTCGACGCCTCCCCGATCGCCATCAAGACCTCCGATGCCAACGAGCAGCACTATCAGGTCCCGACCGAGTTCTACCTGAATGCGCTCGGTCCCCGCCTGAAGTACAGCAGCGGTTACTGGGCCACCCAGCACACGACCTTTCCCGAATCCGAGGAAGCGATGCTGGAGCTTACCTGCAAGCGTGCCGAACTGAAGGACGGGCAAAAGATCCTGGAGCTCGGCTGCGGTTGGGGATCCCTCACACTCTGGATGGCGGAGCATTACCCCAACGCCTCCATCACGGCCGTCTCGAACAGCTACACGCAGCGTCTCCACATCGAGGCGGAGGCGCACCGCCGCGAACTCTACAATATCAGGATCATCACGGCTGACATGAACACCTTTGCCCCACCTGAGGAGGGCACCTACGACAGGGCTGTTTCGGTGGAGATGTTCGAACACATGAAGAACTACCGGGAGCTGATGCGAAGGATTGCCGGATGGCTCAAGCCGGACGGGAAGCTCTTCGTTCATATCTTCACCCATCGCGAGCATGCTTATCATTTCGAGGGAACTGATCCCTCCGACTGGATCACCCGCTACTTTTTCTCGGGTGGCACCATGCCATCACACGACCTGCTCCTCTACTTTCAGAATGATCTGAAAATCGAGCGTCACTGGAAGGTCAACGGAACCCATTATGCCAGGACTTCGGAAGCATGGTTGCAGTCCATGGATGCCAACCGGAAACTCATCACCCCGATTCTGGAAAGGACCTACGGCCTCGCCGGAGTAGACAAGTGGCGCGCTTACTGGCGCACATTCTTTATGTCATGTGCGGAATTGTGGGGGTACCGGGGGGGCGAGGAGTGGATCGTCTCCCATTATCTATTCACGAAGTGAAGGAATTTGAAACCTGAGGGCTGAAACCTGAAATAAGTCTAAAAACCGAGACGAATCCTGACTTTCCCTAATACTGAAATCCAAGATACAAGAGAATCCTGAGCACGCTGATTTTCCGCTGATTGCATCTTCTTCACGTTTCATCATTTTTCCCATGCCCCGCATCCTCATCCTCACTGCCGGATTCGGCGAAGGCCACAACACGGCCGCCCGGTGCATCGCCGAGGCATTGCGCGAGCATTCCGGGGTGGATGTCAGGATCACGGATGTCTACGTCGAGACGATTCCGCGCTTCACCAAAATCCTCCAGGCCGCTTACGGGTTGGCGATCAATAAGCTGCCGTTTATCTGGAGCGCCATTTTCAACCTCCTGAATAAGCCGGGCAAACTGGAGGCGACCCTTCCCTTCGCGGCCAATCTCAGGGAAGCGCTCCGCCGCGTGGTGGAGGAATATCAACCCGATGTCATCGTCTCGACCTACCCTCTCTACGCCTACCTGATCAGGGAACTTAAGAAGAGGGGGCATGCCGCATCAGGGGTGCCTTTCATGACCATGGTGACGGACTCAACGGCCATCAATTCCTCTTGGTACCGCGGCGGGAGCGATACCTTCCTTGTTGCCGATGAGGAGACGGCCTTGGCGCTCCGTCACGGGGGGGTCGATCCGGACACACTGCAAGTGCTAGGATTTCCCGTCACCCCCCGCCTCTCGACACTCATCCCTCTTGACTCCGTCATTCATGGGGCCAAACGGATCCTCTATCTTCCCTCCTCCCGGGCAGCTCATACGATAGCCATCATTCGGAAGTTGCAGGAGCTTCCGGAGGTGGAAATCACCATCGTCACGGGGCGACTCAAGTCGCTCCATTCCGCACTTGTCGCCTCCGGGGTGGCGGATGGCGCCCGGACGCATCTGGTGGGGTGGACGGACCGTGTGCCCGAGTTGCTCTGCTCTCACCATCTGTTCATCGGGAAGGCCGGCGGGGCGATTGTCCAGGAGGCGATCGCCGCCCAATGCCCGATTCTAGTGAGTCATGTTGTTCCCGGGCAGGAGGAGGGAAATATTGAGATGATCGAACGTCACGGTATCGGACGCCTGGCGGCCCATTATCCCGAGACGATTGCCGCTTCGGTGGAGGAGATATTTACGGCTGACGGGGAGACCTGGAAGCGCTGGAAGAAGAATCTCCGGACGATCTCCAGACCGGGTGCCAGTCGCGCCATCGCAGGCTACATTCTCCAAGCAGCCGCCCGCTGATCACTGGATTGCCAGGGGGCTTTCCGCTGTCTATTCCGTGGAGGTCTTCCTCAGGAGTTGGGCAAAGAAGAGATCGTTGTTCCAGGTGGTGACGGAAACGCCTCCGACGGGGATCCATCCCTTGGAGAGATGGAGTTGAAGGTCGTCGTTGAAGGGCTGCTTGTAGCCAGAGATCATCTTGTACTTGGCGGGGACGCTTGTGCCGGGCTGCCACGACGGAGTCGCTGATGATTGATCGGCCGGTGCCGCAACCAGCGTTGGGCCGGAAATCACGGCGAGAAGCAGCGAGACGAGTAAGAAGGTGAACGTCTTCATTGTTGGTTGGGCTTGCGTGTTGTGGAAATGGACGGGAAAAAATGGATTAGGGATCGGGTAGCAAAAGATCAGAATAGGTCCGGGTAGCGTGATCTGGCGAGCCCGGTGGTGCGGGCGTAGATTTCCGCCGCACGTTCCCCGGAGAGAGCATGGGCGACGACTTCCTGGCAAGCTGCCAGATCGAGGCTTCGGATCGCTTTTTTGACGCGGGGAACAAGCGCGGCACTCGCGCTGAGTTCGTCCACGCCCAACCCGATAAGAAGAGGTGTGTACTCGATGTCACCCGCCAACTCGCCGCAGACCCCGACCCAGATGCCCTCATCATGAGCCGCATCAATGATCATCTTGAGGATGCGGACAACGGCCGGGTTTGCCGGGTCATGGAGGTGGGCGATGCGCTCGTTTCCACGGTCGACGGCCATCAGGTATTGGAGGAGATCATTGGTCCCGATGCTAAAAAACTTCACTTCACGCGCAAGCATTCCGGCAGTGATGGCGGCGCTCGGCACCTCGATCATGATCCCTAGCTCCATGTCGGCCTGATAGGGAACGCCGCGCTTGCGCAGCTCCTCGGCAGCGTCCGCAAGGAGTGACTTGGCGTGCAGGAGCTCCTCGTGGCCAGAAATCATCGGGAACATCATGCGGAGATTTCCATGCACTCCGGCCCTGAGGATGGCACGTAGCTGCGTCTTGAAGATCTCGGGATTATTCAGGCAGAAGCGGATAGCCCGGCAGCCCAGGAAAGGGTTTTCCTCATGACCGAGATCGAGGCACTCGGTCGGCTTGTCCCCTCCGATGTCGAGCGTGCGGATGATTACTCCATGCGGGGCGATCCGCTCGGCCACATGACGGTACACGGCGTACTGCTCCTCCTCATCGGGAGGTACCGTTCTGTTGAAATAGAGGAACTCGGTTCGGTAGAGGCCGATGCCATCAGCTCCGGTGGCCGCAACCTCGTCAAGTTCCTCCGGAAGCTCAATGTTGGCGGCGAGAGTGATATGGCGCCCATCCAGCGTGGAGGAATCGCTTTCTCTGAGTGACTCAAGCCCCTCCTCGATATGCTCCTTGGCCTCCGCCAGCACCTGATAGATCTCGCGGGTGGCGGGGGATGGATTCAGAAAAATCTTCCCACTGTAGCCATCCATCAGGATGACACTGCCGTTCTCAAGGAAGTTGCAGATGCCTTCCAAGCCGACGATTGCCGGGATCCCCAGAGAGCGTGCCATGATTGCCGTGTGGGAGGTCTTGCTCCCCTTTTCGGTGATAAAGCCGGCAATGTTTCCCCTGTTAAGTGTTGCGGTGTCGGAGGGAGTTAGTTCGTCGGCGACGATGATGTGGTTTCGATCATGGCCGGCCAGGCGCTGGCCCGATTTGCCCATGAGGTGCCGGACAACCCTTCGGGCGACATCCTCCAAATCGATGGCCCTCTCCCTCAGGTAGGGATCATCAATGGCGGCCAGGGTTTTGATGAATTTGTGGACGACGCCTTGGAATACAAACTCGGCGTTGTGTTTCTCCCTTCGGATCCCGTTGAGGACCTCCTCGATCAGGGTGGGGTCTTCGAGCACCAGTAGGTGGGCGTCAAAGATGCTTGCATCACTCGGCCCCGCCGACTGGGAAAGGCGCTCTTGGAGCTCCATGAGCTCCTTTCTTGTTGCAAGCAAAGCTGCCTCAAAACGAACGACTTCCGTATCCAATTCACCAGCCCGAAGATCCCGGAAAGGGATCGTTTCCTCCTCCTGAAAATGGATCAGCACCTTACCCTCGGCAATGCCCGGGGCAACGGCCACCCCTTGGAAGATCTTCTCCTCACCCGGGGGGGAGGCTGCTTCCTGAAGCTTAATTCTTTTGGACGAGCGAATACCCACGCAGAGTGGATTATAGAAGAGAGGGAGGTGGGTCAAAGGCTGAATGCACAACCTTGTCTTGAACCTGTACCTACGCTTCGTCTCGGACGGGTACCTCGATGGCCTCGCAGACCTCGCGCCATCCGGGAAAATTCCAAGAATTAGGGAAATCTTTACACTGTTGCGGTTTCACCGATTGGATGGAGCATTCATTCCCCTTCAGGAAAAAGCAGGCTCCATCCGCTCGGTCAATCAGGGCAAGCCCTCCCCGGTTGGGACGGAGGCGTGTGAACTCCTGGATGAAGGCGCCCTCCTCCATGCCCACATGAGAGGCAATAGAGAGGACCTCTGCCTCCGTCACGCGGACAAAGCCGGGCCAGCGGCAGCAGGCCGTGCAGCGTTGGCAGAGATAGGTGGGAGGCATAGAGGGAAGAGGCGTTTAGCGTTTTAGACTATAGGCTGTTAGGCACACCCGAAGGAGTAAAAATGCCTGGGGATGGATTTTTCTTCAGCCTTCAGCCTTCAGCCTTCAGCCTATCGGAATGAAAGTTTTGATCCTTGGTTCCAACGGGCGACTCGGTTCGTCCCTCGTCCGACGCTGGGCAACCCTCCCCGACACCGAGGTGATAGCTCTCACCAGGACTCAGGTGGACCTTTCCGATCCGGAGAAGGCCGAGGCCGGTCTCTCAACCTTTGCTTTCGGTGCCGGTGACGTGGTGGTCAATTGCGCCGCCGCCACCGATGTCGATGGCTGCGAGCACGATCATGATCTGGCTCGCCAGATCAATGCCGAGAGTCCCGGGCGGATCGCCCGTCTCTGCGCGGAGCGCGGAGCGCGGCTCGTTCATATCGGAACCGATTACGTCTTCGATGGAGAGCTCGACCGCCCCTACACCGAGGAGGATGTGCCGAATCCCCTGAGTCACTACGGCGTGACGAAGCTGGAAGGGGATCGAGCGGTTCTGGCTGCATCCCCTCTTCACGCCGTTGTTCGCATCTCCTGGGTTTTTGGTCCTGACAAGCCGAGCTTTGTGGATGCGATCGTCCGCCGTGCCCTGATCTCCAGCGAGGCGGCTGCCGTGCATGACAAAACCTCCTCACCCAGCTACACCGAGGATATGGCTCTCTGGCTTGCCGAGTTTCTGAAACCGATGGAGTCCGAAGGGGCTTCCGAGCCACTCCTCCCCGGCGGCATCTACCATCTCTGCAACAGCGGCACCTGCTCTTGGCGCGACTATGGCGAGTACGCTCTGAAGTGCGCCAAGAGGCACGGAATCCCTGTGCTGACAACGACGGTGGCACCACTGAAGCTCTCCGACATGAAGGCCTTCATCGCGGTTCGGCCGCCCCGTACACCGCTCGATACGGCGAAGTTCACACGGGCAACAGGAATCACTCCGCGTCCATGGAAGGAGGCGGTGGACGACTACTTCTCGACCTGGAAACCTTAGGGAATGCCCGCAGACTCGGGATTGGCCGCGTACCGCGCAGACCTTCCAACCTGAGGCCGCGTACCGGACCCGGGCCTCTACATCATCTCCAGCCTGACAAATGGGTCGGGACTGATGACGACGAACCCCGAGAAGGGGAAGTCAAGAGTGATGATGGTGTAGAAAGTCAGGCCGATGACGTCCGACAGGAGCAGGATCATCACGGCATGGGTGGAGAAGTTCTGCGCGGCGAAGAGGTAGGAGAAGCTGATTGTTACCACGGCCTCGGCGATCGCCATCGGGAGCGCGATGCAGAATATTCTCTGCATGAACGGAGAGAGCTGGAAAGCGATTCGCTGTGCGGCGGTGAGGGAGGGTTACGGAGACATCAAGGCGATCACTTGAGCATCAGGCGCTCAAAGGCGTCTGGCCCGATTGCCACAAGTCCAGTGAACGGGAAATCGAGGTTCACGATGGTGTAGAGGGCGAGGCAGACAACGCCGGTGAGAAGAACAGTCATGACGGCATGAGCATGAAGTTTTCGTGCCCCGAAGAGATAGGAGAAGCAGATGGTGGCCATTCCTCCCGCAATAAGAACTCCCCAGAGGAAAGGGATGAGTCCGGTCCCCGAATCTTCAATGCGAGAGGCGCGCAGCGACTGGATCGTATTGATATTCTTCACCGATTGGTGAAAGTAGGCCGACTCGGTGGCGTCGTTGATCTTGAAATGGGCATAGGTCTCCGTGATCTTTTGAAGCAATGCCGTAGTTTTCGGGTCGGCCTCTCCCTTCCGAATGCTTTTCCATTCCCGGTTGACGAGGGAATCGCGGTAGTCGCGCATGAGCTGACGGGCCTCATCCCGGAAGTCCTTGGGGAAGGCATCGGAGTCGAGATAGAGGCTCTGGAGACAACGTGCCTCCTGGACGACATTACCCGCAGTGGTCGAGTAGAACTGCCACGTGCTGGCGACGATCAGGGCCAGAAAGATGCCATAGAGCGCCCCAATGGTGTTGAAGAATGGGCCGGCGATGTCGTGGTATTGTTTTAGCTCATCGGGCGGGATCACCTTGCGCAGAAGAAAAAGTCCGAGGACGGTAAGAAAGATCGGGCCGATGATGCAGACGAGGATCAACTCTTGAGGCCCTAAACGGACGACAAGAGCGTGCTCCAGCGACATGGCAAGTTCCTGTTTCATTGAATAAGCAAAGACCCTTTCATTTCACCAAGGCAAGGATGATCGCTCCAAGCAGTAGGAGTGCTCCGGCGGAACGGGCAACCAAGAATTCACGGGCGTTACCTTCTCCTCTCCAAGCATCGACAGCGACTGACCAGATGGTGCGCGTGGCGTAGAGGATGTTGATCAGGGTGGCTTGGCCAAAGAGACCGATCAGCATGATCACCAGCGGCGCTTGAAAACCGATCACGACCCCGCCAATGAGGAGGCGCTTTTTGGCGGCAGCAGGGGCGGGAGGTGTGGATCCGAGGAGCGGGGTCATGGCCGCGAGGGCAACGAACATGAGGGGTTGGAAGAAGGCAACACCCGACTTCCTCGCGAATCCCTGCGTGAGGACGTCAACGAGGGCGAAGAGGACACTGGCTCCCATCGCCCATCCGACAGCCGAGCGGCGATGGTGCTTGTTGTGATCGGGGCCGACCTGCAGGAGTGCGAGGGCCGCGACCGTCAGGCCGGCGGCAATCAGAAGGTTCCATCCCACAGGGGTGTGGAGGAGCAGGATCGAGAAGAGAGCCACAAGCACGGTCTTGGTTCCAAGAAGCGGGGCGCTGATGGAGAGGTCGGCCTTCGCGAGCGCCTTCACGGTGCAGATCCGACCCATAAACAGAGAGGCTCCCGCAGCCACGGCGGCTCCCGCAGATTCCCAATTCGGATGAGTAGGAAGGAAGAGGGCGAGAAAGGCAAGGGGCATCGACCACGCCGCCATCGCGTAGTTGGAAAAGATATTGACCCTTTTGCTGGTCGCCCCGTGTTGGATCGATCCCTTGAGTTCCAGATAACCTACCGCGTAGAGTACGGCAGCTCCCAGGGCGCCAAGGGAAATCAACATGGGGGCGGTGAAAGGTTGGAAAGTGGAAAAGTGAACGGGGCAGCAAGAGAAGGGTCGCTATCAGACCTCGCTCTTTTCGACTCCATTCATTCCCGAGTTCTTGAGTTCCAGATTAAATCCCTAGCCCCGTGATGGCCCTATCCGCAGCGACAAGCTTCTCGTAGAGAGGTTGAAGTCCCTCGGGGATGACACGTGCCCCGGCAATCATCGGCATGAAGTTTTGATCTCCCGTCCAGCGGGGAACGATGTGGAGATGGAGGTGCTCTTCGAACCCTGCCCCGCCGGCCGTGCCGAGATTGAATCCCACATTGAAGCCGTCCGCTTTGGCCACTTCGCGCAGCAGGCGCTGCGCATGAAGGGAGAGGTGCCAGAGATCCAGGGCCTCGTCGTCGGTGAGGTCTTCCATCCGTCCCGTCCTGCGGTACGGGACCACCATCAGGTGACCCGAGGAGTAGGGATACTTATTCAGGATGAGGAAGGCGTTCTTCCGGCGAGTGACCACAAGATGCCCCGCGTCGTCAGTGGAGCGGGCTGCCTCGGCCAGAAAATCTTCGCCGCTCGTGCGCTCACGGTTGAAGTACTCCACGCGCCACGGCGCCCACAGGGTCTCGAGATGCTCTTTTGGAAAGCTCATGGGCTTCTTTATTGAGGCAGTGCGGCTTGTTTATCCAGACATTCGATGACGGCATGGGCCGCTCTCTCCGCGGCGGAGTACTCACCCCGCCCCCCCAGCGTGGAGACCACGGCCGAGAGTTCCTGGGACAGTTTATCCCTCGCCTCGGTGCTGTTGAGGAGGCGCAGTGCCTCATCGGCGAGCGCTCCCGGTGTGGCGGCATGCTGGATGAACTCACGGACAACCGGCTGTCCAGCGAGGATATTCACGATGCCGAGGTAAGGGACGCGGATTACCCGGATGCCCACCTCGTAGGTCAGCGTGGCCACTTTATAAATTAGCGCATAGGGAAGCCCCAGGCAGGCTGCCTCGAGGGTCGCTGTTCCGGAGCAGACGATCCCGGCACCTGCGCGCCTCATCAGATCACGTGAGGCACCCGTGGAAATCTCCATCTCCACGCCCGCCTCCGAGGCCATGTCCCTCATCAGTTCGGCGTGGGCCTGCGTCGCGGCAGCCGCCGCGCAGCGGATCTCGGGGCGCGACTTGGCAACGAGTCGTGCCGCGTGAGCCAGGACGGGGAAGATCTTCCGTACCTCGCGTTCGCGGCTTCCAGGAAATAGACCCAGCAGCAAGGGGTCTCGCTCCGTGGTCGGGACTGCCTGAAGTTCGCCCGCCATCGGGTGCCCCGCAAAGATTGTCGGGAGACCGGAGGACGCGTAGATCTTCTGCTCAAAGGGGAAGATGCAGATCATCAGGTCAAGCGCACGGGCCATCTCGGGAATACGGCGGCGGTTCCAGGCCCAGACTTGGGGGCTGATGTAGTAGATGATTTTGGTCGGGATGCGGCGCTTCCGGATGGCCTTTGCCAGCCGAAGGTTGAACCCCGGGTAATCCACGAGAATGACTGCCTCGGGAGGATTGGCTGTGAGTTCATCAAGTAGTACCGAAAACTTCTTTTTGAAATAGCCGTAATGCCGGAGGACGTCCCAGAGCCCGAGGACAGCCGCTTCGGCGATCCAGTTGTCGAGCGATCCACCCGAGGCTTTGGCCTCCGCCTCCATCTTCGGCCCCCCTTTACCCGAGAAACGTATCCCGGGTTGAAGTTCCCGCAGCGAGCGCATTAGTGCCACGGCATGCGTGTCGCCGCTTGACTCGCCGGCGATGATGGCCAGATGCCGCAGTGGAATGCTCATGAGGGAAAAGGGCAGCTTCCCCGGCGCGTTATGCAGGGATCTGCAGTGCGGGCTCTTTTTTACGCGGGTCGGCCTCCTCGATCTGCTTGGTGATCCGGATGGCGAGATCGAGTGCCGCCGCCGCCTCGTGGCCGGTCACTCGCGGCACCAGTCCCTCGCGGGCGCAGGTGACGAAGGCGGCTAGCTCGCGCTGGAGCGGTTCCCCCTTTACAACCTTCACGCGCTCCCGCTTGATCGCACCCTTGTTGAGGCGCAGGATGTAGCCGCTCTGCTTCTGGTAGTTGAGCGAGAGGTAGGCGTCCTCCTGGAAGATGCGGACCTTGCGGACCTTGTCGCGGCTGATGCGGCTTGCCGTGAGGTTGGCCACGCAGCCGTTCTCAAACCGGATACGGACATTCGCGATATCCTCCCCCTTGCTCAGGACGGCGATGCCGACTGCATCGACGCTGATGACGGGAGAGCGGACAAGGTGGAGCAGGATCTCGAGATCATGGATCATCACGTCCAGCACGACCCCAATATCCATGCTCCGGTTGGGGTAGGGTGAGAGGCGGGTCACCTCCAGAAAGCGTGGATTCGCGAGTTGCTGCTCGAGGGCCTCAAGACCTGGGTTGAAGCGCTCGATGTGGCCGACCTGCAGGATGCAGTTGTTGGCGGCGGCGGTGGAGGCAAGGTCGAGGGCCTGCGCCGTGTTGGTGGCGATCGGCTTCTCGATGAGGAGGTGCTTCCCCTTCTTCAGGAGGAAAGTGCCGACCTCGTGGTGTGATTCCGTGGGGGTGGCCACGGAGGCGATGTCGACGAGCGCCGCAAACTCCTCGAGCGAGGTGCAGGGCTTTCCTCCGTATTTCGCTGCGGCACGTTCGGCGTACGATTTGTTGGCGTCGTAGACGGCGACGAGTTCACAGTCGGGGAGCTCGCTGTAGATGCGGGCGTGGTTGATGCCGATGCTGCCGGGGCCGACAACGCCGGCGCGTATTGTTTTCATGATAGGGTTCCCCAGAGGGTGATGTTGTGTTGGGTGGCAAGTTCGTGGAGGTGCTCCACCTCGAGAAGAAGGGTGCGTCCTGCCTCCATGGCGATCGCGGTGACGCCTGCGGCTGCCGCCGTCTCGAGTGTCTTTGGGCCGATGACCGGGACATCAAAGCGCATGTCCTGACTCGGCTTGGAGACCTTAACGACAACGGCCTCGCCGCGTCCGAGTTCCCCTCCGCGCCGGATGGTGGAGTCGGTGCCGTCAAATCCCTCCACAGCAAGGACGGTCCCCTTCTTCACGACGACCGTCTGGCCGATATCGAGTCGGCTGACCTCTTTGGCGATCCCGAGGCCGTACGTGATATCCTCCAGAATGCGGCTCTTCGGCTTGGGGCCAGCGATGAGGCCCTCCGAGGCCAGGTGCTTCTCGAGAAAGGTCGTGGCAAGGAGGAGGGGAACGCCCGCTTTCTCAAGCTCTCCGGCAATCGCGCCGAACAGGGACTCGGCATTCCGCTCCTTCAGCTTAGCCAGCAGGAGAAGGGCGTGGAAGTCGGGGCGGAGGTCGAAGAGATTCCCCGGGGCGATCTGTCCAGCCATCATCGAGACGGTGGCGCCGCTCTTTTTAGCTGCGTCCATGAGGCGTCCCAGTTGCCCGACACGCATCCAGTGGATCTCATCCACAAAACCAGCCAGGGCGGTGTCGGTCTCCCCCTCGAAGGCGGCCGCCACGATGGTGGCGACACCCGCCTCACGGGCCCCCTTCACGGCAAGGCGCGGATAGGAGCCGTTGCCCGCGATCAGGAAGAGTGTCTCTGGCTTCTGCACGAGCCATCAGGTTACCCGAAGGTCATTTCCAAGACAGCTAGAAAAACACCTTCCCGAGTCGGGGTGGGGGGATCCATGATTACGGCATGAACCATCTTCTGAAGGGATTCGTGGTGCTCCTTGCTCTTTCGAGTTGGGCCGCGGCCGCGCAGCTCGATCTGACGGAGCAGGAGAACGCAAAGGATCTTTGGGTGGATCGCGGCGATTTCATCGTGATCCAGCTCCCGGCCAACCCCTCGACCGGATTCGGTTGGAGCTACTCCGCCTCCAAGCCTGGCCTGCTCCGCCAGGAGGGGGATGTTCTCCGTGAGGGGAAGAACCAGTATGTCGCCAATAGCATGGTCGGCGCGCCAATCACCGAGGTCTGGAAACTCAAGGCGGTGCAGCCCGGATCGCTCGCCATCACCTTTTCCTACGCACGCCCTTGGGAAAAAGGAGTTCCTCCCGTGAAGAAGCTCTCCTGGCCGGTCACGATCCGTCCCTGATCGACCAAAGCCCATGGCCAAGCGCATTATCCATTGGTTTCGTAGGGATTTCCGGATCGCCGACAATACGGCGCTTTTAGCCGCTGTTACCGCTGCGGGATCGGACGGAGAAGTCATCCCTGTTTATATCGCAAGTGATTGGAAGGGATCGCATGAATGGACCGGACCGGCACGACAGGAGTTCCTTTGCGGGTGCCTGGCATCTTTGGCCAAAAATCTGGAAGCGATCGGCGGTCGTCTGATCATCCGCAAGGGGGATGCCGTCGTCGAACTCGAAAAACTCACCGCGGAGACGGGAGCCACAGCCATCTTTGCCAATCGGGATCCCGACCCCTTCGGTCGTGCCGTGGAGGCTCAGCTTGAGAAAATGGCTTCTGACAAAGGAATCGGGCTCTCGCTCCACAAAGATGTCTGCATCCATGAGCGCGATGAGGTGAGGACTGGCCAGGACACGGTCTTCCGCGTTTTCACCCCGTACTCCAAGGTCTGGTTCGGCCTACCGAAGCCAACACCGCTCCCAGCTCCGAAGAGGATCTCCACGCCCGGTGGGATCGCTTCACTTCCACTGCCGAAGCTTTCGGACTGGGGGCTCACCCCGGGCGCCGCGACCCTAGAACCTGGGGAACGGGCGGCGCGGGAGCGCCTGAAGCCCTTCGTCGCGGGTCCGATGGTCACCTACGGCGAGCAGCGGGACATTCCTTCACTGGCCGGGACCTCTCACCTCTCCCAGGATCTCCGCTTCGGCCTCATCTCCCCTCGTCAGATCTACGCGGCCGCGAAGCGGTTTGAGGAGGGCCTCCCACCCGAGGGCCGCAAGAGCACGATGAAGTTCCTCGCCGAGATCGTCTGGCGGGAGTTCTACATGCAGCTGCTCTGGCACTATCCCGAGCTGCTGGAACAGGAATTCAATCCTACATGGAGGGGGATGGAGTGGCCCGGGCTACCCGGTTACCCCGATGCCGCGGAACCCTTCCAGCACTGGTGCGAGGGGAGGACCGGGTTTCCGATCATCGACGCGGCGATGAGACAACTTGCCGCCACGGGTTGGATGCACAACCGGGCCCGCATGATCACCGCCATGTTCCTGACCAAGGATCTGCATCTCGACTGGCGTCTCGGAGAAGCCTTCTTCATGCGCTCGCTTGTCGATGGGGAGATCGCCAGCAACAACGGTGGCTGGCAGTGGAGTGCCGGGACGGGAGCCGATGCGGCGCCCTATTTCAGGATTCAGAATCCCTGGAGCCAGACCAAACGCTACGACCCCGAGGGGATCTACATCAGAAAGTGGGTTCCCGAGCTACGGAATGTCTCCAATGCTTCCCTCCTGGAGGCACCCGCCGATGGGCGTCCGATTGCCCCCGGTTATCCGGCCCCCATGCTCGATCACTCCACGGAGCGTGACCGTACACTCGACCTCTTTGCCCGGCATAAGGCATCGCTTACGTCTGGGTAAGGATTTTCTGAAGCGATAACTTGGGCCAGCGGCCCACCATGTCGCCCAAGAAATTAGAGCGCACCCCTTCATTCTCTTGAAGAGGGATGGATCGGTTATTTCTTTTCCTTCTTGGGGAGGAGATTCCTCTGGTCGATGTCTTTCCTGATCAAGCTTTCCAGATAATTAGAAAAAGAGCGGTTATCCTGTTCGGCGGCCTCCATGGCCAGAGTCTTGATCTCGGGATGAATTCTGAAGCCGGTCAGGATTTTTGGCGCCGATTTCTTTTTCTTCGTGGGGTCCGCTTTCGTCATGCGTGTTGTTTACGCGGTTTCTTACAAGACGTAAACAACAGGATTGCATAAACTTACGAATAACAAAATTTTATTAAATCAAAAGCATTCTAAGTGTTAGATATAGAATAACTAAAGTTATACATTTTAGGGGCCGACTGGCGAAGATGGGTCAACAGGCCCGAACCCCAGGGGGCAAATCTCTACTTTTTCTTGAAATCCCCAAGCACAAGGAGGCCGCGGAGTTCCACATCCTTGCGGATCAAGTTCTCGATGTAATTGGAAAGAGAACGGTTCTCTTGGCTCGCCGCCTCCAGCGCCAAGACCTTGAGGCGAGGATCTAAACGAAAGCCAGTAAGTATTTTAGTCACCTTCTTTTTCATCATTTAAATTTCTAAGGTATTATTAATAAATCGCAACCAGTTAATTTTAAGAAACTTGCCAAAAATATCAAAAAGTACCAATGATAGTTAACGCAAAGACATATAATGAATATTCAGACACGCATAGATCCCGAAATTCATCATGCTGCGCAGAGGGCTGCGGCTCTTGAGGGAGTTTCCCTTTCTGAATATATCAGGCAGTTACTCCAGAGAGATTTGGAGGGAGAAGCGAGCGGCGAAGGGGGTGTAGAGGATGGAGTGAAGAGCAACGGAGAGGCGCCCCGCATCCCGTAGCAAGTCGTACCGGGCGGCTCTCCGAACTGGGCTCAGGGCGAATCTCAGGGAAGGAGCGTTGTGCTGCGGAGAGATTGATCGCTTTGCCAAGGGAGTCACCTTGCTGTAGGCATAGCTCATTATGCACGTCCGTTTGACCAAGGATTTTTCTTTCGAAGCAGCCCAGACTCTCCCCAAGGTCTCGCCTGATCACAAGTGCGGCCGGATGCATGGCCACAGCTTCAAGATGGAGATTTCGGTGGAGGGTGAGGTCGATCCCTCTACCGGCTGGCTCTACGATCATGCGCGTATCAGCCGCGCGATGGATCCGCTGCTCGAGCTGCTCGATCACTCGTACCTGAACGACATTCCTGGACTTGAGAACCCGACGATCGAGAACATGTGCCGTTGGTTCTGGGAGCATCTCTCCCCATCGCTCCCTGGGCTTGCAGAAATCGTGATCCACGAGACGCCGAGCGCGCGTTGCAGCTACCGGGGGAAATAATTCACCATGATCCTCGAGGCGCTCCGGAACTCCGTGCTCCTTCAGGGAGTGCACCCCCTGTTTCCCAAGGCCTTTGCCTGGCTTGGATCGTATGACCCGGCGACAGCCGACGGACGCTACGAGATTGACGGACCGGGACTGGTCGCCATCGTCCAGCGCTACGAGACGGCGCCCGCCGCCGAGAAGAAATGGGAGACCCATCGCCTCCACGGTGACATCCAATACATGGTCAAGGGAAGCGAGTTGATCGGCTACGGCCAGAGGGAGGAACTCGTCGTGCGCACCCCGTACAATCTTGAAAAGGATGCCGAGTTCTACGAGTCCCCGGAGGGCCCGACGTCACTCGTCATTCTGAGCGCAGGATCCTTCGCGGTCTTCCATCCGCAGGACGCTCATCAACCGGGTGTCATGATCGGGCAGCCTGCGGAAGTGCACAAAGTGGTGATCAAGTTTCGGTTATGAAGACGGAGTAACACTTGTTGTGCAAAGGCTTATTATTGCGTCTGTTTTCTGCGTACCAAATGCAGCACGCCTACGAAACCTTGAAGAATATCCCGGCCCTCATCGGAGCGTGTTCCGTCTCGGCGACCTTGGATATCAGGGGATTCATCGTCCTAGCGTATCTGCGCGATCGCAAGAACTGACAGCGCGCTTCCGGATTGGTGTTTCCAAGCTTTTATAAAGACTTCTAGGCTAGCGAGAGATGTGCGGGGGTGTCACCCAGCAGGGCGTGATGGGCCTCTTTGGAGGGATTCGCCTTCTTGTTCTTGGAAACCAGGAGGTAGATCGAGGGTACCACGAAGAGAGTGAAGAGCGTTCCGATGATCATGCCCGAGACGAGGACGATGCCGATGCTGTTGCGGGCACCCGCGCCGGGGCCGTTGGCCAGGATGAGCGGCGTGTGACCGACGACCGTGGCCACGGAGGTCATCAGGACCGGGCGGAGACGGGTTCCCGAAGCGGCCAGGATGGCATGCCACTTGTCCAGGCCTCCCTCCTGCAGATTGTTGGCAAACTCCACGATGAGGATGCCATTCTTGGCCACGAGTCCGACGAGCGTGATCAAACCAACCTGGCTGTAGATATTGATGCTGGTGGCTCCGAGGAAGGTGAAGAGGAGGGCTCCCGCAAGGGCCAGCGGGACGGATCCGAGGAGGATGATGAAGGGGTCTCGGAAACTCTCAAACTGGGCTGCCAGCACGAGGAAGATCAGGATGATGGAGAGGATCATTGTGGTGACCAGTGTGTTGCCCTCTTGGCGGAGTTGGCGCGACTCGCCGGCATAGTCGACAACAAAGCCGCGCGGCAGGATCTCTGCGGCCCGTTTCTCCAGAACCTTGAGGGCTTGGTCGATGGTGATACCCGGGGGAAGGATGGCGGAGATCTTGGCCGAATTGAGCTGTTGGAAGCGCTTGATCTCGCGCGGTTCGGTGCTGTGCTTTAGTTCGGCAAATGTCGAGAGCTGCAGGAGTTGCTTGTCGGGACCGCTCACGTAGATGGATCCGAGCGAATCGGGGTCGAGGCGGTTCTCGCGCTTGAGTTGGGGGATGACCTTGTAGCTTCGCCCCTGGATGCTGAAGCGGTTGACGTAGTTGCCTCCAAGCAGTGTGCCAAGGTCTGCGCCAACTTGCTGCAGGTCGAGCCCAAGGGCCGAGACCTTGTTGCGGTCAAAGGCAATCTCGACTTGCGGTTGGTCGTACTTCAGATCGCTGTCGGCAAAGATGAAGATGCCGCTTGCGAAGGCTGTTTTTACAAGGTCGTTGGCTGCATCCAGCAGCCGCCGAGGCTCCACGGTAGAGGAGATGACAATCTCGACGGGGAAGTTGCTCCCTCCGGGCAGGGCTGGTGGCGTGGTGGAGATCACGCGCAATCCCGGAATGTCGGCCGTCTTTTTCCCGAGTGCCGCGGCGAGTTGCTCGGAGCTCCTCTTGCGCTCGCTCCAGGGCACGGTACGAATGCCGCCGAAGCCTCCGTCGGGACGGATGATCTGGAAGGTGTGACCGGTTTCGGGAAGTGAGAACATGGCATCCTTGACAAGATCGGAATAGAGAAGCGTCTGATCGATGGTGGAGAAGGGGGAGGCCTGCACGATGCAGTAGACGATTCCCTGATCCTCCTTTGGTGAGAGCTCCTTGGGAGAGAGCAGGTAAAGCGCCGGCAGGATGAGGACCCAGAAGCCGGCGACTGTCAGGACGGCTCCCCGGTGCCTCAGCATGGAGGCGAGGAGACGCACGTAGGCGTGTTGGAGCGCGGTGAAGCGTCTGTTGATCCAGCCCGCATACCCTCGCGTGACATCCCCGCGACGCAGGAGGCGGGAGGCCATCATCGGGGAGAGTGTGAGGGCCACGATGCCGGAGATCAGGACCGCCCCGGCAAGAGTGAAGGCAAACTCACGGAAGAGGGCTCCGGTCAGCCCACCCTGGATGCCGATCGGGGTGTAGACCGCGGCCAGCGTGATTGTCATGGCAATAATGGGGCCGAAGAGTTCGCGTCCGCTCCGCAGGGCGGCATGCAGCGGGGAGAAGCCCTCATGGATGTGCCTCTCCACGTTCTCGACGACCACGATGGCGTCATCCACCACAAGTCCCACCGCGAGCACGACGGCAAGCAGGGTGAGAAGATTCACGCTGAAGCCGAACAGGACCATGATGAAGGAGGTTCCGATGAGGGAGATGGGAATCGCCACGACCGGAATGAGGACGGAGCGGAGCGATCCCAGAAAGAGGAAGATCACCAGAACCACGATCAGAAGGGTTTCGGTGAGGGTCTTGAAGACCTCCTTGATCGAGTCGCGGATGAAGTCGGTCGAGTCGTAGGGAACGTCGAGCGTCATTCCCGGGGGCAGCATCTTTCGCAACTCCGGGAGCTGCTCCCGCACGCTCTTGCAGACATCGAGAACATTGGCCGTGGGCAGGCACCAAATGCCGATGAACTTTGCTTTTTTCCCGTCGAAGCGGACATCCGAGTCGTAGTCTTCGGCGCCAAGCTCCACGTCGGCGACATCCTGCAGGCGCACGAGGACGCCGCCCTTCTGTTTCACCACGAGCTGGCGGAACTCTTCCGGCGAGGTCAGGTTGGTGTTGGCGATCAGATTGATGGCCGTCATGGTCCCCTTGGTCTTGCCGACGGCGGCCAGATAGTTGTTGGCCTGAAGAGCTTTGCGGACATCGGAGGCGGTCACCCCGAGTGCGGAAAGGCGGTCGGGCTTGAGCCAGATCCTCATGGCCATGACGCGGGCCCCGAGCACATCCGCGCGCTGGATGCCGGCGATGGCTGTGAGTTTCGGCTGGATGACCCTCACCAGGAAGTCGGTGATCTTGTTCGGCTCCATCCCCTGATCGGCGAAGCCGAGGTACATCGCTGCGCGGAGTTCGTCGGCGTTCTGAAGCTCGATGACGGGATTTTCCGACTCGGGGGGCAGCTCGTTCCGGACCTGGGCCAGCTTGGCCTGGATCTGGGTCAGTGCGGCGTTGGGATCGTGGTTGAGCTTGAGATGGACCGTGATGGTGCTGGAGCCTTGCGTGCTGGAGCTCTCGATGTAATCGATCCCCTCGGCCGCAGCGATGACGCGTTCCAGGGGCGTGGTGATGTAGCCGCGCACGAGGTCGGCATTGGCCCCGACATAGACGGTGGAGACCTTGATGACGGCGATGTCACTCCGGGGGTACTGCCGGATGTTCAGAACATGGATCGACTGGAATCCCGCCAAGAGGATAACAAGGTTCACCACCAGCGCCAGCACGGGACGCTTGATGAAGAGGTCGGTGATTTTCATCGGGTCACGCGGAGGAACAGACTAGCTGTCGGTCGGCTTAGGGGCTGGGTCGTTGCCGGGTTGGACACCACTGTTACTGACCTTCACGGCACCGCCTTGACGGAGTTTGAAAATCCCGGAAGTGGCGATCTCATCCCCGGGCTTCAGTCCTTTGAGCACGGTGATCTGATCACCCTTGGTCTTGCCCAAGGTCACGGTCTGCTCCCTGACGCCCATGTATTCTTTTCCCTGGGGATCCTTCATCGACTCGATGACGAAGACCGAGTCACCGTAGGGTGCGTACTGGATTGATGTGGCAGGGATCATGATGACGCGCTCACTCTCAGGCAACTGAACCTGGATGCCGGCGAACATTCCCGAGCGAAGGATGTGACCGGGATTGGGGAAGGTCGCCTGGATCTGGATGTTGCGGGTCGAGGTGTCGACCATGGAGTTGATGGCGGTGATGGATCCTGTGAAGACTTTGCCCGGCAGGCCATCGGCTTGCATGAGCACTGGCTCACCGACTCGAAGTGTGCCCAAGTTCTGCTGGGGAAGGGCAAAGTTGGCGTAGATGGGATCAAGGGACTCCAACTGCACGATCGGGTCACCGCTCTTGAGGTACTGTCCGGCGTTGATCTGGCGGATGCCGAGATCACCTGCAAAGGGGGCACGAATGGTCTTTCTGTCGATCATTGCCTGAATCTCCTCGAGTGAAGCCTGGGCGGCGTCAAACTGGCTCTTGGACTCCTCAAAGGCATACTCCGCGATGATCTGTCCCCGCCTCAGTCCGGTGTTGCGTTCGAGATTGTGCTTGGCGAGTTCCTGTTTGGCTTTCGCCGTCCTGAGTTGGGCTTCCTCTTGGCGTGTGTCGAGTTGAATAAGGAGTTGGCCGTTGGTGGCATGGGAGCCCGATTCGAAACTGATGGAGGTCACAACTCCCGGAAGATCAGCGCTCAGCATCACGCCTTGGGGGGAGGCGAGGGATCCTACTGCTTCCAGGACAGGGGTGCTCTTTTGCTCCGCAATCTTCAGTGACGTGACCGCATCCGGTGGCATGTGGAACGCCTTGCCCATGGCGATTGCCTGAGAGATCTGCCAGGCCTTCCATCCCCCGATGGCCAGAATGAAGAGGATCATGGCGGCAACGGAGAGGACGACGGTCATTTTGGGGCGCCTTGGGGGTGTTGGCTCCTCGTTCAATCCAATGATCTCGGGAGGCTTCGGGGTGATGGCCTGGGGAAGATCCTGACGTGTCTCCGATGTTGTCGAAAGTGATTGGTCGCTCATGTTCCGGTAAGAGGTGGAAGGGGTATTTCCTTCACGGATACTTAATGGCATTAAGTAAAACTTGTCACCTTTATTCGGCTCGTTATTGGGGTCGGCATCCGGCGCAAGAAGGGGAGGGCTTTTACCTCCCGTACTTGCAGCAGTGGGCATTATCCGATTAATTCAGCCCTCTCTATGGCTATCCGCGCTCTCCTATTTGACCTTGATGACACGCTTGCCGTGGACGAGGCCGTCTCGCACGAAACCTTTGCCCATACGGCCGCCGTGGCTTCCTCCCGATTTGGGGTGGATCCGGCACGTTTTGCAGGGGATGCCATGGCCATTTCCCGTGAGCTCTGGGCCGAGGGTGAGTGCCGTCCGTTCTGCCGCTCAATCGGTATCAGTGCCTTCGAGTGCCTCTGGGGTGGGTTCACGGGTGAGAACGCCGAACTGACCGCCCTCCGTCACTGGTCCCAAAACTATCGTAAGGAGGTCTTTGCCAAGGCGTTGGCCGCCCAGCCCCAGGGGGAGGGGATCCCAAGCGATGCCGCGGAGTTTCTTGCGGCTGAATTCGCCTCCACCCGCCGTGCCCGTCAGCGACTGCTGCTGGGGGCCCGAGAGTTGATGACGGAGCTCGCCTCCACCCATCGTCTTGCCCTTCTGACCAATGGGGCTCCCGACCTGCAGCGTGAGAAAATCGCCGCTTCCGGTCTGGGATCCTTCTTTCATGCGATCGCCGTCTCGGGGGAGCACGGCATCGGGAAGCCAAAGCCCGAGATCTTTCACCGTCTACTGGGAGAGCTCGGAGTGACGCCCGAAGAGTCGGTCATGGTGGGCAACAGCCTGGAGCGGGATATTGCAGGCGCGCGAAATGCGGGGATCCGTTCCATCTGGATCCGGGTGCCGGGATCCGAGGAGCAGGCCGATGTCACGCCTGACCATACCATCACCTCCCTTGCGGAAATCCCGGCGATCCTCAGTGCCATCAGCGAAGGCACTGGGAAATAGCAGCTTGACCCAAGCCCCCGCCCTTCGCATCTAATGTCGGGTCCTCCGTCGCCATCGCCAGAATATTTACTTTCGTTTCCATGTTGTTAACCCGTTTTTTTCCAGCTCT
>CANIBV010000004.1 GCA_947466005.1 Spartobacteria bacterium | reverse complement strand
GCAACCAGCAAAGAAAGGAGGCGAAATATATCATGACCATCACCAAGATCGCAGCAGTTGTCGCTCTCGCAGCAGCAACTCTCACACTCGGCGCCTGCTGTCACAAGCAGAGCTGCCAGCCAACCAAGAGCTGCCAGGTTAAGTCCAAATAGGCTGAAGGGGGGATGACCGGTCAACCGGAAGTCCTGAGTTTTCAAAAAGCCGGGCCGTTCATTCGGTCCGGCTTTTCTTTTTCCCAACAGACCAGAAGATCAACCGTTCACGCGCAAGAACTCACCCCGAGGCTTCCCTTAAGCAGGAAGCGCCACGGATAGTCCGTCGCCTGCGAGATCCCGATACGGGTGGAGACGAGCACCTCGGGAGTTCCCTCGGGTGACGTGAGTGTCCATCCCTCAAGCGAGAAGGGATTGCTTCCGTGGTGAGCCCCATGGATGCCAAGGGCTTGGGTCAGCTTGGCCGGACCATTGCAGAGTTCGCCAATGGCCATGCGTTTCCTGCGCTCCTGCATCAACCCGATGCCAGCAACAGGATCCAGCGCCCGGATAAGGACAAACCCGTTCCGCGTCTCACCGTGCTTGTCATCCACCGCACCCCCCTTCACCAAAAAGTTAAAGAGCCAGTGCATCCCATAGTTGAGGTAGACGTAGGCAGTTCCCGGATCATTCCCGGTCACAAAATCCCGGGCCCCCTGTCGCTTCCAGGTGTGGCAGGCCGGGTCGCCCTCGGCTGTGTAGGCCTCGGTCTCGACGATGATTCCCGCTGTCTCCCCCACCCCGAATCTGCATCCGATCAGCTCACGCGCACAGAGGAGCGGGTCCTGACGGAAGAACACTGAAGTCAAGGGCTTCACAGCCCCGTCGGATGATCAAGGAAGATCCAGGGGAGGCCTGTCTTGGCGGAAAGATGTGAGGCCAGGGCCTTCACCCCATAAGTTTCCGTGGCGTAATGCCCCGCGTAGAAAAGATTGACTCCGAGTTCCTCTGCGGACGTATAGCTCCAGTGCGGCCCCTCACCCGTGACGAAGGCATCGACACCGAGTGAAGCGGCGCGCGCCACCTGACTTCCTGCCCCACCCGTAACGACCAGAACACTCTGGATCTTTTTCGATCCGCCCGCAGCGACATGAACCTTAGCGCCGATCGCCTCCGAGAGGCGGAGGGCAAAGGCATCCCTCGTGAGAGATTTGATCTTTCCAGTGACTCCCACAGATTGGCCCATGAGTTCAATGGCGGGTTTGATCCCAGTGAGTCCGAGGGCCTTTGCCAGCAGGATGTTGTTCCCGAGCTTGGGATGCAGATCGAGCGGCAGGTGTGAACTGTAGAGGGCGAGATCCCCATCGAGTGCTGCCTTCATCTTCCGGTAGAGTGGGCCAGTGATCGGCTGCACTCCGTTCCAGAATAGACCGTGATGCACGAGAAGCAGTGTTCCCTTCACGCGTGCAGCCTCGCTGATCACTGCTTCGCAGGAATCCACGGCGGCGGCGATGCGTGTGATCACGCCGCTGTTGGCGATCTGGAGGCCATTCACCGCCCCCGGGTAGTCGGTGACAGCAGCAGTATTCAGAAGGTCATCCAGGGAGGAAATGAGGGGTAAAAGTGGGGTGCTAGGTTTTTTCATGGGAAAAGTTTTTTTGCCTTGGTGTGTAAAAGAAGTTTTTCCCCGGCCCCGCCTCAGGTAGCAAGGTTAGATGTTAAGAACAGGAATCGTCGGACTCCCCAATGTGGGCAAATCAACTCTCTTCAACGCCCTCACCCGGAGCCGCAAGGCCGAGGCGGCAAACTTCCCCTTCTGCACTATCGAGCCGAACGTCGGCGTGGTGAACGTTCCTGACGCCCGACTCGAGCGACTCAGGTCGCTTGCTGGCTCCGAGAAAGTCATCCCGGCCGCCATCGAGGTTGTCGATATCGCCGGCCTCGTGAAGGGCGCAAGCGAGGGTGAAGGACTCGGGAACAAGTTCCTCGCCCACATCCGCGAGGTCGATGCCATCGTCCAGGTCGTCCGATGCTTCGAGAACGAGGACATCCACCATGTGGCGGGATCGATCGATCCAGTCCGCGACATCGAAATCGTCACGACGGAGCTAGTCCTAGCTGACATGGCCACCGTCCAGAAGCGGATCGAGCGTCAGGGCAAGGCCGCGCGCACCGGCGACAAAGTGGCCAAGGCCGAGATCGAGCTTGGGGAAAAGCTCCTCCCTCACCTCAACGAGGGAAAGCCCGCATCGACCGCAGAGTTGACCGATGAGGAGAAGAAGCTGATGGCCGGATTCTTCCTCCTGAGCGCCAAGCCTGTCCTCTTTGCAGCCAACGTCCGCGAAGAGGATCTCGCGCCGCTAGAACTGGGTGATTACTCCACCAATCCCCATGTGAAGGCCGTTGTCGATTACGCCGCGACCCATCATGGCACCGGCACAGTCGTCGTCAGCGCACAGATCGAGAGCGAGCTTTCAGAACTTCCCCAGGAGGATGCCAAGGAGTACCTCGAGGGTCTCGGAGTCTCCGACAGCGGCGTCGGCAAGCTCATCCGCGGAGCCTATGCGCTGCTCGGACTCCGCACGTACTTCACTTACGGACCCAAGGAGACTCGTGCCTGGACAATCCACACCGGTGACAAGGCTCCCGCCGCGGCGGGCGTCATTCACAGCGATTTTGAACGCGGCTTCATCGCTGCAGAGACAATGGCCTTTGCCGATCTTGATGCGCTTGGCTCCGCCGCCAAATGCCGTGAAGCTGGCAAGCTACGGATCGAGGGCAAGGAATATGAGGTCAAGGACGGGGACGTGATGGAGTTCCGCTTCAACGTTTAGACGAAGAGATCTCCCGCAGAGGCGCAGAGGCGCGGAGATATTTGTAAAAAACAGAAATCAGGTAATGCCTTCGACTTGAATCCACAATCGATTTCTTACTGCTCAATCGAAGATTCTTCCTCTGCGTTCTCTGCGCCTCTGCGCGAGAATTCATAACTCCGTTCCATGACACATTCTTCCGATCCCCGCGAAGCCCTCCTGGCACCCTATGCGCAGCGTGACTCGGAGAGTGCCGGGCGCCTCCGACCCGAGCAGGGACATTCTTTTCGCTCCTGCTATCAGCGTGACCGTGACCGGATTGTCCACGGCACCTCTTTCCGCCGTCTCGATGGCAAGACTCAGGTCTTCCTGAACGGCAAGGGAGACCATTACCGCACCCGCCTGACCCACACTATCGAAGTTGCCTCACTCAGTCGTACCGTGGCCCGTGCCCTTGGTCTCAACGAAGACCTTGCTGAGGCAATTGCCCTTGCCCACGATCTCGGTCATCCACCGTTCGGCCATGCCGGAGAGGAGACTCTGGATCTCCTCATGAAGGATCAGGGGGGATTCGACCACAACGAGCAGAGTCTGCGCGTCGTCGAGGTGCTCGAGGAGAGCTATCCGCAGCAGGCTGGCCTGAATCTTTCCTATGAGGTCCTTGAGGGCCTGCGCAAGCATCACAGGGCACTGATTCACCCAGATGGGGCCGAGTACCCGAGCCCTTCACTGGAGGCGCAGGTTGCCAATATCGCCGATGAGGTAGCCTACTACAGCCATGACCTTGAGGATGGACTTGCCTCGGGTCTGCTTCCTGAGGAAGAACTCTCCGAACTTGATCTCTGGAGGGAGGCTGAGGCCAAGGCGCTTGAAGAATCCGCAGGTCAACTTCTCTCCTCCGGCCCCCGCACTCACCGTAAGTTCATCCTGCGTTGCCTAATTAACCGCGAGGTCGAGGATCTCGTCGCAACGAGTAGCGAAGCGATCCGTTCCTCGGGAGTCACCTCGGTTGACGATGTCCGCAGCCTGCCTTCCCGACTCATCGGCTATTCAGCGGAGCTTAAGTCACGGAATGCCGCGCTCAGGCGCCACCTCTACGAGCGTTTCTACCGCCATCCCGAGGTGAAAGGAGCCAATGAGAATGCCTGCAGTCAGATGGAGGCTGTCTTCAGCCACCTCCTTAAACAACCAAGCGGACTGGCTGGAATTGGCGGACTTGGCACCCGCTCCCTTGCCCGCGTCGAGCATGACGGCCTTCCGCGCGCCGTCGCGGACTACGTTGCGGGAATGACCGATTCCTATCTCAGGAGCCGGTACAGCGAGCTGCTTTGAGTGCAGAACAGGAGCGCGCTCGGCAGCGTTCGGCTTAAATCGCTCTTTTCAGCTTTGCTTGCCCGGCCGTTACTTCGTATCCGTTACTGCAGCTTTCAGCTTTTATAATTCCATTTTTCATGGCCTCCCCTTGCACTTCACCGTCCACTCCCCATCACACGATTGACGTCTCCTACCTCGCGCGTCTTGCGCGAATTGAGATCACGCCGGAAGAGGCAGCAATCTTCGGCCCTCAGATAGGACGCATTCTCGATCACGTCGAACAGATGAACAAACTCGACATCTCGGGCATCGAACCGACCGCCCATGCAATCACGGTCTTCGATGTGATCCGTGAAGATGCGGTCACGGAGAGTCTTCCCAAGAAGACGATCCTGGAAAACGCCCCGCACAACGCCAACGGGCTCTTCGTTGTCCCCAAGGTTCTCGACTGATCAAAACTCCCTCACCATTTTCCGCTTTTTAGCTTTTCAGGATTTCAGTTTTTTTCTTTTCCCATATTCAGGTTTCAAGTCTCAGGTCTCATCCCTCTCTCGTCTTCCCATGTCCACCTTCACACCCTTTCAGAGCATCGCGGCGACCCGTCGTCTCCTCCGTTCCAAGGAACTCTCCCCGATCGAACTGATAGAGGGACTCGAGGCACGCATCGCTTCAGTTGATCCGGCAATCGGAGCCTACATTGAGCGAAATCTCGAGACAGCTAAGAAGGAGGCTGCACACGCAGATCTCTCCAAGCCACTGGGTGGCATCCCGATAGGTATTAAAGATGCCATCAGCGTGAAGGGTCAACCATGCCAGTCGGCTTCCCGAATCCTGGATGGCTACACAGCTCCCTACGACGCCACCGCCGTGGCTCGACTCCGCGCCTCGGGTGCCATCCCCTTCGGAAGGATGAACATGGACGAATTCGCCATGGGTTCTTCGACGGAAAACTCGGCCTTCCACCCAACTCACAACCCCTGGGATCTCAACCGCATCCCCGGTGGTTCCAGCGGCGGATCTGCAGCTGCAGTTGCTGCCGGCACAGCCCTCGCAACCCTCGGATCGGACACAGGAGGATCCATCCGCCAGCCCGCGGCTCTCTGCGGCTGCGTGGGTCTCAAGCCAACCTACGGGCGCGTTTCCCGCTACGGCCTCGTCGCCTTCGCCTCCTCGCTCGACCAGATCGGCCCCCTTACCTCCACCGTGGAGGATAGCGGCATCATCCTCAATGCGATGGCCGGAAAGGATCCCCATGACTCCACCTCTCTTGAGCTTCCCGACGAGGATTTCACCGCCGAGATCGGCCGTGACCTCAAGGGACTGCGCATCGGCGTGCCGAAAGAATACTTCGTCGATGGCATGGAACCCGGAGTCCGTTCCTCCGTGGACGCCGCAATCAAACAGCTTGTCTCTCTGGGAGCCGAACCGGTTGAGATCTCTCTGCCACACACCGAGTATGCCGTCGCTGTCTACTACATCATTGCCACCGCCGAGGCCTCGGCCAATCTGGCCCGCTTTGACGGCGTGCGTTATGGACGACGCTCACCCGAGGCCAAGGACCTGCTCTCGCTCTACGAGAAGACACGCGCCGAGGGATTCGGACGCGAGGTGAAGCGCCGTATCATCCTCGGCACCTACGTGCTGAGCAGCGGCTACTACGACGCCTACTACTTGCGTGCCCAGAAGGTTAGGACCCTCATTCGCCGTGACTTCGACCAAGCCTTCACCAAGGTCGACGCCATCGTCTCCCCCACCTCTCCCGAAACGGCCTTCCGCCTCGGCGAGAAAACCGACGACCCCCTCAAGATGTACCTGGCCGACATCTTCACGATCGCAACGAACCTCGCGGGCATCTGCGGGCTGAGCCTCCCGTGCGGATTCTCCAACCGCGACGGCGTGGATCTCCCGGTGGGACTCCAACTGCTCGGACGCCCCTTCGGCGAGAGCCGACTCCTTCGGATCGGCCACGCCTACGAGCAGTCCACCGAGTGGCATAAGCGTCGGCCCGGCCAACCGGGACTATAAAGTTAAAGAGGTTTCTCGCTGTCTCAAGTGTGTGAAGACGAATAACCAATCACTCACGGCATGTGTTACCTATGCCCTGAACAACTTATTTTCTCTGACCTAACAGCCTGCATCCTTTTCCAACAATGCTTCCCGTCGAACACAACGACCCCGTCAACGCAGCCATCCTTGCCATTTCCGAGGATAAGATCGCCGGATTCCATGAGGATCCATTCTCCGTCATCGCCGAGCAGTCGGGGCAGCCGTTGGAGACCGTCTTGGCACGTGTGCGAGCGATGCTGGAAGCGGGCACCATCCGCCGCGTCCGCCAGACCCTGATCGCCAATAACCTTGCCGAGGGAGCACTCGTCGCATGGCGTGTCCCCGAGGAGAATCTGGATGCTGCCTTCGAATTCCTCTTCAAGGAGGATCCCTTCTCTGGACACGTCGTGATCCGATCGACCGATGCCAAGATCCCCGGGGGAGCCTTTCGCCTCTGGACGACGCTCAAGGTTCCTGCGGGGTTCTCCCTGACCGAGCATTGTGATCTCCTGACAAAGAAGATCGGTGCAGATTCCTTCCGACTCATGCCTGCAAGGGGGATCTTCGCACTGGGCGTCGGTCATGTGCGTCGCAAGACCTGCGAACCGGGAGACCGTTCCGAGAACCCGGCCACCATGATGAGCCCCGCTGTCGTTCATCTCACCGAGTTGGAGTGGCGCGTTCTTCTGGAGCTCAAGCGTGAGTTCACTCCGGAGGAGATAACTACCTTCCCCTGGATCAAACGAGCCGAAGCAGCGGGCGTCACTCAGGACGAATTCCACTCAGTGGCCCGCTCCTTTCTGGATCGCAAGCTACTCGGAAGGTTCTCCACCTTCCTCGAGCATGTGAAGCCCTCCTCCACCGGAGTCCGCGTCACCAGATTCAACGGACTCTTTCACTGGGCCGTCCCTCCAGGACGCGAGGCGGAGGCGGGCGCGGAGATCGGTCGTCATGACATCATGACCCACTGCTACTGGCGTGAGGGTGGCCCTGAGTTCAATCATGTGAACATCATGGGTGTGGCCCACGGGACCGAGAAACCCCGCCTTCTTGAACACAAGGCAGCCATGGACAAGCATCTTCAGGAGGCCGGCATTCCACTTCTCTACACCAATGTTTTCTGGGGGGGACGCAGCGAGATCAAGCCCTCCGAGATCTCCCCGTTGATCTATCAAGAGTGGAGAAAGAGAATTGGTTGAAATTTCATTGCCTCAGGGGATTCCTTGAGGCAAAGTAACTAGCTCTATGAAAGCTGGTCTTCATCCCGAATATAACGCCACCACGATCATTTGCGCCTGCGGTGCTGCCTACCAGACCCGCTCGACTCGCGAGAATATCAAGATCGGTATCTGCTCTTCCTGCCATCCTTACTTCACCGGTGAACAGAAGTTCATTGATACGGCAGGCCGTATTGAGAAGTTCACCCGTCGCTACGGCAACGTTCGCGCCACCCGCGCAACGAAGCCTTCGCTGACCAAGAAGGCCTAGCTTCATTCTTCCCGACCTCTTGTCGGGAAGACGAATGGTACCGGAATCCGCCGGTGCCGAGCGGCTCTCCGATCCCCTTGATCGGGAACCAATACCATCTTTCATCATGAACCAGATTTCATTGCTGGTTCATTTGGCGTAGAGCAGCGTAGTTATCTCTCTGCTGACCAGAAGATAATCTTCAGTCTTCCGCCTCACCCTTCACCAAAAACCCTGCGCCATAAAGTCCAGCTATCTCAGTAAGATGGCACAACACCATGAACCTTGATTTCACACCACTCATCGCAAAGCGCCGCCAGCGCTTTGAAGAGCTTGAGAAGGTCATTGCCGATCCTTCCCTCTTTGACGATGCCAACAAGGCGCGTGAAGTCCTTAAGGAACATGCCCGGGTCAAGAAACTGATCTCAACCTGGGACCAGCTCGAGAACTACCGCAAGCAACTCCTCGAAAACGAGGAACTGGCTGCCGGAAATGATGCCGAGATGGCCGAACTGGCAAAGGTCGAGATCCAGGAGATCAGCACCCAGATCCCGAAGCTTGAGCAAGTGGTCCTCCTCTCCCTTCTTCCTCCGCAGCCCGATGATGACCGTGATGCCATTGTCGAAATCCGTGCCGGCGCAGGCGGATCCGAGGCCGCCATCTTTGCCGGGGACCTCTACCGGATGTACACGCGTTACGCCGAGGCCAATGGTCTTCGCTATGAACTCATCGAGGCGAGCGCCAACGACGCAGGTGGATTCAAGGAAGTAATCTTCCAGATATTCGGAGACGATGTGTTCCGCCGCCTCCGCTATGAGAGCGGTGTCCACCGCGTGCAGCGCGTACCAGCCACCGAGGCGCAGGGACGCATCCACACATCCACGGCAACCGTCGCCGTGCTTCCGGAGGCCGAGGAGGTCGATATCGAGTTGCGCCCCCAGGATCTCCGCATCGAAGTCTGCCGTGCAGGCGGACCGGGCGGTCAAGGCGTCAACACTACCGACTCCGCGGTTCAGGTCATGCACATCCCCACGGGCAAGATCGTGCGCTGTCAGGATGGTCGCAGCCAGCAGAAGAACAAGGAGAAGGCGCTCACCATTCTCCGTTCACGCCTCCTTGAGGAGAAGCGCGAAGAGGAGGCCCAGAAGTATGCGGCACACCGCAAAAGCCAGATCGGCTCCGGAGGTCGTGAAGAAAAGATCCGCACCTATAACTTCCCTCAGAATCGACTCACCGAGCACCGCATCGGAGTGACGCTCTACAATCTCGACCGCGTCATGGAGGGGGATATCGCCGATCTGATCGCCTCGATCGAGGCGGCGGATACCCAGCAACGACTCGAGCAGTCCGCTGCGGAATAAGGGGTATGTCAACGACCATGATGTCGTTGCTGGATGTCCTCAAAGGGGCATCCGAGTTTCTCAGCAAGCAGGGTGTCGAGCAGCCGCGGCTCAACGCCGAGCATCTGCTCGCCCATGTCATGGGATTGAAGCGCATGGACCTCTACCTGCAGTTTGATCGCCCCCTGGGAGAGAATGAACGTGCGCCACTGCGTGATCTCGTGCGCCGACGAGGAACGGGCCTTCCCCTCCAACATCTGCTCGGCTCAGTCGAGTTCTTCGGACGCACATTCAAGAGTGATGCACGCGCCCTCATACCCCGTCCGGAGACAGAGCAACTCGTCGAGCGCGCCCTGACCTACAAGAGCCTGTCGAACATTCTCGATGTGGGGACGGGAACCGGCGTCATTCCCCTCACCCTCACTCTGGAGCGCCCGGAGGCCAAGGTCACCGCCACCGATATCTCCCCTGAGGCCCTTTCACTCGCCCAGGAAAATGCAGTCTTACTGGATGTCGAAAAAATAACCTTTCTAGAAGCCGATCTCATCCCCCTGAAATTTTCTGAAACCGGTCCCTTCGATCTCATTACCTCCAATCTTCCCTACATCCCATCTGGAGATATTGCGGGGCTCAGTAGGGAGGTCCAACACGACCCGCTTCTTGCACTGGATGGAGGGGTCAATGGACTCGATCTCATCGTCCGACTCGCTCCACTCGCCGCCGAGCACCTCGCCCCAGAGGGGCATCTCCTCCTGGAAATCGGCATCGACCAATCAGAGCAGGTTATTGCCTGCCTCGCCGGGCATAATTATCGCGACATTATCGCCTTGCCAGATTACCAAGGAATCCTGCGTTTCATCGAAGCAGTGAAAGGCAACAGATAAGGTAACAGACACTCATCATGGATAAGATTCTCGTTCACGGAGGGCACAGCCTAGATGGCCACGTTCGCATTAGTGGGTCCAAGAACTCTGCCCTTCCCATTCTAGCAGCCACGCTCCTGACAAAGGAAAAGTGCGTCATCGACAGGGTTCCTGACCTGAGTGACATCCACTACATGCTCACCATCCTCGGACAACTCGGCTGTGAGGTGGAGAGGGCCAGCGGCGTTGTCCAGATCCGGGCTGAAAAGATCATCACTGAGGCCCCGTACGAGATCGTCCGGAAGATGCGTGCCTCCGTCTGCGTTCTGGGCCCTCTTCTAGGCCGTGAAAAATCAGCCAAGGTCTCCCTCCCTGGAGGCTGCGTCATTGGCGATCGGCCCATTGATCTCCATCTGAAGGGCTTTGAGGCCCTCGGAGCGAAGGTCACCGTCAAGGGAGGTGACATCCTGCTTGAAGCAAAGCAACTCAAGGGGACCCGTATCAATCTTCGCGGACGCCATGGCCCAACCGTCCTTGGCACTGGCAATATCATGATGGCAGCCGTTCTCGCCGAGGGAACAACGCTGATCGAGGGTGCCGCAGAGGAACCAGAAGTCGTCGATCTGGCCAATTTTCTTATCGCCATGGGTGCCAAGATCTCCGGAGCAGGAACCCAGCGGATCGAGATTGAGGGAGTGAAGGAACTGCATGGAGCCAATCACACTGTCATCCCGGATCGAATCGAGGCGGGCACCTTCCTTGTAGCCGGTGCCATTGCCGGAAAGTGCGTTACCATTACAAGGACCGAGCCTAGTCATCTGGGGGCCGTGATCACTGCTCTCAAGACGGCTGGTTTCGACCTCTCTCACACGAGTGACACGGTCAGCATCTCCCCGAACGGCTCGCGCAAGCCACTCCACCTCGAGACCCACCCCTACCCCGGCTTCCCCACCGACATGCAGGCTCAGTTCTGCGCGATGCTCGCGACCATGCACGGAACCAGCGTAGTGACCGAAACCGTCTTCCCCCAGCGCTTCATGCATGTCTCTGAACTCAAGCGCATGGGTGCCAACATTGATCTGGCTGATCACCGCGCCACGATTCACGGAGTGGAACGCCTGAGCGGGGCTCCCGTTATGGCCAGTGATCTTCGTGCATCGGCAGCACTCGTCCTCGCCGCACTTCCGGCCGATGGAGTGACCGAGATCAGCCGCGTCTACCACATCGACCGCGGCTACGAAGCTATTGACGAGAAGCTCAACGGACTTGGCGCCCACATCGAACGAGTGAAGGCATAAACGTTATCAGTGAAGACCCCAGCTGCTTGCGATGGGGTTCTTTATTCATCTTCAGCGCGAGCAATGCATCCTGAGTTGAAAGATGCAGAGGGAGTTAAAGTGCATCCCCTAAGTATTTGTTTTATTTATTAACAGAATGTTAACATTTTCATTGCTGTTATGTGAATAAGTGAGACTATGCGCACATGTCATACATCATCAAAGGGAGAGACTCTCTTCGCGAGAGTGTCATCCAATCGTCAATCAATCAGATACCGAGTCACATCAAGCGGAAGATCAAAAGCCTGGAACGCAAAGATCAGCTTTCCCGTACGATAAGGCTGTCACTAGTGCAATCTCACTAACAGACGAGGTACTCCAAAAAGCCTAGGTTTCTTCCCAAGATCAGACTTTACCCCCGTTTGGGTTGAGTAACGTTTGCAGCCGCTATCAAGCATCGAATTCTTCTCTTCCTAGATCGGTGGCTCCACACCTAAGGGTGGGTCATGTCGGAGGCCACCACCCAATCATCGAATTGCACAGCGGTCAGATACCCAAGCGCCACTGCTGCCTCTTTCAGACTGCTCTTCTCCTTGTGGGCCTTCTTGGCAATCTGAGCAGCCTTGTCGTAGCCAATGTGGGGGTTGAGCGCAGTGACCAGCATGAGTGAATTCCGGACATATCCAGCAATCGTCTCCAGATTCGCCTCAATACCGATGATGCAATGATCCGTGAAGGAGTGGCAGGAATCGGAGAGGAGCCTGACGGAGTGGAGGAAATTGTGAATGATGACCGGCTTAAAGACATTCAGTTCAAAGTTTCCTTGGGATGCCGCAAAGCCAATGGAGGCATCGTTCCCCATAACTTGGACAGCTACCATGGTGACCGCCTCGCATTGCGTGGGATTGACTTTGCCGGGCATGATGGATGAACCCGGCTCATTCTCCGGCAGTGAAAGCTCACCGAGACCGCAACGGGGGCCTGAGGCCAACCAGCGAAGATCGTTGGCAATCTTCATGAGCGAGGTGGCGAGTGACTTAAGGGCACCACTGGCAAAAACGAACTCTCCGTGCGATGAGAGGGCGGCAAACTTATTGGAGGCTGACTTAAACTGATATCCGGTCATCTGCGCGAGGTGGGCGGCGGCGGCATCCCCGAACTTGGGATGTGAGTTGAGGCCTGTGCCGACGGCGGTTCCTCCGATGGCAAGAGACTCCAATCCAGGCAGGATCTCATGGAGACGGAGAAGATCCGAATCCAGCATCGCCACATAACCGGAGAACTCCTGGCCCAGGGTCATTGGGGTGGCATCCTGCAAGTGGGTGCGTCCGATCTTAACAACGTCTACATAATCCTTGGCCTTGGCATCAAGGGCGCCACGCAGGTGCCTGACAGCGGGGATGAGGCGTTGCCTGACGACGGATACTGCCGCGATGTTCATCGCGGTGGGGAAGGTGTCGTTCGAGGACTGCGACATGTTCACGTGGTCATTGGGATGAATCGGGGCCTTGGAGCCAAGAACTCCCCCCGCCATCTCGATCGCTCGGTTAGAAATGACCTCATTGGCGTTCATATTGCTCTGGGTGCCGCTGCCGGTTTGCCAGATACGCAGGGGAAAGTGATCATCCAGTTTGCCAGATATCACCTCGTCGGCCGCGCGGACGATTAGCTCAGCATTCTCCGGTGGGAGCTTGCCAAGATCGCGGTTGGCAAGGGCGCATGCCTTCTTGAGTTGGCCCAGGGCCTTGATGAGTTCGGGCGGCTTGGTGTCGTTCCCAATGTCAAAATGGATCAGAGAGCGGGCAGTCTGCGCCCCGTAATACCGATGGTGAGGAACGGGGATCGCCCCCATGCTATCGGTTTCTGAACGGTGGGTGACGGGATCGGCGGGAGGAAGATCGTGGGACATGGAAGGTGAGGTGTTTAGCGGTTTAGACTGAAGGCTATTAGGCAGAGGGATCAGTAGGGGGGAATACCGGATGGCCTGAAAACTGCCTGGAGAATGAGGCCGAGGAGAGCCCCCATCTCTTTCCTAACAGTCTAAAAGTCTTCAGCCTATTCTCCTTACTGTGGCAGAAGCTCTGAGACCATTGCCTTTTCCTCCAGCAACTCGTTGAGGGACAGCTGGAACTTGGCCTTACCGAAATCGCTGAGCTCGACGCCTTGGACGATCGAGGCTGATTTGCCGTTGGATCGGGTCGGAAAGGAACAGATGAGGCCCTTCTCGACGCCGTAGGAGCCGTCGGAGGCAACAGCCACGCTTCGCCATTCGTCAGTGGGAGTGGTCTCGCGAAGGGAGATAACGGTCTCGAGCGCAGCATGTGCCGCAGAGGCGGCCGAGGAGAGCCCTCGTGCCGCAATGATGGCGGCTCCACGCTGCTGGACGTCCTTAATGAAGTCACCCTCAAGCCAGGCGCTATCCGGGATGTACTTGCTCACAGGATCGCCATTGATCAGAGCGTTCTCAAAGTCTGGATAGAGGGTGCTGGAGTGATTGCCCCAGATGGCGAGCTTAGTGATATCCCGGGAGTGGCATCCAGCCTTCTCGGCTAGGGCGCTCTTGGCGCGGTTCTCATCGAGGCGAGTCATGGCATGCCAGCGATTCTCCGGAACGCTTGGTGCATTCTTCATGGCGATGAGGCAATTCGTGTTGCAGGGATTGCCGACAACAAGAACATTAATGTCATCAGCTGCGTTGCGCTCGATGGCCTGCCCCTGACCGATGAAGATCTTCCCGTTGATGCCGAGGAGGTCCTTGCGCTCCATCCCAGCCTTGCGGGGCACGCTGCCGACAAGAAGAGCCCAGTTGGCCCCGTCGAATCCGACATCAAGATCAGAGGTCGCCACGACCGACTCAAGGAGGGGGAAAGCGCAGTCGTTGAGTTCCATGACCACGCCGGCGAGAGCCTTCATTCCTGGTTCAATCTCAATCAGGCGAAGGGCGACGGGTTGGTCATAGCCGAATACCTGCCCTGAGGCGATGCGGGGAAGGAGTGAGTAGCCGATCTGCCCAGCGGCACCGGTAACGGAAACAACAAGTGGTGATTTCATGAGAACGACAGCATAGAGTAAAAGCGACGGCGTTAGGAATGAGAAAACCCGTTATGCCAAACGGCATAACGGGTTTTCTGAGGCGGGGGGGAAACCCTTTAAAACTTAGAGAGACTGCTTGAAAGCCTTGCCTGGTGTCAGGCGAACGCTCTTGGAAGCCTTGATCTGGATGGCCTTTCCGGTCTTGGGGTTGATTCCCTTGCGGGCCTTGCGGTTGACGACCTTGAAGGTGCCAAATCCGATCAACTGGAGGCTCTTATGCTTCTTAACGAGGCTCTTGATGCTGTCGATGACTGCTGCCACGACTTTTTCGGAGTGGGCCTTGGAGACGTCTTTGCCGAGGGCCTTCTGGACGGATTCAACGAGATGGAGTTTGCTGCTCATGGATTGTTGTGTTGGGTTGGGTGTGTTGGTGTCTTGTGACAAGAGATAGAAGAAAAAAACCATCGCATACTGTCAACACCCATTATGAAGAATATTCAGAATAACCCCATGAACACTCACCCCGCAGCCGACATCTTCCACCCAGAACATCTTGACTACTTCGCTAAAATCGTAGCAACGAACCTCGCCCGATCACCCCATGTTCCCAACGATGCGCTTGTCGCGCCAGGTGCATTCCTCGTTGGAGCCGTGACGCTGGGAGCACGGTCAAGCATCTGGCCGGGCGCTTCGCTACGTGCCGACATCGCCGCCATCAAGGTCGGCGAGGAGAGTAACGTTCAGGACAATGCAGTGATTCACGTCGCGACAAATCAAGGCGTCACCATCGGGCGTCGTGTGACCATCGGACATAACGCCGTCGTCCATGCATGCACCATCGGCGACGAGGCATTGATCGGCATGGGAGCGATCATTCTGGACGGGGCCGTCATCGGCGAGCGTTGCCTGATCGGCGCTCATGCCACGATCCTGATGAATACTGAGATCCCCCCCGGATCAATGGTCGTCGGCTCACCCGGGCGAATCGTCCGGATGCTCACCCCGGAGGAGCAGGCGGGACTTGGCTCCTGGGCCGACCATTACCTTGTCCTCTCCGAGGAATACAAACGCCGCGGAATCATTCATCCCGATTACAAGCCGTAGAAGAGCAGGATAAGCAGAAAGCGTAGATGCGTTCCTCTCTCATTTGGGCATACTTGTTCCATGATCTCCAAAGAAGTCCTGCTTATCGAAATCAAGGCGATTTTTCCGACGACGAGCGGGAGCGCCGTTTTCCTCGGGAATGACCAGAAGGCCTTTGTTATCTATATGGACCCGATGGTCGGCAATGCGATCAGCCTTCTCATCAATGGAACCAAGAGTGAACGTCCCCTCACCCATGATCTGATGGGGTTACTCCTCACTTCACTCGGGGCGAAGGTGGAGAGGGTGATCATCAACGACCTCAAGGGAGCCACCTACTACGGTCGCATGATCGTCACGGTAGAGAATGAGCTTCAACAGCGCAAAGTGATCGAACTTGATGCACGCCCCAGCGACTGCCTGGCGATGGCAGCACAGCAAAATGCCCCAATCTATATCACACGCCCTGTCTGGGACGAGGTGGAGGACATGTCAGAAGTCCTTAAGAAGATGACGAAAGAGAAGCCGGGCGAAGAACCTGAAGGGGAAGCCCCGGAAGAAAAACCTGAGACTTGAAACCGGAAACCCGAAGGAATCAGGTCTCATCTTTCAAGGCGGACAGAGTCCGCTTTCCCTACATCCTCGGCGCGGTGATTCCGCGTTGCTTCATGTACTTGCCTCCACGATCAGCGTAGCTGGTCTCGCATGGCTCATTGGCTTCGAAGAAGACAACCTGCGCCAGACCCTCGTTCGCATAGATCCTGGCAGGAAGGGGAGTCGTGTTGGAGATTTCAAGGGTCACATGTCCCTCCCACTCCGGCTCAAAGGGAGTGACATTCACGATGATGCCGCAGCGGGCATAGGTCGACTTGCCAACGCAGATAGTGAGGACCTCGCGGGGAATGCGGAAGTATTCCACACTGCGGGCCAAGGCAAAAGAGTTGGGAGGAACCACACAGATATCTGTCTTCACATCGACAAATGATTTCTCGTCGAAATTCTTGGGATCAACCATGGCGCTGAAGACGTTGGTAAAGACCTTGAACTCGTCGGCAACACGCAGGTCATAACCATAGCTGGAGAGGCCATAGCTGATGATCTGACGATCATCCGAAGAACGGACTTGTCGCTCCACAAACGGTTCGATCATCCCGTGTTTGAGCGACATTTTGCGAATCCAGCGATCAGGGCAGACTGACATAGTCAGAGTATTAAAGCGAAAGCTCTCTCGCCTGCCACGGGAATTTTACCGAACGGAGAAATTTAATCAGGAAAACTGGAAATAAGGGAACAATGAGAGTCCTAGCAATTTGATAATAGGAAGATCCGGCATACTCAAAAGAACCGTTTTTTTGATCCGAGGATCCTAACCTAATTTCTTTCAGTTCCTGAATTCCTGAATTCCTGATTTGATCTCAGAAGCTGTTTTCTCTTGGGACACAGGACTCCCTCATTCTAAAAACCACGATATGCTCAATTACCTCTGGCTAGGACTGATTCTCTGCGGAGTTGTGCTCGGAGTCCTGACCGGGCGCACCGAAGCCCTGACCGCAGCGACCTTTGATGCCTGCAAGAGTTCCCTAATGACGATCGCTCTGCCTCTCGGTGCCGTGATGGCTCTCTGGCTCGGGATCATGCGTCTGGCAGAGAAGTCGGGGGCCGTGGAGCGCCTCTCGGGACTGCTGCGCCCCCTGTTGATCCGTCTCTTTCCTGATGTCCCGGCGGATCATCCCGCCATGGGAGCCATGGTGATGAACATCGCCGCCAACATGCTTGGCCTTGGCAACGCCGCCACACCACTTGGTCTGAGAGCGATGCAGGGGCTGGAGTCTCTGAATCCCCGCCCCGGCACCGCCACCAACGCGATGTGCACATTCCTTGCGATCAATACCAGCTCAGTCCAGTTGATCCCTGCCACGGCTGTCGGCATCCTCGCCGCCGCAGGCGCCACTCATCCCACTGCGATCATCGGCACCGCACTCGTCGCCACGACCTGTTCCTTCCTGACCGGCATCACCTCCGTGAAACTCCTGCAGCGACTCCCGATGTTTGCACTCCCTCCTCTTGAACATGCAGTCGGCACCATCCTCCGTTCCACGGAGAACGTCGTCCTCCCATCTTCCGCCCCCCCCCGTCCCTTCTCCCTCTGGAAAAAACTCCTACTGGGTGCCTATGTCGCCCTTTTTGCAGGTACCATCTGCCATCTTGTTTCTTCCCAAGTTTCAGGCCCCTCAATCGCCATTACCGTCATCCAATCGATCTCACTGGTCGCGATCCCCTTTCTCATCGGATTTTTTCCCCTCTACGCAGCCCTCCAAGGGGTCTCTGTCTATGAGGAGTTTGTCGAGGGAGCCAAGGAGGGAATCCAGGTAGCCCTGCGCATCTTCCCTTATCTTGTCGCTATCCTCGTCGCGGTAGGCATCTTTCGGGCCGCCGGAGGGATCGACATCCTCAGTCGCCTTCTTGCCCCTCTACTTGATCTGATCGGACTCCCCTCTCAGGTGCTCCCGATGGTCCTGGTACGCCCCATGAGTGGGAGCGCCGCCACGGGACTCTTTGCCGAGATTGTGAAAGCCTGCGGTCCTGACAGCTACGCGGCACAACTTGCCGGGACTATTCTCGGAGGAACGGAAACCACGCTCTATGTTCTGGCCGTCTACTTCGGCTCGGTGGCGATCCGACGTGGCAGGCATGCTCTTGCTGCGGGTCTCTTGGCTGATGCCGCAGGCGTGGCCGCCTCTCTGGTGATCTGCCGCCTAGTCTTCAGGTAAGGAGAGTAGGACAGCAATCCTGATACGGTCAGACTCCGATATTCCTTTGCTGAGTTCTTGATTCTTTTGATTCATCCATCAGATCTTCAGCCTTCAGTCGCTAGTTCCCGATCAGACTGACGACCACGGTTCGCTGATGGTGGGCTCGGCGGTGCTCGAAGAGGTAGATGCCCTGCCAGGTGCCAAGCTGGAGGCGTCCCTCTGCGACAGGAACCGACTCGCTGGTCCGGGTCAATGCCATCCGGAGGTGGCTCGTGGAATCATCCGGCCCCTCGGCCGTGTGGATCAGGTCGGGGTTATCCTCCGGGACCAGATCTTCAAAGAAGCTATGGAGATCGGCCCGTGCGGTCGGGTCTGCATTTTCATAAATCACGAGGCTGGCGCTGGTGTGCTGGAGGAAGATTGTGGCGAGGCCGGTTCGGATTCCGCTTCGGGCGACCAAGGCGGCAACATCATCGGTGATCTCGTAGGTTCCCTTCCCTTGCGTGGGAATGCTGATGATTTCGGTCTGTGCAATCATGATTCGGCACGGAATCCGCCTATCCCAATCAGGATCCAGCCAGCCATGAGAAGGAGGCCGCCGAACGGCGTGATGGCTCCCAGCATCCCGATGCCCGTAAGAGCCAAGAGATAGAGACTTCCGGAGAAGAGGAGGACTCCTCCAATAAAGCAGAGAAAGGGGGTGGCAGCGACAGAGGCGCTGCGAGCGAGCCAGAGCAAAACGGGAGCATGAACCAGGTGGTAGAGCACCGCCGTATTCCAGAGGTCGAGTGTGTGATGAGCTTCGAGTTGTAGCTTCAGCGCATGCGCCCCGAAGGCCCCCAAGGCAACTGCAGAAAACCCAGTCACGCTCGCAACTAAAAGTGCGGCGCGACGGGTCATGGGGAGATTACTTGGACTTAACCCGAGCTCCGAAGTTGAGGAGAGCGATTTGACACAATCTACTGACCGCAAAGAAGTCGCGCCGATTCTCGCCTGTATCAATCGATACGCCCTCGAAATCTCCGCAACTCCTATCGGCCACCATCTTACGCCAACTCATCTCTTTCAACTTCGGAGTTCGGGTTTAATGAGACTTGACGGCGAACTCTTCGGGGAACTTCTCGAGAAAGCTCTGCACAGGCCAGGAAGCGGCCTCGCCGAAGGCACAGACAGTACGGCCCGCGATGTTGTCAGCCACGTTCTTCAGTATGGCGGGATCCTGCAGGATTCCCTCACCGTTCACCATGCGGGTCGTCATCTTCTCGATCCAGAGAACGCCCTCGCGGCAGGGAGTGCACTGTCCGCAGCTCTCGTGAGCATAGAACTGGTTGAGGTTATTGAGCGCCCAGAGCATGTCACGGGAGTCATCCATGACGATGACGCCTCCGCTTCCGATCATCGTGCCCGCGGCCGCCAGGTTGGCCGCATCCATGACGAGGTCGAGGAGAGGAACCTCCTTGTCGACCATCTCGCCATCGGGCCCCTTGACCTTCATCTTGAAGGTCTCTCCGGCACGGAGGATCTTGGAAGAGCTTCCTCCGGGGATGATCGCCTTGAGCTTGCGGCCGGGCTTCATGCCGCCGCAGACGTCGTTGATGAGTTCACCGAGGGTGACTCCACCGGCGGGGATCTCGTAGGGTCCGGGACGCACGACGTCGCCGGAGACGCACATGACTCTGGTGCCGCCGTCGCCGGGTGTGCCCATCTTGGCGTACTCGTCGCTGCCGATCTTGAAGATCTGCTTCACGTGGCAGAAGGTCTCCACGTTATTGACGATGGTCGGCGACATGTAGAGGCCGAGTACTGCGGGGAAGTAGGGAGGCTTGATGCGGGGATAGGGACGCTTCCCCTCGAGGGACTCAATCAGGCTGGTCTCCTCGCCGCAGATGTAGGCTCCCGCGCCCTGATGGACATACATCTCGATATCGAAGCCGCTGCCCATGATGTTCTTCCCGAGGAATCCTTTGGCAACAGCCTCCTCGATTGCCTTGGCCACGATTCCTGCGGCCTTCGGGAACTCGCAACGGATGTAGATGTAGGCGAGATGGACGTTGAGGGCGTAGGCGGCGATGGCCATCCCCTCGATGAGTTGGTGCGGGTCGTTGTGAAGGATGTAACGATCCTTGAAGGTGCCGGGTTCGGACTCGTCACCGTTGCAGGTGATGTAGTGCGGCTTGCCGTCATCATGCCGGATGAATCCCCACTTCACTCCGCAGGGGAAACCTGCACCACCGCGACCACGGAGGTTGGACTTCTTGACCTCATCAATAATCTCTTCGGGCTTCATCCCGAGAGCTTTCTTGAGCTCGGCGTAGCCACCGTGCTTTACGTAGCAATCAATGTCGGGGGTGTAACCCTGGGTCCAGGCATTCTGGAAGACAACGCGGCGCTCCTTGGGATGAGGAGGAAGTAGAAGTGATTTCATGGGAGAAGAAGGGCAGGGCGCTTAGGAGGCGTACTGATTGAGGATATTCGGGATGTCGGCTTCCGTGACATCCTCGTGGAGATCATTATTGACCAGAACGACGGGAGCAGAACCGCAACTGGCAAGGCACTCGACGAACTCGACGCTGTACTTTCCATCAGGACTGACAGGAGGACCGTGATGATGGCCGCTTACAGAGGGATCAATGCCGGCGGCCTTGCAGAACTTCTCGCGGACATCGTAACTGCCTGCGAGTGCGCAGGAGAGCGTGCGGCAGACACGGATGATCGTCTTGCCGGGAGCCTCCTGCCTGAACCATGGATAGAAGGTGACCAGTTCAAGGATATTGATCGGTTCGAGGTCTAGGCGACTGGCAATCCAATTGACGCCGCTGGCATCGATGAAGCCGAAGTGATTCTGCCAGAGATGGAGAAGAGGGAGTGAGGCGCTCCGCTTGGAGACCGGATAGTGAGTCACGGCCTCGTCAATATTGGCCAAGAGATCCGCCGGGATCTGATCCGCTTGCTTGGGACCAGAGGAAGTAGCTGCATGCGTGTCCATGAAGTATTGAAACAAATCAAAAACCGAAGGGATCGGAAAGCAGGAAATGGGTAAAAGCACCCCTGGAACAACAACTGACCGGAAACGAAGGATCCCCTTACAGCCGATGGAGGTGATTCATGAGCCGATTAAGATGGCTCCAGCGGTAGGATTCGAACCTACGACCAATCGGTTAACAGCCGACCGCTCTACCACTGAGCTACGCTGGATCTGAAGAGCTGAAAATCAAACACGGGGAGGAATTGCGGTGCAATCAAAAACTCTTCAGGCTCCGAGGATTTCCTCAAGTACCCTGACGATTTCAGACGTTTCATGACTGGAATGCCAACTCCCCTGCCCTGCCGATTTATTGGGAAGCATCCATTGTTGCCGAAAACTCCGCGTCCAAGGTGCAAACATTCCCTGATGAAGCCCTGAGAAGAGAACCAGCGTCCTGCAATCTAGTGCCGTCGCGGCATGAGCAGCAGCTGTATCCACAGTCAGGACACACTCGGCGCCTGCCAGTAGATCAATCAAATCTTGAAGACAGGGAGGTAGCATCACCTGCGCGATCACGTTGCTCTTCGGTGATGCCTGTTTCCAAAGCATGAGAAACTCCTGCAAACGCCCCGCCTGATCCGCCGAACCGGTCAGCACGAGCGAAGGGAGCCTTTCCTGGATCTCCATGGAGGCAAATACCTCGAGCCAGCGATCCACGGGAAAGTCTTTACCCGTACCGCTGGAGAAGGGCGCGCAGACCCAGTACGGAGAATCAAGCGGTGCAATGTTACAAGGCTTGAGCTCCGGCCAGATTTCCCCGATGCCAACGTCCCGCCGCAAGGCAGCGGAAGCAATGACTCTGTTGGCGGCAAGTTCACTTGGAATCCCCACCTCTGATTCGGGGTATGGAATCACCGTTGGACCAAAGAGAGTCGTGAATGATTTCTCGGTCCAACGACGGATCAGGCGGCCATTGCCGAGTAATAGATTCGAGGCAACAACTCGCCTCTGGGCTCGCACACTGTAGAAAAGCACATTCTGCAGATAGTCTCTCATGTGCCTCAAGGAGATGGAGACATCAGCCTTGGAGGCCAGAAGAGTGAGCCATGGAGAGAAACAGCGCAGGCAGTTTGCCACGAAAACGTTCAGGATAATCCGTTGCTTGCGAATAGGCAGCAGGACGACGGAGGCCTTGGGAAATTGCCCATGCACAACCGACTCCAAGGGAGGAAGGACGGCTATCGTGAGATTTTCCTCGCCGAACTCCCGAGCCATCAGACGGACAAAGCCGGACGCCAAAAAGAAGTCGCCGATCCCATCGGGCTTGAAAAGGAAGCACCGGCGCGACGGCAAGCTATTCGGAAACGGCGTCATCCTTCTCAAGCGAGGACTGACGCTGACGCTGCAGCCAGACCTTGGCCACACCCTTCATCCTGGTCAGCAGGTAATAGACAGTCTGGCTCCGGAGACGTACCAGTTCGACGCCGACGATCTTGGGAACAAAATCGGCGGGAATGGAGAGCACATCGGCGGGCGTAATCCCGTCGAGTCCCTTGCAGAGGATGGAGCTCATCGCACGCGTGAGCGTCTGAACCTGCGGACCAAGGGTCACGCGGAAGTGTCCCCCACCCTTCTCGTCCAAGCGGAGGAACACAGCCACCGTGTCGGTGCACTCCTCGTCCTTGCGCACATCCTCAAGGTCAAAGTGCTCACCCTCCTTGGGCTCCTGCAGTCGCGCCTGATCAGCGTAGGAGATGAGCGTCTCGCGCTTCTCGGCATCGGAGAGTCCGGCAAAGAGCTCGATGATCGCTGAAAGCTTGTGTGGGTAAGACATGCGGGACGACTTGGATTCGGAAATTAGAGCGACTTCTCGATGGGGGCGCCCACCCTGTTGCCCCATTCAGTCCACGAGCCGTCGTAGTTGCGGACCTTCTTGAACCCGAGCAGGTAGTTGAGAACGAACCAGGTGTGGCTGGAGCGCTCGCCAATGCGGCAGTAGGCGACAATCTCATCGTCCGGCTTGAGGCCAAGGTCCGTTTGGTAGATTTTCTGAAGTTCGGCAGCGCTCTTGAAGGTCGCATCGGCATTGACGGCCTGCTTCCAGGGGACGCCGTGGGCTCCTGGGATGTGTCCGCCGCGGAGCACGCCCTCCTGCGGATACTCCGGCATGTGGGTGACCTGACCGTTGAACTCACCCGGCGATCGCACATCGATGAGCGGCAGCTTGGAGCGGCTTTGGGCCAAGGCATCATCGTAGAAGGCGCGGATCTCCGCATCCCGGCGAACCGGGGGAACAGGATAGGAGCTGGCCGTAAAATGAGGTAGCTCACGCGTCAGAGGACGCCCCTCGGCGATCCACTTGTCACGCCCACCGTCCATGACCTTCACCTTGTCGTGACCGAAGAGGCGGAAGACCCAGAGAGCGTAACAGGACCACCAGTTGGACTTGTCGCCGTAAAAAACGCAGGTGGTGTCGGGAGTGATGCCGTTCTTGGAGCAGAGCGCGGCAAAGGACTCGGGCTGGATGTAGTCGCGGATCGTGTGGTCCTGGAGGTCGCGCTGCCAGTCGATGTGGACGGCGCCGGGAAGGTGGCCCATGTCGTAAAGGAGGACATCCTCGTTGCTTTCGATGATACGGATGCCTTCATCCTTCAGATGCTCTGAAACCCATGCAGTGGAAACAAGGGCCTCGGGGTGTGCGTAGTTAGTGTCGATACTCATTGCTTCAGTTGTAATCATAGGGAGCATCGGGGTCAAATCCACATCCTTGGGGGTCTCATTGAGGAAGCGATCTACAAAAAAAGTCTCATCGCTGATTCGAGATGGTAACGTTGTGGAATAGTGGAAAATCTGGAATTGCTTGCCTGCTAAAGCATCAGATGAAACAAATCAGCGACTTGCGGGAGCTGATAGGACTGCGAAGCAGCCCCGGTAGGGGCGAGTGGCTTGGGGAAGCCCGAGTTCAAATGCGGAGCAAGGGCCAGATAAGCAATTTCAGATTTAAAAATCACTCAGCCCCTCGGATTCGTCTCGGAACGAATGGCTCCGTGGTTAAAAATCCCTTGTCCGTTTGAGTATCCTCTAAAATAGCGAAGGAGCAAAAAAAACGGGGGCCGGAACCTAGGTCCCGGCCCCCGTATCCTCGGGGAGGAAATTTAACGACTACCGCTTCTTCTTAAGAAGAGGGAGACCGGTACGCTCGTTCTCGGAGATCTCGTAACCTTCTGGGAGTGCATCAAGGGCACCCTCCTTGGCCTCACCACCGAAGTAGTAAAGGGTCACTTTCTGCCCGCCGCGAAGCTCCTGAAGGCGATGGTGAAGGAAATAGGTCTTGCCGCTTTTTTTGCTTACAGTGCTGAATGCCATAATATTGGTTCTTTATTTGGTTGGGGGTTGAGTGATTTAGATGAGACCTGCTTTCGAGAGGGTGACGTGAGCACCGTTCTTCGAAATGGTCTTCAGTGCACGAGCCGAGACTTTGACAGTCACGAACTTTTTGAGTTCAGGAACCCAGATGCGCTTGGTCTTCAGATTAGGTGTAAAGTAGCGCGGCGTCACTGCGGTGACATGCATGCCGATTCCTCCTTTTTTCTTGGCAAGACCGCGACGATGAATTTTGGAACCGCGCACAGGGCGGGAGCCGGTAATGGAGCACTTTCTGGACATAATAAAATTGGTTGACTGGTGATATGGTCAGTTATTGGCCTTCTGGTCAAGTGTTTTTGAACCGAGCGTCAGAGAGACTTGAGGATTTCCTCCTGTTTGGCAACCAACTGAGTGATGCCACGGCGGCCATATTCAAGCATCTTGGCGAGCTGATCATCGCCAAACACACTCTCCTCCCCGGAGGCTTGGATCTCGATGAACTCGAGATCACCAGTCATGACCAGATTCAGGTCCACCTCGGCATCCTTATCCTCAAGGTAATCGAGATCGAGGAGCACCTCCGAACCGACGACTCCGACACTGACAGCGGCAATACGGCGGGAGACAGGACTCTTGATCAGTTTCCCTTCTTTCATCAGCTTCTGGCAGGCCATGGCGATCGCGACACTGGCTCCTGTGATGGCCGCCGTGCGAGTGCCCCCGTCAGCTTGGAGGACATCACAGTCAACCCAGAGAGTTCTAGACCCCAGAACCTCAAGATCGATTCCCGCACGAAGAGATCTGCCAATCAGGCGCTGAATCTCCGTGGAGCGACCGTCAATCTTGCCGCGGGTGCTGTCACGTGATTTGCGGGGCGACGTCGAGTAAGGCAGCATCGAGTACTCAGCCGTTAGCCATCCTCCGATGACGCCTTGTTCCTTCATCCAACGGGGAACTCCCTCCTCAATACTGGCAGCGCAGAGAACCTGAGTGCGGCCAAACGAGACAAGGACAGAACCGGAAGATTGAGGGGCGATTCCTGGCTGGAAGGAAATCTCCCGAAGCGTGTCGGAGGTCCTGTTGAAGGTGCGTGTGCGCGTAGTCATGGGCCGGAAGAGTTCCCTGCACCGGCATCAAGAGCAAGAAGATCCGTTCTTGCGGCTAGGATCTCTCCGTTTTTCCATTCCTGAGGGCCTCATCCTTTTTTACCGCCCCAGCGCGGGGTTATCACGGATTGCCTGATGGGCCAGCAGTGCCGGCAGGATCCTCTCCTGGATCGTTGCCGCCATCTTTAAATCACCCGAGCGCTGGTAGGCCACCGCAGCTCGAAGGGAAACCTCCGCGGCTTGGTCGAAATCCCCACTTTCAGCCAACGCTGCGCTCCAGGTCAGAAGGAACAACGGCACCTGCGCATTGGTTGCTGCCACGATCCGTTCAGAGAGTTCGACGGCCTCCTTTCCATTCCGCACGGCATCGCTCGGATGAGTCGCCAGAAGCCAGGCAAGAGCACGCTGGTTTTGCAGGTCTCCAGGTTCAATCTGCATCGAAAGGCGGTAGACGCGGGATGCCTGAATGGGGTCTCCGTTGAGGAGAAGGACGGCCGCAAGATTTCTAGCGGCACCGCTGGTCGCGCGGATCTGGAGCGACTGCTGAAATCTCTGCATCGCCTCCTCCCGACGCCCCTGCTTCAGAAGCACAAGAGCCAAGTCGTTGTAAGCCTCGGCATTGGAAGGTCGTAATCGTATCGCCTCTTGGAACTCCGCTAATGCTTCCGGGAGCTTTCCCTGTGCATCAAGCGTGCAGGCATAGTTATGACGGGACTTCCAGCTCGTTGGATTGCGAGACAGCGTGGCCGGAAAGAAAAGAGAGCCAGAGGCCCACTGAGGCAGCTGGAGAAGGCTCAACACGATCCAGAAGGGTATCAGTGCGCAACTTACTCCCAGAGCGACACGAAGGGAGGATTGAGAGATTAGGAGGCCCATTGCCACGGCCGGCCCCAGCATCGCCAAGTAGAGGTAGCGATCACTGACCGTGGAGACGACCTGGAAATTAAACGGAATCAGTCCAAGCGTGGGCAGGACACCGATTACCAAAAGAACTAGGGGAAGCAGATAGAGACGTGACTTCTTGAAGGCGAAGAGAACTCCAGCCAGTCCGACTGGAATAAGCCAACTCCAGAAAAGGATTCCCTGATCAAAGAGCGCGTTGGGGGACCTGCCGTAATCGGCGCAGATCCCCCATGGCTCGCATGGCCAGAAGAGCTTCCAAAGATAGAAGGAAATTGCATCTGCAGCCACCAAGGGGCGCGCCCAAAGAGGGACCAGCGTGCGTGCGAGCTCCGCGGCAGGCTGAGCTCTGGAGGTCATGAGTACTTCCACCACGGCGAATGCAAACCAAGGGAGGAGCCAAAGGAGAGGCTTCCAAGAACGTCGTTCCGATTGGAGGAGCCATGCACCGCAGATCAGGGCGAGCGCAGGCGTGACGACGCTTCCTGGCTTCGAGCCAAAGGCCAGCAGCAATAGGAGAGTCGCTCCGGCATAACGGATCCAACACAACCTCGCTGGAGAGGAAAAGGCATCCAACCACGAGAGAAAAAGAGCGATTGCGGCCAGCGACATGGCTCCACCTAGGAGATCACGCAATCCCGAGACCCAAGCAACAGCCTCAACCTGAATCGGATGAATGGCAAAAGTGAGCGCGCTGATAGCGGCGGCACTCAGGATGCGCTGAGGGGAAACCTCCGGGGGGGAGAACTGAGCGTTTAACAGACGTCTCACAATAACAAAGATCATTCCCGTCGCGAGAAGGTGAACCAGCAGGTTAGTCCCATGAAAGAGTGCCGCATTGATCGGTCCGACGCCAATTCCGGTTCCGGCAATGACGCGGGAGAGCGCCACTAACCCTGCCCAGACCGAATAGGTGACCGGGATATAGAGTTGCTGAAACGGGCCCTTCCAGAAAAGAAGCACACTCCCCCAGGAGAGGGGCGAGGAGAGCGGATTGCGGTGAATGTTCGTGTCATCATCCCAAAAGGGTAGGAACTCAAAGGTCAGGGCCTCCGCGTAAACTGCGGCGACGAGAAGGAGAACCGCCGTAAGCAGGGTCACCGGAAGCCAACGGGCGGAGAGAAGCGACTTCATTGTTGAAGCGGATAACGGGGAAGTTTTCATGAACGTCCAGAAATCCATACCCTTGGGGGCATCCGGTTGGCCAGCACACGCTTGGCCAGACTTTCCATATCCCCCTCAGCATCATCATCCGGAATAGCGATGAAATCAGCGGCTGCTCCCGGCGAGAGTTCCCCGAGCCATCCCGACCTCCCGATTGCGGCTGCAGCCTTGTTCGTCGCCATGGAGAGAATGTCCATCGGATCTAGCTCAGGGAATGCAGACTCCATTGCCCTCATCTCTGCGAACATGTTCAGATCCTGATTGCTCGCCAGGCTGTCCGTCCCGATCAGAACCGGGATTCCACTCTCGCTGAAATACTTCAGATCAAACGGCTCTCGATTGAAGAAGGCGTGGGTGCGCGGACAATGAATCACGGGATAGTCGGCGGCAGAGCCCTTGAGGAACTCTCGGTCGCCCTCGCTCAGCAGATTCATATGAACGAGGAGCGATCCCTTGGGAATCAATCCGGCACCGAGGACAATCTGCACCGGAGTCATCCCGGCACAGTCATCCATGGAGCGTCCGATGGAACGCAGGAATTCATAAAGCGCTCCCTCGCCTTTTGTAAACATTGCCATCTCCTCCTCCGACTCGGCCAGATGGGTGCAGAGGGGCACTTTGTATTTTTCCGCGTAGAGGCCTGCCAGATTGTAGAGATCACGACTAACAGTGTAGGGAGCATGCGGGGAAATACCGAATCCACCGCTCCCCTCGCCCGCCTTTTCAAAGAATTGGATCGCACCAGTCAGCGCTTCGGAGGAATGCAGCCTGCTCCTGATATCCAGCACTTCCAGAAACCACCAGACACGAATGGGCGATTCGGGAAGAAACGGCAGCAATTCCGGAAATGATTCGATATTAAAGACCGTCGTGCACCCCCAGTGACGTAACTCATCTAGACCTGCGGCAATCGAATCCAGGTAATCGGATTGATCGAGGGAGCGCCTCATGCCGTTAAGGCGCTGGATCCACGCTGAGAAGGATTCCCCTCCAAAGAGCGCCCCCCTCATCATCCCGTAGTCCAGATGGCAGTGGGCGTTAATGAGTCCCGGCATCAGGATCACCTCGCCCAGATCCTCACGGATCGCTCCGGGATGCTCCCTGAGAAGATCCGTCCAACTCTCAACGGCGACGATCTCGCCTCCCCGTACCGCGATGCCTCCATCCTCGATCGGAGAGCGCACCATGCCCCTCGCTTCCCCCATCGGCAACAGATGCCTCGCCCGGTAAAGAGTAGTGGCTTCGGGGTAAGGCATGACGAGGGGAGTCCGTGCAGCGACCCGCTATTCTTTTTTCGGGAGGTTCCCCCTTGCAATGGGCCTCGCGGCCGCCACCACCAGATTGCAGAGCTCGCGGCAGATCAGCGGGATGCGGTCCGAGGGAAGGGCATCCAGTGAAAGCTTCTCCGATGGAAGCGAGGGAACGGGAACTCCCGGTTCCAAATCCCAGAGAAGCGTGCGCAGACATCCCCCCTCGGAGGTGCAGCAACGACCAACCAACTCACCTGCCTGCCCGACCGTGAGTAACTGGGTGATCCGGTACATGCCGCTCTGCCTGTTGAGCGTCTCCCTCATCGAGGTTGGATGCAGGGTGCCCTTGATCCAGGAGAGCCAGAGTCCGAGCGCGGAGGGATAGAGAAATTCCAAAGCGAGCTCCATTCCCTCAATGGAGCCGACATCGAGCAACCAACCCCTCTTCAGATTAGGAGCTGTCTTCAACGGGCGGAATTTCCCCTCGGCGTCATATCGCGCGATCTCCCGGGCAGCAACAGGATCGAAGTGCCGGATCAGATCATCCCGACCGACATCGGCAACATGACGGAGTGTGAAATCACGCCCCAATGCGACTTCGCCAATGTGGAGACGTCCCGATTCAAGAGCAATCTCCAGAAGATCACGTGGCGACTTCGTTGCCTCCATGCTCATTCGGGGACGGCCAACTTCCTACGTAAACCCTCCGAAACTAACGGTGACGACGGCGCTTGACGTGCAGTTGGGCAAGCGAGCGAAGCAGGGCAGCCTGGACAAAAGCGTGCTCCTCACCAGAGAGAGATTTTTCGCTCATCTCCTTCTCTGCGCGGGCAACGGCCTCCTCGGCCGCCTTCTCGTCGATGTCGGCTTCCACGATTGCCATATCCGTCAGAATGGAAACGCGGTCGGGAAGCACCTCAAGAAATCCCCCACCCACGGCGAGGGAGAGTTCTCCATCGTCCGTGGTGACGATCACCTCACCGGGTAGAATTTCCGTCATCAGAGGCATGTGGTCCGGCAGAATACCGAGTCCACCCTCCGACCCGGGAACAATCACCATCCGTACGCTTCCTGTGAAAACGCGCGCTTCCGGAGTGACGATCTCGAGTTGAAGTGAGCTCATTTAGGAATTCTTAGAAGCGGCAATGACCTGATCGATGCCGCCCTTCATGTAGAAATCCCCCTCGGGAACCTCATCCAATTTTCCCTCAAGGATCTCCTTGAACCCACGGATCGTCTCGGCGATCGCCACATACTGTCCTTTGGAACCGGTGAAGATTTCAGCGACGTGAAAAGGCTGGCTCAGGAACCGCTGGATCTTGCGGGCACGATAGACGGTAAGTTTGTCCTCGGGGGAAAGCTCGTCCATACCGAGAATCGCGATGATGTCCTGCAGATCCTTGTAGCGCTGGAGGATCTTCTGCACGCCGCGGGCCACCGCGTAATGCTCCTCGCCAACGATATCCGGGGCAAGCGCCTTGGATGTTGAAGCCAGGGGATCGACGGCCGGGTAGATTCCCAACTCGGCAATGGAGCGTTCGAGAACGATCGTGGAGTCGAGGTGTGCGAATGTGTTGGCGGGAGCAGGGTCCGTCAGATCGTCTGCAGGGACGTAGACGGCCTGGAAGGAGGTGATCGATCCGTCCTTGGTCGAGGTGATGCGTTCCTGAAGAATACCCATCTCGGCAGCAAGGGTCGGCTGATAACCGACGGCACTCGGGGTTCGGCCCAGCAGGGCGGAGACCTCCGAACCGGCCTGTGAAAAGCGGAAAATATTGTCGACGAAGAGCAATACATCCTGGTGCTTCTCATCACGGAAGTACTCGGCCATGGCAAGGGCCGTGAGGGCGACCCGAAGACGCGCTCCGGGAGGTTCGCTCATCTGACCGTAGACAAGACCGACTTTGGAACCCTCCTCAAGGAAGATGAAGTTGCCATCTGCATCCTTGACCGGGTGTCCTTGTTCGTCCTTCTGGACAGCAATGACTCCGGACTCGATCATTTCACCGTAGAGATCGTTGCCCTCACGGGTGCGCTCGCCGACACCGGCGAAGAGAGAGTAACCGCCGTGCCCCTTGGCAATGTTGTTGATGAGCTCCATGATGACAACAGTCTTGCCGACACCGGCACCGCCGAATGCGCCGACCTTGCCGCCCTTCGTGAAGGGACAGATTAGATCGATCACCTTGATGCCGGTCTCGAGCACCTGGGACTTGGTGTCCTGATCGACAAGCGGCGGGGCAGAACGGTGGATGGGGAGGTACTTATCAGCCTTGACGGGGCCTCGCTCGTCGCAGGGCTCTCCAAGGACGTTAAAGATACGGCCAAGGACGCCCTCACCGACAGGCACGGAGATCGGATGACCCAGAGACCGGACGGGCATCCCACGCTTGAGACCCTCGGTCGAGGACATAGCGATCGCACGGACCCAGCCCTCGCCGAGATGCTGCTGCACTTCGAGGGTCACCTTGGCGGGCTTGCCGTCGATGGTGTAATCGATCTCGAGCGCATCGTAGATCTTGGGCAGTGCGCCCTCTTTGGTGTTGAACTCGGCGTCGATGACGGGGCCGATGACTTGTACGATTTTACCTGTGTTGCTCATGAGCGTGCTATTGGGTTGTTTGAAAAAAAGTTAAGCTAGGGCCATTTGGGCCGTGGTAATTTCAAGGAGTTCGGTGGTGATGCTGGCCTGGCGGGCCTTGTTGTATTCGAGGGTGAGATCCTTAACGAGACCCTTTGCGTTGTCGGTGGCGCTCTTCATCGCGACCATCCGGGCACTCTGCTCGGAGGCGCGTGCATCGAGGATCATCTGGAAAACTTCGAAATGGAAGTAATAGGGCAGAACGGAATCAAGCACTTCGTCGGCATCCGGCTCGAAGAGGAACTGCGCTCCCATGGTTTCGGTTGCGACTTTATCGCCGCCACTTGAGGAGACACCGGCCGCTTTCTCATCGGTGATCGGGAGCAATGTTATCTGGGTGGGTTTCTGGACCAGCGTGTTGACGAATTTCGGGTAGAGCACATCGACGCGATCGACTTCACCGGAAAGAAATTTTTCGAGGCAGAACTTAGAGATCGCCTTGGTCTGCAGGAAGGTGGGATTATCGGTTAGCGCGAAATCCGCGATCATTTTTCGGCCAGTACGAGCAAGGAAGGAAGCACCTTTTTTTCCCGAAGCTACGAACTCCGTTGCATCCTTGTCGAGCAGGGCAGCCTCTCGGAGCACGTTGGTGTTGAGCGCTCCGCAAAGCCCCTTGTCAGAGGTTACCAGTAGGACGAGCGCCTTCTTCACAGGTCGAACCTCCAGCAGCGGATGGGAGTCCGCGCTCACCATGTCACGCAGGGAGACAAGTGCCCTATTGAGAATCTGCGAGTAGGGATGACCGGCAAGTGCCGCCTGCTGAGCCCTCCGCATCTTGGAGGCGGCGACCATCTGCATCGCCTTCGTGATCTGGGCGGTATTCTTGACCGACTTGATGCGCCGGCGGATGTCGCGGGTGTTGGCCATGGTGACTCGTGTCTCTCGGGGTCTGTTCTTTTAGCGAAAGATGACCTTGAACTCGTCGGTTGCCGCCGTGAGTTCCTTCTCGATCTCGGCGTCGAGAGCACCCTTCCTGAGGATAGATGCCAGCACAGGCTCCTTGCGTGTCAGCAGGAACTGGGAGAACTGATTCTGGAAATCCTTCACTCGGTCGACTGCAATCGGGTCGAAGTAACCCTTCTGCATGGCCCAGAGGATGGCCACTTGGAGTTCGACGGGTTGAGGACTGAACTGATTCTGCTTGAAGAGCTCGACGATGCGCGCTCCGCGGTCGAGTTGGGTCTTCGTACGGGCATCCAGATCACTGCCGAACTGGGCGAAAGCTGCCAATTCACGGAACTGGGCAAGATCGCCCTTGAGCTTTCCGGCAACCTGTTTGACAGCCTTGATCTGTGCGGCGGAACCGACGCGGGAAACCGAAAGTCCGACGGAAATAGCCGGACGGATACCTTGGTAGAAGAGATCCGTCTCCAAATAGATCTGTCCGTCAGTGATCGAGATGACATTGGTCGGGATGTAGGCGGAGACGTCGCCAGCCTGCGTCTCGATGATCGGGAGAGCAGTGAGGGAACCGTTACCGGCTTTCTTGCTAAGTCGGGCGGAGCGCTCGAGCAAGCGACTATGGAGGTAGAAGACATCGCCAGGATACGCTTCGCGTCCTGATGGGCGCTTGAGAAGCAGGGAAACCTGCCTGTAGGCGACGGCGTGCTTGGAGAGATCGTCAAAGACAATGAGGGCATCCATGCCGTTGTCCATGAACCACTCGCCCATGGCCGCCCCAGCGAAGGGGGCAAGGTACTGGTTCGTGGCGCTGTCGGACGCGGGTGCCGAGATGATGATGGTGTACCGGAGAGCGTCGTTAGAAGAGAGAATGTCGACAACACGGGCGATGTTCGCATTCTTCTGCCCGATACCGACATAGATGCTGTAAACAGGGCGGAAGGAGGTGTCCCCGGAAGCTTCACCTGCACGGTTGATGCTGGCCTGGTTGATGATGGTGTCGATGGCGATGGTGGTCTTGCCTGTAGCGCGGTCACCGATGATCAGCTCACGCTGGCCCCTGCCGATCGGAATCATGGCATCGATTGACATGATACCCGTGCAGAGTGGCTGACTGACACTCTGGCGCTTGATGATGCCGGAAGCTGTTTTTTCAACAGGGTAAAAGGTCTTGGACTGGATGGGCCCCTTGCCGTCGATCGGCTGTCCGAGAGAGTCGACCACACGGCCCAAAAGTTCCTTGCCCACGGGAACCTCGAGAAGGCGCCCTGTTGTCTTGACTTCATCACCTTCCGAGAGAGAGGTGTAGTCACCGAGAATGATCGCGCCGACCTCGGTCTCTTCAAGGTTCAACGCAAGGCCGTACACGCCGCCTGGAAACTCAAGCATCTCGTTGAGCATGACTCCGGCGAGTCCTTCGATACGGGCAACTCCGTCGCCGATCTCACGGATCGTGCCGACATTGGATTGTGTGACGGAAGAATTGGAAAGGCCGTCTATCTTGGATTCAAGTTCCTGCAGGAGGTTGCTCATGGTGTGTGGGTGTTAAAAGGAAGTGGATTGAGTGATTGTTAATTAGTTAAGAGACATGGATCAGGAAGCGAGGGCGATCAGTCTGGAGGCCACAGTGGCATCCCACACCTCGCTACCCAGACGGATGCGTGACCCGCCGATGAGCGACGGATCCACCTTGGTCTCCAAGGTTACCTCTCCCCCGTCGAGTCGCTGGAGTGACTTCAGGATGGCAGAACGGGTGGCGTCATCGATGGGGACGGAACTCTCGATGATCGCGTGATGTTTGCCTGTCTCCAGACGAATCAGTCGGGTGAACTCCTTAAGTATCTGAACGGCATGTCTCGGCGCAGATTTGATCACAAGGTCAGCAATGGAAAGTACCTTGGTGGCATCGGGACGACCGGAATCATCAAGAGCCGCCTCAAAGAGTTCCTTGGCCTTACGGCGTGCTTCCTTGGGGATCTGCATGACTGATATTTTTTGAGTGATCAGGTACTGTGCCTTTTTAGGCAACCAGATTCTTTGCCGCCTCTTCGCTCAGGCGTTTCTGATCCTCTGGTGAGAGAACCTTACCGGCAACCTTGGCGGTGGTCTTAATGACAAGGGAAATCATTTCATTCTTCACCTCGTCAACCATACGGTTGCGCTCGGAGGTGATTTCATGACGGGCACGATCGACAATGGCTGCCGATTCCTTGACGGCCTTTTCCATCTCGCGCTGGGAAAACGCCTCGTTGTTCTTGCGGGACTCCTCGACCATGTGCTGGGCATCATCATTGGCCTTGCGAAGAACCTCCTGATAGCGGAGTTCGGCCTCGGCCAACTGCTTCTTGATCTTCTCTGCGTTGAGTTGCCCCTCCTCGATCCGCTTGCGGCGCTCTTCCAGAACCTTCAGCAACGGAGCGAAGGCAAAGCGGTTCAGGACAAAGTAAACGATGAGGAAAAGAACCAACTGGGCAATGAAGTGCGGCCAATCAACTCCGAATTGTTTTAAAATTTCCATCTTCCGTTAGATTCTCCCGATAGTGTTTTTTGGTTTGTTAAAAGGGTTGCGCGGCACCCCGGTCACGGGGCGCCACCCAAGAAGGATTACTTACCCTGGAAGGCGAAGATCAGACCGAAGATCGCGATGGCCTCAGCCAAAGCGATCGTCAGAATGCCGATCATGAGGACCTTGGGAAGTGTTCCGGGATTGCGACCGATCGCCTCGACCATGCGGGCTCCAATCAGGCCGATTCCGATGGCGGATCCTGCTCCGGCAACGCCGAGGGTGAAACTACCTGTGATCGTGTTGGCCGAAGTAAGGGCTTCGGCAAGAATGTTGATGAGCATGTGATGTGTTGGTTTGTGGTGGTGTTGTTTCCGGTAGCCGTCCACGTCTCGCATGGTCCCGACTGCCAAAAGTCTTTGAACGATCAGCTTAGTGTTCCTCGTGCGCTGTCGAGAGTTGGAGGTACACGAGAATCAGGAGAGTGAAAACCATTGCCTGTAGGAATCCGATAAGCAATTCCAGGAAGTAGAAAGGAATGGGGACAATGCAACTCAGGACGGAGGAGAGCCAAGAAGGGAAATGGAAGATTTGTCCTATATTGATCATCGTCGCGAGCATGTTCTCACCGGCAAAGATATTTCCATAGAGTCGGAGTGAGAGAGAAACGGGGCGGACCAAGATGGAAACAACCTCCAGCACGCCAACAAAGAGAAAGAGAGGCACCAGCAGAAAAAGGATCGGGCCAGACATGCCCCCCTTCACGCCGAAAAGTTCTTTAATGAAAGCACTCGGCCCCGTGACCTGCATGGTCCAGTAGAACCAGAGCACCATGGAGACAACCGACATGGCAATGGTCATGTTCATGTCTGCGGTTCCCGGACGGAGGAGAGGAATGAATTTGTCTCCCTCATGCCAACCGATTGAACCGACGCCCGGTAGCAAGCCGAACCAGTTCGAGATCAGGATGAAAATGAAGAGCGTTCCAAGAAGGCCGAAAGACTTCCTGGTCATCTTGTCGCCAAGAATTCCCTCAACAGCTCCGTAAAAACCCTCGACGACCGCCTCAAGGAAATTCTGACCGAAGCCGGGGATCACCTCGATCTTGCGGGTGCAGGAACGCACGATCCAAACGATCACGCCGAGCACGATCGCGGTGACCAGGATGGAGTTGGTGAACCATGCCAGAAAAGACTGGCTGAGGAACTCGGGCGTCTCGGCTGCAAGTTCCGCGCTGGCAATCAGGGAAATGGCGAAAAGCATGTGTCGGAAGTCAGTGTCCTAAAGAAACGAGATGTGAATTCAAGTCAAGGAATGCACTCCTTGCAAGAGCTTTTTTGATGGCTTGTGAATTTTTTCACAAAGTCATCCTCCTCTTGCCCTTTCGTGTGAGATCCCGACGTTTTAGGGGGCGCCAAGACTCTTATCCACACGATCCGATGTGAAGAAAGACTTCATTTTCGGATCCGTCCGATACGGGTCGAATGCACTGTCGCTGATGAGTTCACGGAAGACCGATGGAGAATAGAATTCGCGTGCCCTTTCGAAAAATAGCAGCGCCTCAGTTGTCTGCTTGTGTTGCAGGGCGACCAGTGCAGCACCGATGGCCAACTCACCGGACATGGAAGTGATTCCGGAGAGCGAGGACGCTTCTTTGGCGGGTTCATTCTGAAGGCGCGTAAGGATTTCCTTGGCCAAGAGGAAGGCCTGACTCGACATCAGATCGGAGCGGAGGAGCCCCTTGTGCAGCAGTTCAGCGGCAGTCCGGTAACTCCCACGTGAACGCAAAGCCTCAGCCCATTGATAATAGACAGCCGAGTCCGCCGGATGGGACACGGAAAAACGCCTGAACTCGGACTCCGCGTCAGTCAGCGGATCGGAGAATTGCGATCCCTGCGCAGCGCCAGCGCTACTCCGAGACAAATGAATCACGGCAAGCAGAAGACGGGCTTCCTCATCCATCTCCTTGCGGCTTAACGAACGCTGAAGAGCCTCTTCAGCAATCGAGAATTCCCGAGCCTGAAAGGCTGCACGCGCGATCAGGTAATCAAGCCCGGTAAGAGATGGCTGGGTTTCCTGGATTTTTTGAAAGGCAAGGAGTGCTTTCTTCGGGTGGCCTGCTCCTAATTCAAAGAAGGCCTCATCAAGTATTGCCTCCGAGCCGGCAGTGGCCTGAACGACTTCAACAGACTCAGTCTGCTTGGATGGCGTGAACAATGCTCT
>CANIBV010000003.1 GCA_947466005.1 Spartobacteria bacterium | reverse complement strand
CTGCCCCACCCAAGGTGACTTCCTCCGATTTCTCCAAGTCGCCCTTCAACTCCTCTCTGAAGCCTGCCGAGAAGATCCACTTCCTCCGCGAGATGCTCCGCATCCGCCGCTTTGAGCAGCAGGCTCTGAAATACTACAATCAGGGCATCATGGGAGGCTTCCTTCACCTTTATATTGGCCAGGAGTCGGTTGCGGTTGGCACCGCTTCCTTGATGAATGGTAACGACGAGATCATTACCGCCTATCGCGACCACGGCCACGCTCTGGCGGTCGGCATGGGCATGAACGAATGCATGGCCGAGCTCTTCGGAAAGGGAACCGGCTGCTCCAAGGGCAAGGGTGGGTCGATGCACTTCTTCGCTCCCGACAAGCATTATTGGGGCGGCCACGGCATCGTCGCCGGCCAGACCCCGCTTGGCCTCGGCCTGGCCTTCGCTCTCAAGTACAAAGGAGTCAAAGGCTGTGCCGTGGCCTTCCTCGGTGATGGTGCTGTCAACCAGGGTGTCTACAGCGAGTGTCTGAATATCGCTGCTCTCTGGGATCTCCCGATCGTCTATGTCATCGAGAACAACGGCTACTCCATGGGCACCAGCCTTGAGCGCTCCTCTGCGCTCCGGCACTCCCTTGCCTCGCGGGCCGAGGGCTTTGATGTCGATTGGGCCCTCTGCGGGGGATTCAACCTCTACGAACTGCGCGCCGGCCTCGGGGCCGCCATGGAGCGTGCCCGCATCGAGTCCAAGCCGATGGTTCTTGAGGTCTCTACCTACCGCTACTACGGCCACTCCGTGGCTGATGCGAATACCAAGAAGTATCGCACCCCCGAAGAAATCGATCTCTACAAGATGGAGCACGACCCGATCACTCTCTGGCAGAACCAGCTTCTCAGCGAGAAGGTGATCACTCAGGCCGGGATCGAGAAAATCGACGCCGAGGTTAAGGCTGAAGCTGCTGCCGCGGCTGAGTTTGGTATCGCCAGCCCATGGCCCTCCGAGGAGAGCATCTTTGAGGATATCTACCACGAGGTGGATCACAAGACCAAGGCCGGCCAGACCGGCCGTCACTTCTTCAGCGAATAAGTCTGCCATGAACGCCTTTTTTTCATCTGGTTCCCTCGATCTGCACCGCGAAGCGGCATTCTCTAGCCTAATAGCCTACAGCCTAAACCGCTAAACACCTTCCCGCATGCCTCTCATCACTTACCGCCAGGCTCTCAACGACGCGTTCGCCGAGGAGCTCACCCGCGACGAGAACGTCTTCCTCATGGGTGAGGAAGTCGCCCAGTACAACGGCGCCTACAAGGTCACCGAGGGTCTCTGGAAGCGTTTCGGCTCCAAGCGCGTCATCGACACGCCGATCAGCGAAGCCGCTTTCCTCGGTCTAGGCGTCGGAGCCGCCATGATGGGCCTGCGTCCGGTGGTTGAGCTCATGTTCTGGAGCTTTGCGTATGTCGGCTTCGACCAGATCATCAATAACGCCGGCTGCATCCGCTACATGTCGGGCGGACTCATCAATGTACCGATGGTCATCCGTGGTCCTGCCAACGGCGGCACGAATGTCGGTGCGACCCACTCCCACACCCCGGAGAACTTCCTGGCGAACACCCCCGGCCTGAAGGTCGTCTGTCCTGCCACTCCCTACGATGCGAAGGGCCTCATGATTGCTTCCATCCGTGATAATGACACCGTCTGCTTCATGGAGAACACCCTTCTCTACGGTGACCTCGGCGAGGTTCCGGACGGTTCCTACACCATCCCGCTCGGCGTTGCCGAAGTGAAGCGCGAGGGGCTTGATGTCTCCCTCATCGCCCATGGCCGCGCCGTCCTCACCTGCCTTGCCGCCGCCGAGATCCTAGCGACAGAACATGGCATCGAAGCCGAGGTCGTCGACCTGCGCTCCATCCGTCCGCTGGACGAAGAGACCATCCTCAATTCCGTAGCCAAGACTCACCGCGCCGTCCTAGTCGACGAGAACAAGCCCTTCTGCGGCGTCAGCGCGCAGATCGCGGCCCTCCTTGCCGAGCACGCCTTCGACGATCTGGATGCACCAGTCCTACGAGTCACGGCTCTCGATGCTCCGGCCATCTACAGCATGCCGCTCGAGAAGCTTCAGCTTCCCGACGCCCATGCCGTCGTAGCCAAGGTCCTCTCCTCTTTTTGATACATTCCATGAACCGCATTGCCTTCCAAGACTGCATGTTCTCACGCGGAGTCGCGGAGTCGCGGAGGAGGAAAATAACTTCAACTTCATTCCTCTGCGCCTCTGCGCCTCTGCGGGAAAATTTCCCCGGCGATTCTCGAAACTTTTAGCCCATAACACACTTCCTACGACCATGCCAGAGATCACGATGCCCAAGTTGAGCGACACCATGACGGAGGGCACCCTCCTGCGCTGGCACAAGAAGAAGGGGGACAAGATCGAAGTAGGCGACATTCTGGCAGAGGTCGAGACCGACAAGGCAACTATGGAGATGGAGTCCTTTGAGGAGGGCACGCTCGCCGATATTTTCGTTCCAGAAGGTGGTAAGGTCCTAGTAGGCGCCGCGCTGGCCCTTGTCCTGAAGGATGGGGAGAAAGCCGGTGACAAACCGAAAGCCTCACCTGCTCCCACCGCTCCTGCTGCGGCTGCAGCTGAAGGCCCGACCTTCCGTCCCGCTATCTCTTCCGGCCGTCCTCTCACTCCCCGGGCTCGTGCCGCCGCTCTCCGCTCTGGTGGAGGAGGAGCTGCTTCCGGCGGTAACATCAATGCCGGAATTAGGGTCAAGTCTTCACCACTTGCCCGCAAGATCGCCGATGCCCGCGGCGTCCGACTCGATGCCGTCAAGGGCACAGGCCCCGGTGGTCGCATCATTGCTTTTGACGTCGAGAACGCTCCAGTAGGAGGGGGCGCAAACGCGCCCGTGATGGGTGCCTCACCCGTCGCCGCCATCCTCCCGACCCCGATCGCCGGGATGCCCGAGACCCGCGTTCCTCTTTCCGGTATGCGCCGCGTCATTGCCGAGCGACTGCTGGCAAGCAAGACCCAGATTCCGCACTTCTATCTCTCCATTGAGATCGACGCCGCACCGATGATGGCCTTCCGCAAGGAATACATTGAGGCCAGTGGCGGCAAGATCACCTTCAACGATATCGCCCTCTCTGCCGTGGCCCGCGCCGCCATGCAGAAACCGAAGGTCAACGCCGCCTTCGCCGGTGACGCCATCATCGAGTACGGCAGTGTAAATCTCTCCGTGGCGATCGCCGTCGAGGATGGCCTTGTCACCCCCGTTATCCGCGACGCCCAGAAGCTTTCTCTCAAGGAAATCAGCGCCGCAGTGAAGGATCTCGCGACCCGCGCCCGTGACAAGAAGCTCAAGCCCGACGAATATGCCGGAGGCACCATCACCGTCTCCAACCTCGGCTCTTATGGCATCGAGCAGTTCTGCGCCATCGTGAATCCTCCCCAGGCCGCGATCCTGGCCGTCGGAGCCATCGTCAAGAAGCCCGTCGTGAATAGCCGTGACGAGATCGAGATCGGCCACAGGATGAGCATTACTCTCAGCGGCGACCATCGGGTGGTGGATGGGGCGGTGGCAGCGGAGTATATGTCCGCCCTTCGCAAGCTGCTCGAGTCCCCTGCTCTATTGCTTTTGTAGGCTTGGAATTGAACTCGGGCGTGCCCACGCTGCTCGCCCTTTCGGTAGCCTTCGGCGATTCAACCTACTCCCGCCCGTTGAAGGTGTTTTGTGCCGCGCGTTTTTGCTGTTGCCGCTCTCACGCCCGTGAGTAGCGCCCTTGCGGGCTATACTTCGTGAAGGCTATCCCGGCCGTTCCCACGGCCCGGTATTCACTCGCCGTATTCATCGATACGGCTTCGTTCTCACGCCTTGCTCTGCCTCTAAAATCTCTGCGCCTATTAGGGCGGCGTGAGGCGGGCCACGCAGCCACGGCTTCCCTGGTGACTCGATAAGAGCCGGCCAGTCATTCCTCCTGCCGTGCGATCATGGACTGCGTGATCCAGCTGGAGCCTTCCTCGTCGAGGCTCGAGAGGTTCCCTCCCGAAGTCGCCGTCATCTTGTGCGAGTAGATGCATTCCATCGCCGAGATGAGGCGATCGGAAGGGTGGGTGATATCCCGGGCCTGCATGGTATTCAGTAAGAATAGGGCACAGCGGCTTGGGGCTGGAGGCACGCGCCTCATTTCCGTATCGCAGGAGATCACAGGCGCACAGGCGCATTGCGATTTTTCCAGTGCCCCCTATCATGACGGGATGTCTGCAGTCTTTCGCGCCGGGGAGGAAGAACCCCTTTTTCATCTTGGGGAATTCCCCATCCGCCTGATCACCCTGCTGGTTGCCCTGCACAGTGGAGCGATGGTGACCGCAACCCTTTTGCTTGCATCCGGTCACGGCGCGTTGCTTGATTCCCTTGCTTACAGCAGCGCCGCGGTGGCTCATGGCCAGGTCTGGCGCCTTGTCACCTATGCCTTCGTGGCCGGTCCTTCGGTCTGGTTCCTCTTCGAGATGGTGATGCTCTACTACTTTGGCAAGGAGGTGGAGAACGGCCTGGGATGGAAGCGCTTTGCCATTCTCTACACTGGACTCATCTTACTGGGACCTCTGCTTCTCCAAGCCTTCGGCTATGCCGGAATTTCCCAGACCCTGACCGGTGCCCAAGAGGTGAATTTCGCTGTCTTTGCGGCCTTTGTCGCAATGCATCCGGGCGCCCAGTTCTTTTTTGGCATGGCTGCCCGCTGGGTCTTCGTGGGACTGCTTGCCATCTCCTCGCTTCAACTGCTTGCCGACCATCAACCACCTAGGGTCCTTGTCCTGATCTCCTCCTGCGTTCTGGCGGTCCACCTGATGCGTCGTGCGGGATTTGAGGAGCCGATGTTCGGCCTCGCCTTCCGCTGGTCTCTTCCGGGCTTGGGAAAGCGCACCCCCCGATTCTCAGCGATGTCCGGAGGGATCGCGGCGGCGGCAAGGGCGAAGGCAAAGTCCGATGCATCGGAGGGGAAGAATTCCAAGAGGCCATCCGTTCCCTTTGTGGACCCGGAGGTGGAGATGGACCGCTTGCTGGAAAAGATCAGCCATCATGGAATCAATAGCCTGAGTGAGGCGGAGCGTTCCTCCCTGGAGCAGGCCCGCCAGGCGATCCTGCAGCGGAGTGGGGGATCATCGAGCTAGAAGCCCCCCTTTATTTTCACATGAGCCAAAGCGTCGATCAACTCCGGGGGATCATCGCGCGCCTGAGGGCTCCCGGCGGCTGCCCTTGGGATCGGGAGCAGACAGCCTCCTCGCTTCGCCCCTCTCTCGTGGAGGAGGCCTATGAAGTTGTCGATGCCATCGAGCGGGAACACACCTCCGATCTTCAGGAGGAGTTGGGCGACCTCCTCATTAACATCCTCATGCAGGCCGAAATCGCCTCCGAGCAGAACAGCTTCACGCTCGATGCCATCGCCACCACTGCCTCGGAAAAACTTATCCGCCGCCACCCCCATGTCTTTGCCGGTTCATCGGCCGACAGCAGCGAGGCTGTCTTGGCCCAGTGGGAAGAGATCAAGCGAGCCGAGCGGGCCGCCAAGGGAGTGGAAGAGAACACTCCAACCTCCCTGCTGGACGGGGTGGCCAGAGCTTTTCCGGGATTGGTACGTGCTCAGAAAATCCAAAAAAAGGCAGCCAAGGTAAGATTCGACTGGGAACGGCCGGCGGATGTCGTGGAGAAGATCCGGGAGGAAATCGCGGAAGTGGAAGCCGAACTCGGTGACATCGGAAAACCGGGCACGCAGGAACGACTTACCGAAGAGGTGGGCGACCTTCTCTTTGCCGTCGTCAATCTCTCGCGGGCGCTCTCCATTGATTCGGAGTCAGCGCTGCAATCGGCAACCGACAAGTTCATGAAACGCTTTGCCTTCATGGAATCCGCCGCCCCCTCTGAAAAATCCTTCGCGGATCTGACCCTCGCCGAAATGAACACGCTCTGGGATCAGGCAAAGCAAGAGGGAAAGGCCGAAGGGAAGCAGTCATGAACACCCCCTCATCCCCACCTCCTGCCTTGGACATTCCTCCTGTATCGCTGGCGGTCACCTCCTTCAACGAGCAATCCCGGATTGGAAAATGCCTCGCCAGCGCCCGAGGCCTTGTTCGCGAGATCGTCGTGGTGGACAGCGGATCGACTGACGGAACCGTTGCGCTTGCGGAAGCGGCCGGAGCACGGATCATCTCTCAACCATGGCTCGGACATTCGGCGCAAAAACAGGTCGCCATCGACCACTGCACACAGCCTTGGGTGCTCCTGCTGGACTGCGATGAGGAACTCTCCGAGAAACTCCAAGCCTCCATCTTGAAATTCTTTCGGAGCGGCGATGTGGAGTGGTTCAATGGGTGCCGCTTTAACCGAAAGGTCTGCTTCCTCGGACGCTGGATCACCCACGGCGACTGGTATCCCGATGCCAAACTGCGACTTGTCCGTCGGGAGAAGGCTCGCATGGGTGGAAATGCCGCTCATGACACCGTTCTCGTGGAGGGTGCTGTGAAACACCTGCGCGGCGATCTGCATCACGATTCCTACCCGACCATCCAGAGCTATCTCGACAAGATCGGCCCCTTTGCCGATGAGTTTGTCGAGCGTCAGAATCTCCAGGGTAAGAGTTGGTCTCTCTCTGCCAATCTCCTGCGCCCGCTCTGGCGCTTCGTCCGCGCCTACTTCCTGCGACTCGGCTTTCTGGATGGATTTCCCGGGTTCTGGATCGCCTACGCAACCTCCTTCTCCGTCTTCGTGCGATACAGCCGGAAATATGAGAAAGAGGTATCCTAAAGAATGTATGAGGAGGTATGAAATGGCCAATAAAGATGAGCTATTTACTCGTGTCTGGTGATTCTTGATCCGAGAATTCAAAAGACTTTTCAGCGAACTTTCCCTTCATCACTCATTCGTCATTCGTTATGTCCCTCACACGACGCTCCTTTCTGGGTATGCTGGGTCTCCTACCTGCCGCCCAAGCCCTTCGAGTTCCCTCCGCCGCTGCTGCCACCATTCCGACAGGGACGGTTCCTAGGCGCGTCTTCGGCCGCCATCAGGAGACACTCAGCTGCATCGGGTTCGGAGGACACACACTGGCACTTGCTCCTACCGTTCAGGAAGCGACAAATATTGCCCATTACGCGATCGATCAAGGGGTCAATTTCTTCGACAACGCCTGGGAGTACCACAACGGGCGGGCGGAGGAGTGGATGGGGCAGGCTCTTGCCGGAGGCTGGCGGGAGAAAGCCTTCATCATGACGAAGGCCTGTATCCATCACGCCAAGAAATACGAAATCCCTTTCACCGGCACCGACAAGGAGAAGGCACTGCAGATGCTTCAGGCCCAGCTGAAAAGGCTCAAGACCGACTACATTGATCTGTGGATGATCCACGAGATCCAGGACGCAGACGTTGATTTCCATCTCGGCAAGGATGGGATCCTGGAAGCCTTTGACGAGGCCAAGCGCAAGGGCTTGGTACGCTATGTCGGCTTCACCGGTCACTCCAGCCCCAAGGCCCATGTCAGGATGATCGAGAGCGGTTACCAGTGGGACGCTTCACTCCTTCCTGTTTCCGTTCTAGGCAACACGCTCCAAGCAAAGGACTTTGACAACATTGTGCTGCCCCTAATGAAGGAGAAAGGGATAGCTGCTATCGGCATGAAGGGCTTCGGCGGAAGCAAGCGGGCGAATCTGCATGGGCTGGTCACCATCAACGACGTCATCAATTATGCGCTTAGTTATCCTGAGGTCACCACCCAATGCATCGGCATCGATTCCATGGCCTTTGCCCAGCAGGCTGTCGCTGCCGCATTGGTCGCCAACCCGATGACTGTCGAGCAGAGGAACAAGTTCATCGCTTCAATCGAGGCGCGGGGGGGCGCCGATTACGCCCAGCATTTGCAGGCAGGATATCACGACGGTGCCTGCTGCATCGCGTAAGGGCATATGAGGGCGGGGCGGATAGTTGTGGCTTCCCGCAACGGCCTCAATGCGATTCCTTAGCGGCTTCCTCTCTGAGATGGTCTTTGTTCTCATCGATGAGCGAAAAGAAAGGCGTCTGGCCCCTTTGCTGCCATCCTCTTTCACCCTCCACGGCACAGCGTAGAATCGCCTGTTTCTCTCCTGAATCCCCTTCACTCGACGGTTGCGATAATCACGGGCTGCGATAAACTGCCCCGCATGATTCTTGGAAGCCATCCTCTCCATGCTTTCAGCACCCTTCACGACAGGCCCCTTGCACAATCCCTTGCACAGAGTCACGCCCCAGCCTTTCGGGAGTCCATTTCTACACTGATAGTCAACGCTTTGCGCCCGTAGCTCATCGGATAGAGCAGGGGTTTTCTAAACCCTTGGTAGCAGGTTCGATTCCTGCCGGGCGCACCATGTTCCTGATCTCAGCTTCTGGATTCCACAAATCACCACGTTCACTCCTCCAGCACTCCAGGAAACAAACACTGTGGAATCAACGGCCAAATCCCCCCGCATCCTCGTCATCCGACGGGATAATATCGGCGACCTTGTCTGCACGACTCCGCTGATTCGTGCCCTGCGGGAACAGTTGCCGGGAGCCTATATTGCGGCTCTGGTGACGCGCTACAACATGGCCGTGCTAGCGGGAAATCCCGATATCGACGCCCTCTTCTCCTATACCAAGGCAAAGCATCTTGAGCCCGGCGAAAGCAGGATCGGCATCCTCTGGGATCGCCTCGTCACGATCTGGAAACTTCGACACCAGCGCTTCGACTGGATTCTCCTGCCGGGTGGGCCGCAGCGCAGCTCCCTGCGCTTTGCCAAAATGATCGGCGCCAAGCATGTGCTCGTCCGGGATAATGAAGATGCCGCAGGTCGCCCCCACCATGTCGAGCAGTGCTGTCACCAGCTTGTTCGGATGGGCCTTCAATTCCAGACCCCCTCCACGCGCCTCGCTCCGGACGTGCATCTGGCCTCCGACATCAGGAGGGGCTTCCCGGTCGAATGGAATGCTCCACAGCCGTCTCTCAAGCGTCAGATCAAGGGTCCGCTCATCGCCCTGCATCTGAGCGCAAGGAAGCCCTCCCAGCGCTGGTCGGTCGAAAACTTTGCGGCCTTGGCGCGGCGGCTCCATGCGGAACTGGACGCAAAGTTTCTGCTCCTCTGGTCACCGGGTTCCGCAGATAATCCCCTGCACCCCGGCGATGATGCGAAGGCTGCGGAAGTCCTCAAGGCCACTGTGGGTCTGCCAGTTTACCCCGTTCCAACTCATCGGCTTGAGGAACTTATCGCCACTCTCTCCCTCCCCGATACCATCATCTGCAGCGACGGGGGCACCATGCATCTCGCGGCCGCGCTGGGCAAGCCGATGGTCACTCTCTTCGGCGACTCGGATCCGGAGCACTGGGGGCCTTGGAAAGTGCCCCATGTCACCCTTCACAAGCCAAGCAGAGAGGTTGCAGATATCACCGTGGAGGAAGTGGCCGCCGCTTTCCTCACTCTCACCCGGACCGCCCAACCCTAGGCGCCTGAAAGAAAGGCTGCATCCACTCTCCCCATGCTAGAGATCACCATCCTTGCCAGTGGCAGCAGCGGTAACGCCGCCCTGGTAAGGACCGAGACGGCTTGCTTCCTCGTCGATGCGGGCCTGAGCACCAAAGAACTGACCCTTCGCCTCGCCACCTGTGGCGTCGAACCGCGTGATCTCTGCGCGATCCTCGTAACCCATGAACACGGGGACCACACCAAGGGACTGACGCAGTGGTCGAAGAAGCATGCCACCCCGATCTTCTGCAACAGGCAGACTGCGACCGTCCTCCGCGAGAAGGTGACCGACTTCGCCGGGTGGAAGATTTTTGAAAGCGGAGCGGAGTTCACCCTCGAGGATACTTCCGTCAGATCCTTTCTTATTCCTCACGATGCCGTCGAGCCGGTCGGCTTCGTGATTCGCTCCGGGGGAAACTCCTTCGGCTTTCTGACCGATCTCGGTCATGCCACCACGCTGGTCACCGAGTCGATGCGCGACGTGGACGGTCTGCTGATTGAGGCCAACTACGACGAGGCGCTCCTCCAGCAGGACACCAAGCGCCCCTGGTCCATCAAGCAGCGCATCCAGTCGCGCCACGGCCACCTCTCCAATGCGGCCGCCGCGGAAGCCGTCACGCAGATCCGCCACGATGGGCTGGGTCATATCCTCCTCGGTCACCTCAGTCGCGACTGCAACAGCGAGGAGCTTGCTCTCGGGGCGATGAACAGATCACTCGGGGCGAGCGCCATCAGTCTTTTCTGCGTCGGTCCGGACGTCATCAGCCCAAGCATTCGTCTTTGTTAGGGCAACAGGCACTTGCTCTCTTAGATCTTGGCACACATCAGATAGATCCAGTTTACGGCAATCAGCAGCACCACTCCAATCCTGACACAGATCGCGGCCGTCCGAGAGAGTGGCTCCCAGCGAAGGCGCGGTCGCCGACCGATGACAACCACTCCAGCGTAGAGGAGATAGAGCAACGCGCTGAGGAGCGCCACCACCATCAGGGGATTAAAGAGGAGCGCTTCCTCGATCTGTCCTTGGAGCAGGCAGCCAAGCCCTCTTGTCATGCCGCACGTGGGACATGGGATGCCGGTCAGGGCATGAAGAGGGCAGAGCGGCGTGGGCAGCCCGAGATCCAGCCAGCCCAGCACGATCAGCCCACTGGCTGCCAAAACGGATCCCCAGATCAACTCGGGATCCCTTTCTCCCGGAATGAGTGGCCGCCAATGGAGGCCAAAAATGCTCACCGAGTTCTAAGGATTAAATCAGCGGTTCCACACCTAGGGACAGATCAGGGTGCCTGAGGGAGATTGGGCAGCTGGGGAAGATGCGGCATTCCTCCAAACTCTTTGCTTAACTCGGCGATTCCGAGTCCTGCCGCTGTTCCGAGAAGGAGCAGCAACCCGCAGCAGAGGAGCCCGGGAAGGGTGATGGCCAAGGTCGCCTTCCAACCTGTGATGCCCTGCGCCTCCTTCAACCCAATGATGATGCAGTAGGCTCCCCAGATGATACCGATCAGGCTCCCGCAGACCGGCAGAAGATTCAGAACGGCGGCGCTGGCCTGGGCGTAACAGATCACGCGGAAGGTTGTTTCAAACGGCTTGTTTGCTCCGCCCAGAAGCTTGAGGCAGAGATGGGTGATTCCCGAAGAGATGAAGGCGCTCAAAACATAGAGCGCCGGCGAGATTAGGATTGAGCCCAGCAGCGCGACTGAGAAGGCAGTGCCCGAGCCATGGGGCAGCTTTGCTGCAAAAAGTGCTGGATTCAGCGACGTGGCCGCCATTTGGTAGAGGGCCGAGACAGCGAACATGACGCTGCTGACCAGCACAAAATAGAGGAGCGGGTTGGCGAGGCCGCCGGTTTGCTTCAAGGAGGCAAAGGTCTGGGTGGGCCTCAAGAGCACGGCACTCACCGTCCGGGTGATCGCGGGGAAAAACCCAATCTGCTCGCGCTCTTCCCAAGCCGGCTTGCCGCCCTCACCGAGAATCTCCATCTCCCCCGCCGTCGGCAGCTCGTCTGCATCTAGGGAAGGCGGCGGCAGCTCCATTCCCCATTGCGGAGCCATGTCGCCGAGCGGTCTCCACTCCGCCATTCCCTCGCGCCACGCGAGATCGCTGGATGAGAAACGGCCGGTGCGGATCCCCTCGCGAACATCCTCCTCGCTGAAGGACCCAAGGGACTGATGGTTGCGGGCAATATGGATGTTGGCCATGAGGAGAGAGAAAGCTGAAACGCTGAAAGCTGAAAGCTGAAACTGCCAGGCACAGAGCTCGCGGATGTCCTTTGCTCTTTCATCATTGACCCCTCATCCTTCATATTTTTGTTCCCATGACCTCTTCCATCCATCTCCGTGCCCGGGGCCTCCACCAGACCTATGATCTGGCCGGCACTCACCTGAAGGTGCTCCAGGGCGTGGATCTGGATGTGGTCCGCGGCGAGGTGCTCTTTCTGCGCGGCCCTTCGGGCGCCGGCAAATCCACCCTGCTCTATATCCTGGCCGGCCTCGAGCATCCGCGTGAAGGGACGATAGAGTTTGAGGGAGAGCAGATCTTCAAGCTGGGTAGTGATCAGCAAGCCCTTCTGCGCAACCGCCGGATGGGTTTTGTCTTTCAGTCCTATTTCTTACTTCCCGAACTGACAGCCCTTGAGAATGTGATGCTCCCGGCGATGCTGGACGGCAAGAAAAATGAGGCCAAGGCCCGCACCCTGCTGGGCAGGGTGGGCCTCTCCGAGCGCCTTGATCACCTTCCCTCGCAGTTGAGTGGCGGCGAGCAACAGCGGGTGGCCATAGCACGCGCGCTGGTTAATGACCCGAGCATCCTCTTCGCCGACGAACCTACCGGAAACTTGGATGCCGCCACTGGCGCAGGGATCATCGATCTCCTGCTGGAGCTCACCCGCCAGGATAGCCGAACCTTTGTCGCCGTCACCCACGACCCCGCCCTGGCGGCCCTCGGCGACCGCCAGCTTTACCTCAAGGAAGGTCATCTTCATCAAACGGCGTAATTCTCTTCAGGTTTCAGGTCTCAACTTTCATCCTTCCATGACTGCTTTATCCATCGTCACTCCCGTTCAGGTGATGTTTTTCGACACGGATGCGGGTGGCGTCGTCCACAATATCGCCTACCTGCGCTTCATCGAGACGGCGCGCACACTACTCGCCGTGCAGCTCGGATTGGACTGGACCCGCATGGCGCGCACTTCTGTCTTTCCCGTGGTTGTGCGCACGGAGATCGACTACAAGCGCCCTGCCGTTCTCGGCGACGAGCTTGAGGTCCATGGCCGACTGGGTGAGGCCACGCCCGCTCGCTTCTGGTGCCACTTCGAGATCAGGCGCCCGCGGGATGGAGCGCTGCTTATCACCTGTCAACAGGCCCTCGCCTTTGTAAAAATGCCTGAGGGCCGCCCCCTCAGACTCCCCACGGGTTGGCCCATCCCCTTTGCTCCTGAGATTTAGAAGAGAAATCGTATTTTCAGGTTTCAGGTTTCAGGTTTCAGGTTTTAACATCTGCGGATGGAACAAGTCGTCATCATCGGATCCGGATGCGCCGGATGGACCGCCGCAATCTACACCTCGCGCGCCAATCTCAACCCCCTCCTAATCACCGGCCAGCAGCCCGGCGGCCTCCTCACGACCACCTCAAGTGTCGAAAACTTTCCCGGCTTCCGTAACGGCATCGAGGGGACCGATCTGATGACCGAGATGCAGGAGCAAGCTGTCCGCTTCGGCACCCGCATCCAGTATCTGAGCCGCGTGGACTCGGTCGACTTTTCCTCATCGCCACTGAAGCTGACCGTCGACGGCAAGATCATCGAGACCCGGAGCGTCATCGTCGCTGTCGGTGCCGGACACCGCCACCTCGGAGTCCACGGAGAACATGAACTCGAAAACAAGGGCGTCACCTACTGCGCGACCTGCGACGGGGCTCTTCCAGTCTTCCGCAACAAACCGCTCGTGGTGGTCGGCGGAGGCGACTCCGCCTGCGAAGAGGCCAGCTACCTCACCCGCTTCGCCTCCCAGGTGTATCTCATTCACCGCCGCGATTCGCTCAGGGCGTCCAAGATCATGGCGGAGCGCACGCTCGCCAACCCAAAGATCACCCCTGTCTGGAACTCGGTGGTCGAAGAGGTGCTCGATGTGGCGCAGGACCGCGTGACCGGCGTTCGGATCAAGAACACGCTGACCGGCGAGACGGGATCAATCGACTGCGCCGGCGTCTTCGTGGCGGTAGGCCACACACCCAACACTCAGATCTTCCAGGGGCAGCTTTCCATGAGCGAGGCGGGGTACCTCACCCTCGGTGAGGGAAGCAGGACAAATGTTCCGGGTGTTTTTGCCGCCGGAGACTGCGCGGATTCCGTCTACCGCCAGGCCATTACGGCTGCCGGGATGGGCTGCGCTGCCGCCATCGATGCAGAACGTTGGCTGGCTGGGCTGGAATAGAGTTCTTGGTCCGCCCTTTGCTTCACGAATACTTGAACCGAATCGCCATCCCTTTTAATTTTTAACGACATGTCCGCTGATCCCGCTGCCCTTTATTCCCGTAAAAACCCTTTCCCTGCCAAGCTGAGCACCAACCGCAGTCTCACGGGCGCAGGCTCTGCCAAAGACACGCGCCACTTCGAGATCGACCTCGTCGGCTCCGGTCTTGCGTACGAAGTGGGGGATTCTCTCGGGGTTTTCCCAACGAATAATCCGGCCCTCGTTGAGGAAATGCTCGGGGTTCTCGGCTTCAGTGGAGACGAGCCGGTGACCGACCCGAATGGCAATCCGTTGTCGATCCGTGAAGCCCTCACCCGCAGCTATGTGATCACCGAGAAGGACAAAAAGCTTCTCGCCGCGATCGCCGAGAAAGATCCGACCGCCGCCCACTTCACTCCTATGGTCACCCCGGAGGGGAAAGCTGAGCTGGATGCCTATGTCTCTGGCCGCGAGGTGATCGATCCGCTGCTGGATCATCCTGCGGCACGGTTCACTCCGGAAGAGTTCGTCAAGCTGCTCCGCAAGCTCCAGCCGCGCCTCTACTCAATCGCCTCGTCACAAAAAGCCCACCCCGATGCCGTCCACCTCACTGTGGCTGCAGTACGCTACGAGAGTCATGGCCGCAAGCGCGAGGGTGTCTGCTCGACCTTCCTCGCCGACCGCGCCGATGACGCGGATGTTCCCGTCTTTGTCCACACGGCCAAGCACTTCAGGGTTCCCGAGGAGCTCTCCACCCCGGTCATCATGGTCGGGCCTGGCACCGGCATTGCTCCTTTCATGGCATTCCTTCAGGAACGTAAAGCCACTGGGGCCACCGGCAAGAACTGGCTCTTCTTCGGGGATCAGAAGTCCGCAACGGACTTCCTCTACCGAGACGAACTCGAGGCCTGGCAGGCCGAGGGCGTTCTGCACCGTCTCGACACCGCCTTCTCGCGTGATCAGGCCGACAAGATCTATGTCCAGCACCGCATGCTGGAAGCCGCCCAGGAGCTCTTCGAGTGGCTCGAGCAGGGCGCGTGTTTCTACGTCTGCGGTGATGCCTCGCGCATGGCCAAGGATGTGGATGCCGCACTTCACAAGGTCGTTGAGACGGCAGGGGGCAAGTCTCCCGAAGAGGCGGCCGCTTACGTCGCGGAGCTTAAAACTTCGAAACGCTACCGCAAGGATGTGTACTAGCCTTGAAGAAAGGCAGGGCCCTGGTTCCTCTATTCTATCAGGCTTCTTTCAACCATCCCGTTTATCCCCTTCATCCCTGTGAGTGAATCCCCCGGCCGCCGCGTCCACTTCCTCGGCATCTGCGGGACGGCCATGGGAGCCGTGGCCGCCGCGATGAAGCGGCAGGGATGGTTCGTGTCCGGATCGGATAATCAGGCCTACCCTCCCATGACTGACTTCCTCGCCTCCCGGGGCATTGAGGTCTTCTCCGGTTTCCGTCCCGATAACCTGCCTGCAGAGGATGCTCTCATCGTCGTCGGCAATGCCATCTCCCGCGGAAATCCCGAGGTGGAGGCGGTCCTCAACCGCAAGTTGAACTACGCCTCCCTCCCCGAGGTACTTCGTGCTCATTTCCTGCACGGCCGTCATAATATCGTCGTCTCCGGCACCCACGGGAAGACCACCACGACGTCCATAACGGCTTGGATCCTCGAATATGCGGGTCTCAATCCCTCTTACCTGATCGGAGGCCTGCCCGCCAACCTCGGTCAGGGTGCCTGTCTTCGCGATGCGGCGACTTCTCGTCATTTCGTGATCGAGGGCGACGAGTACGACACGGCCTTCTTCGACAAGCGCTCCAAGTTCCTCCACTACCTTCCCGAGCTCGTGGTGGTGAACAACATTGAGTTCGACCACGCAGACATCTTCAAGGATCTCGACGAGATCAAGCTGAGCTTCCGCCGCCTGCTTAATGTCGTCCCCACCGAGGGGATGGTGCTCATCAACGGGGATGATCAGAACTGCATCGATGTCTCGCAAAACTGTCAGGCTCCGATTGTCGAGGTCGGTTTTTCCGAGAATGCCGCGAACAGAATCCTTCATCCTTGGCAGAAGGACGGGAACTGCGGGTTTGAGCTCTTCGGTGAGAAATTCGAGCTTCCGATGATCGGGGAGCATAATCTGCGCAACGCCGCCATGGCTGTCTCTGCCGCCCATTTCTACGGCGTTCCCACCAAGACAATCCGCGAGGCCCTCTTGAAATTCGAGGGCATCAAACGTCGCCAGGAGGTACGCGGTGTCGTGAGCGGCATCACGATCATCGATGACTTCGGCCACCATCCCACAGCCATCCGCCAGACACTGGAGGGGCTCTCCCAGCGCTATGCCGGCTCCAGGATCTGGGCCCTCTTCGAGCCGCGCTCGAACACCACGCGCCGAGCCGTCTTTCAGCATGATCTCCCTCCGGCCTTTGCCGCTTCGCACGGCGTGGTGATCGGCGCGGTGAACCGCGCAGCCGATCTGAAACCCGAAGATCGCCTCGATGCAGATCTCCTCGTGGCGGATCTCATCAAGGCCGGCAAGTCGGCCTTCCAGGAACCTTCGGCTGACAAGATCGTCGAAATGCTCCGCCCCCAACTTCAGAAGGGCGACGTGATCGTCGTCCTGAGCAACGGGGCCTTCGACGGACTGCACGAGAAGCTTCTCCTCGGTCTGCAGAACCTGGCCTAAGATGCGCCCCTGCCTTTTTAGAGTGTTAGTGCGCCTGAGCTGATTTCTTCTACGCCACGTCTCACCGTGACACGCCCCCTCCAGATTCTTGTCATTCGCAGGGATAATATTGGCGATCTTATCTGCACGACACCCCTGCTCCACGGCTTGAGAAGAAAATATCCGCGCGCCGTGATTGCCGTGTTGGCTAGCAGCTACAATGCGGAGGTTTTGCGTGGAAATCCCGATGTCGACGAGGTCTTTATCTTCCTCAAACGTCATCAGAAAAGTCATGGCCACGGACGTCTGGCTGCTCTTTGGAATCGTTGGCGGCTGGTTCGGACTCTTCGCAAGAGATGCTTTGACCATATCATTCTGGCCAATGGGGGGTGGCGTTATGCCCGAACTCTTGGCGGCAGGGAAATGATCGGCTTTCGAGAGCCCGGCCAACCAGATCATCGTCAACCCGATCGGATGGCTCTGCATCATGGCGGAATGGATGAGCACGAGGTTTCCAAGATGGCCAGGCTTGGCTCCTTGCTGGGAGTCGAGCATTCCATGGCCCAGACCTGGCTCTTCCCAGATGCAGATCTTCTCTCTCAAGAGAAATCCCGCCTTTGCGCGCTTGGTTGGGATCCCTCCAAGCCCTCCTGCGCCATCCATATCAGCGCGCGCATGCCGAAGCAGCGCTGGCCCGTGGAATCCTTTGTTGCTCTTGCCAAGGAGCTAATCAACAGCTCGTCACTCCAGCTTCTCCTCTTTTGGTCACCCGGATCAGAATTCAGCGCCATGCATCCGGGCGATGATGGGAAGGCAACTCGAATTCTTGCTCAACTCAAGGGTCTCCCTGTCTTCCCCTGCCCCACTAAGAATATCACCCAGCTGATTGCAGCGATGGCACTCCCCGATCAAGTGATCTGCAGTGACGGAGGGGCTATGCATGTGGCGGCTGCTCTTGGAAAGCCGATCCTGTGTTTCTTTGGGCCAAGTCATGTTGCGGAATGGCACCCATGGGGTGTCCCTCACGTGGTGATTCAGCCACCCTCTAAGGAGGTGGCGTCCATTTCAGTCCAAGAGGTCATGCGTGCCTTTTCTCAATTACAGGAGCTGACGCTGAACTCACTCTCCTGAACTTCATGACGCCCTTTCCATGACCTCATGCCGTCTTGAGATCAAGGCGGTGCCGAATGCGCCCCGGACTCAGGTGATCGGGTGGCTGGGGGAGGCACTGAAAGTAAAGGTTCATGCCCCGGCCCTTGAGGGCAAAGCCAACGAAGAACTCTGCAGCTTCCTTGCAGAAACTCTCGGCCTCCCCAAGCGCTCGGTTCGCCTACTTCAGGGGGACACCTCACGCAAAAAGCTCCTGGAGATTGACGGCCTGACGCGCGAGCAGGTCGTCGCCCTCTTGCTTCCATAATTCCATACGGCCCGCACCGTTTTTATCGCAGCCAGAGACACTTATTCACAGGCCTTCGATCACTGGCAAAATCGTCCCTACCGGCCGTATCGCCAGATTGCATCGGATGTTACGGAATCGTCACCTGAACAGGCCGCATCGGCCCTTGTTCAGAGTATGTTCCACGCAAAAAAGCCTCTTCTCTCTAGTAAGAAGTGGGGTGCCGCTCTTTGGAATGAGCGCTGTTCCACAGAGCTTGGGAACCAACATCCGCAGGGATACACACAAGTTATTCACAACTGTCGTCCTGCGGGTGCAGCGGTTTGAGCGTTTCCGCCCTCCAGGCCTCCAATGAGCCGCGCCGAGAATGGTTTAAACCCGAACTCCGAAGATGAAAGTGATGCGTTGGCGTAAGATGGTGGCCTCGACTGGCAGCTCTCCGGGGTCCGGTGAGTAATAGGAACCTCAGGAACGGAAAAACGACGCGCGGGCTGTCATCAGCGTTTGGCGAGGCAAACCAAGCCGCCTCCCCTGAGCCCCATATAAAATCTTCTCTGGCGAGGTCGAGTGTTGGCCCCAAGCTTAGAACCCCTCCTCGGCGGAGCGTTCATTCAGGCTGCCACAGGAGGGACAAATCAGCAGCTCGTCCGTGGATGTTTCGGTGTATCTTGACCCGCAAATTCTACAGAAAACACGGTTTCGAGTGGTCTCATTGGCTTTGCGCTTGCGGATTATTTCATAGCCAATCCAAAGGATCAAAATAGCGGCGAGAAAAACCGCCAGGTAGAGGCAAACAAACCAGGAAAGGGTAATGGGGATCATTGGGTTGTGGCGGGATTGGTCGACTTGGCACAGGCCCCAGCACCCCAGAGAATGAGCACTCGGCCCCACGAGCTGCTCGCCGCAGGCTGGAAGCGCTGGGTTAGGATCCAGACTCGGGCTGCTTCATCGCTTTCGGGATCCCCGGATGAGTCGATTAGCACGCAATGGGTTGGGAGCCCTTCGGGGCTGACTGCGACTTGATAGAGGAGGGGCTGCACCCCCGAGGTTAGGGCCATTGGCGTGTCCAACCCCGGTGGTGTTGCCTGAGGAATGCGGTCTGCCAGCTCATCCTGCCAGCGCACGATCGTTCTTACTGCGGAGACCGGAGACGGGGTGGGCGTATTCGTTGCCTGCGGCTCACTCATCTGTTGCCGGCGCAACCCTCCGATGGTCGGGATCGTCGGGAGCTCCACGGCCTCAGGGGTCGGCGCCGGGAGCGGCCGGAGCGGCGGCGCAGGATCCTCGTAACTGGGCCTGTACTTCAGCGGCGGCGGGGAGGGGAAGGCATCACGTGCAGCATGCAGGGGCGAAAAGACGGCTGGGTCATTGGCCTCCAGCCAAGGGGCCAGCTGTCTTGCAGCCGCCGAGTCTGCGGGGAGGAAATACACCTGCGGGGGTGCCGGTAATTTCTCCGACGGCACTTTATAGGCGATCGAAAAGAGAATGATCACGGTGGCCTGCATGATAGCTGCCAGCAGCATGAAGAAGGGGAGAGCCAGCCGCGGGGCCTGCTTGATCGGCCACTCGAAGAGGAGCTGTACCAGCTCTCCCAGCTCGCGGGGAGAGTGGGGAACCCTCGGCAGATGCGGTAACTGCGGGGACATGGGCGTCGCTACAAAAGAGTGCCTGCGTTAGGACGCCCCCGTACCCGTGGCCAAGACGACCGTGAAGCCGCACCGCACACCAATCGTCATGATCTGAAGAAGCAGATCGTAGGGAACCAACCTATCGGCCTTGATGATGAGGCTTCCGGTTTTGCGGGCCTTGCGAAGCGCCTTCTCCAACTCGGCCGGCGTGATCACGGCGTGATCATAATAGATCTGCGGGAGCGGGGCGCCCGTGACGCTCACCACCTGCGGGTCATGCTGCGGAAGAAGCAGGAATGGTGAGTCGGGCACCTTGACCGACACCCCGGGCTGCAACAGAAAATATCCGCCCAAGAGGAGAAAGAACCCCAGACTCAACAGGGTGCTGAGCGCTGGCGCCATCAGGAGGAAGGGCTCTCCGGCCCCCTTGCAGCGGGGAAGCCTCATTAGGAAGCGGGGCCGTCCCGGTGATCCAGAAGCAGGTTCACTATCTCGATCGCGGCGCGCTCCATGTCGTGAATGATATCATTCACGCGTGAGGTCAGGTAGCTGTGGCCAACGTAGGCGGGGATCGCCACTCCAAGTCCGGCGGCGGCATCCAGCAGGCTCTCGTAAACACCCCGGGAGAGTTCTGCGGCGGTGGCATACCCGCCATGGGCTGAGAGAATGAGAAAGGCATCCAGCAGGCCGAGGACTGTGCCCAGCAAGCCAACGAGCGGTGTCACGTAGGCGAGGGTGGACAGAATTGGGAGATTGCGCTCCAGCTTCGGGATCTCCAGCAGGGCCGCATCCGACGTGATCGACTGCAGCACGCCACGATCCGCTTTGGCACGCAGGAGCGCGGCCTGCAGAACACGGGAGACCGGGCCGGTGCTTGCGGAGCATTCCCCGAGCGCCTCATCTAGGCGGTGATTGCGAATCAGGAGCGCAAGCCCTCCAAGGAGCTCCCCAACCCGAATCGATGCCTTGTGGAGATAGAGCAGCCGTTCTAGGAAAACCCCGAGCGCCACCACGCTGCAGAGCAGGATGATCCACATGAGGGGACCGCCTTTTTGCAAAAGTTCAAGCATGGAAGAAGCCTAGATCGGACAAAAAAAGCTGAAAGCTGAAACTTGAAACCTGAAAGGGATTGTCTCGTCATTCCCAGGTATTCTCGTCCCTATTTCAGGTCTCAGGTCTCAGGTTTCCACCCTCCGCTCTGCCAAGCAGTGCAGGGCGCGCGGTCGCCAGATGCCCGAGCATTTCCTGCAGGCGCTCACGAACCCCTGGGACAAAGCCTCGGTCGGCATGCAACACGAGCAGGCACAGCTCCTCATTGTGGAGGAAGCTGAGCGTGCCTTGTTCGGCGTGCAGGGTGATGGCCGGCACGGCGCCCAGCCCCATGTTCGAGGAGGATTCGCGGATCTGGGCGAGCATTGTCATCGCCTGACCGCTGAGGGTCTGCAGATCCATGCCCGTTGGTGTCTGCGAGGCACAGACGACATGCTCTCCATGCGCGAGGACGCAGGCCCGGAGACCCGGGAACTGACCGGCCATCTCGATGACGCGGTCCAGCGTGAGCTTTTCCTCCGTCATGAAGAGCGCCTGCAGAGCAGAGGGGTCGGCAAGTTGATCCTCGGGATCCAGTTTCCAGAGCGATTCCAGCGTGAGTGCTGAAGCGTCATCGGCCTGTTCTGGCGCGATTGATGGCTCTGCATGCTCCAGAGCCTTTGGAGACTTCAAAGGCTCCCCATTCTCTTTCTCTACGGGAGTGGAGGGGGGGGGGGTGTATTGTTGCTGGACAGCCGCCTCCGGCTGATGGCGGCGGAACATCGGCAGAGAAGCAAAGAGGCTGCGCTTGGGAGAGGCTTTGGAGGGATAAGTCTCCCTGGAAAGCTCTGCCTCGATGATCGTCGGTGAGGATGGGATATCCTGCAAAGTCTTCCTCTCCTCCGTGTTCACGGGGGTCGGGGACTCTCCAGTGGAAGAGGGCTGGATGGTTGCCACCTCTGCTTCGATGATCGCTGGCTTCTCGCTCCCTGGGCCCTTGAATTCCGCTCTTGTCAGGTTATCAGATGACGATAGGGCGGCGGCTTTTTGCGCCTCTTTCCCCTTTTCTACCCACTCCACCCTCTCTTGGGGAATCTCCTCACGCTTGGTGACGAGACGATAATGACGCGCGACCCAGCCGGCTGGCAGCCTGAGCCGATGACTGTCATCCATTCCCTCGGGAATGACGACCAGATCGGGCAGAAGTTGATTCAACTGCCCGAGCGAAAGGCGGGGGGTATTCCCGGCGAGCAGGTCGCGACAGGGGAGGTCGATGCTGCCATCCCGCGTCTCTCCCTCTCTGCGGAATTCAGCCGGCAGCTTCTCCAGCAACTCCGAAACAAGCACGGTCAGGTGCTCCGGCGCAACCTCCTGGTAGCGGTATCGGGGTTCGTTGAGGGAGGTGGCTGCCACTGCTTGATCCTCCAGAATAGCGGCGACCTCCGCAATGGAGAATCTTCTTGCGCAGAAACCCCATCGCCTCCGAAATGACAGGATGCAGTTGAACCTGAAATATGATGATCGCGGCCTCATTCCTGCCATTGTGCAGGAGAGCTCCGAGTCCGGCGGCCGGGTGCTGATGATGGCCTGGATGAACGAGGATTCCCTCCATCACTCCGTGGCATCAGGTTACATGCACTACTGGAGCCGCTCGCGGAAGAAGCTCTGGAAGAAAGGTGAATCGAGCGGCCACACCCAGAAGATCCTGCGTTGGTTCGTCGATTGCGACCGCGACACCCTGCTCTTTGAAGTCGAACAGCACGGCGGCGCCTGCCACACCGGTTTCGCCAGCTGCTTCTATGTCGAGCTCGACGGGCAGGGGAACGATCTTCCTCCCCAGGAAGAGCCGCTTTTCAGTCCCGACAGCGTCTACAAAGCTTAAGGTTTTTCATCGGATGTTGCTTCACTGCCTCTCCCTTCATCTTTCAAACTTCATAATTCATCCTTTCCTTCTCCGATGACACCCTACCTGCGCCTTCTCACTCTCGTCCTTGACCACGGCTCACGGAAAGACGATCGCACCGGCACGGGAACGCTCTCCGTCTTCGGAGCTCAGGAACGCTTCGACCTGACCAACGGATTCCCCCTCCTCACGACCAAGAAGCTGCACCTCCGATCCATCATTCACGAGCTCCTATGGTTCCTCAAAGGTGACACAAACATCAGCTACCTCAAGGAGCATGGAGTCACCATCTGGGATGAGTGGGCTGATGCGAACGGTGATCTCGGCCCGGTCTATGGCGCGCAGTGGCGACGGTGGCGAACGCCTGAAGGTGGTACCATCGACCAGATCGCGCGCGTGATCGAGGATCTGAAAAAGAACCCGGACAGCCGCCGCCACATCGTCAGCGCCTGGAATCCCGGAGAGATCGACAAGATGGCCCTCGCTCCCTGCCATGCTCTCGTCCAGTTCTATGTCGCCAACGGCGAACTCAGCTGCCAGCTCTACCAGCGCAGCGCGGATCTTTTTCTGGGAGTCCCCTTCAACATCGCCTCGTACGCCCTTCTCACCATGATGATCGCGCAGGTCTGCGGACTGAAGGCCAAGGAATTCATCCACACCTTCGGTGACCTTCACCTCTACGTGAACCACCTCAACCAGGCCCATGAACAGCTCGCGCGCGAACCGCGTCCGCTCCCACGGATGATTCTCAATCCCGCGATAACCAAGCTGGAGGATTTCCGCTACGAAGACTTCACCCTCGAAGGCTACGACCCCCACCCTGCGATCAAGGCCCCGATTGCTATTTGAAGATGAGAGTTATCCCGCAGAGGCGCAGAGGCGCAGAGAAGGGTCCCGAGAAAATCTTCTTATTTATTTCATTCCTCCGCGCCTCTGCGCCTCTGCGGGACATCAATCAGCCAAGCTTTTCCTGCAAATGATAAAAGCCATCGTCGCCATGGCGGAGAATAGAGTCATCGGGAATGCCGGCACGATCCCGTGGCATCTTCCCGAGGATTTCAAATTCTTCAAGGCGACCACCATGGGCCATGCGATCCTCATGGGCCGGAAGACTTACGAGTCCATCGGCAAGCCACTCCCCGGTCGGGAAAATATCGTCCTCTCCCGCACCATGCCTGACACTTCCGGAGTCACCGTCATCCGCTCCCTTGAAGAACTCCGTGAGCCGACGGACGGCAGAGACCTCTTCGTGATCGGCGGCGAGGAGATCTACCGGCTCCTCCTCCCCAGAGTCCAAGAACTCTACGTCACCAAAGTCCCCCGATCGATCGACGGCGATACCCGTTTCCCCGAATTTGAATCACAATTCGATACAGGCACTAAAGTTCTGGAAACCAATGACTTCTCCGTGTGGAAGTATCAACGTGTTTCGTAATATACTAGTAAAATGGCGACTCCATTCGCGCAATTCAAACGTCGCCGGCGCATCGCTCTTTGGCTAGGTATCGTTATCCCTGCCTTGCTGATACTAGCTGCAATCATTGGGATCCACGCAATGTCGGGTTTCTATATGACTGCATTCATCGTTGGCGCCCTTCCGCTCGGCTGGGTATCGACCCGTCAGTATCGCTGCCCTTACTGCAACGGCGATCCAGAAGAAGACCAAGATGTTCCCACATTTTATCCGAAGGCGTGCGCGCGATGCGGAGCGCAACTTCGTTAGCCTTCTGCGTTACGTGTCTTTGCTCCAAAGGCGCAGGGATTTTAGATGCGGGGCTAGGCGCGAGAGGGAAGGCGTAGTAGTCCTACGCCGACCGAGCAGCAACAACGCCCCGCGCTAAAAGCGCAAGCTACCCTCAATCGCGAGGCTGGCGGGGGATAACTTTCAGCGTCTGCGGCACCTGCTTCCCAATCGAATTGCTCGGCAGAACCCCCCGCCAGGATGTGTTGGGATAAAGAATCGTGTCGCGGCCGATGATCGAACCAGGACTCAACACCGCGTTGCAGCCGATCTGGGCACGGTCGCCGACGATGGCCCCGAATTTCTTGAGACCCGTATTGATGGGGCCCTCGGGTGCGGCGACTGAAACCGGGTGATGGTCGAGGCGGACATTGGAGAGGATGGCACCGGCGCCGAGGTGTGCCTTGTGGCCGAGGATGGAGTCGCCGACGTAGTTGAAGTGGGGGATCTGCGCCTCGTCGAAGATGAGGCAGTTCTTGAACTCGCAGGAGTTGCCGAGCACCACGCCGTTGCCCACCACGACGTTCTCTCGGATGTAGGCGCCGTTACGGATCTGGCATCCCTCGCCGATCCACGCAGGCCCCTTGATCATCGCGCCGTGCTCGATCACCGTGCCGGGTCCTATGTAGACGGCCCCGCTGATGAAGGGCTTGCCGATGAGCTTGCCGTAGATCCCTGGCTTCAGTCGGAACTGGAGATAGGTCGAGATCTTTGCGATCGCCTCCCAGGCATAAGTGACATTTTCAAAAATGACGCTGTGCTCAGTGCGGTCGAGATCAAGTAGGGAATCGGGGGAGAACATCTGCAGAGAAGATTAATGGAAAGAAACAAATATGGAACTCAGGAACTCAAGAAGGGGCAATATGCGAAGAAATTCACCAGGAAGAGGTTTTTGCTTCTTCTTTTTCCTGAGTTCATGAGTTCCATATTAATCTCTTCAGCTCCTCAATATTTTCTGTCCGTCCTTTGTATCTTTTACGGTCCAGCCTAGCGCGGCGATCTGATCGCGGATCGCATCGCTCTTCTTCCACTCCTTGGCCTCGCGGGCGGCGGCGCGTGCGTCCACCAGCTCCTCCACCTCGGCTGAAATCACCGCTGCGCTGGCATCGGGCTCGAGAGCCAGAACTCCGTCCACCCGCGCGAGCCACTGAAGAAGGCCTCGAGCCTGCGGTGGAGTCAGTTTTTTTTCATCCATTCTGCGATTGCTCTCGCGGAGGGTCTCGAAGAGGACGGCGAGGGCGCTTGAGATATTCAAGTCGTCATCAAGAGCCGTGAAGAATCCCTCCGTCGCAGCATCAGGCGCCACGGTGGCGGTTTCCGAACCAGCGGTTTCTGCCAGGCGCTCGCGCCAGGCATCGAGTCGCGCCAGGGCTGTGCGTGCAGCAGCGAGTCCCTCCATGGTAAAATTCAGCGCGCCCCGGTAGTGGACCGCTAGGAGGGCGTAACGCACCTCGCGGCCGGTCCATCCCTTCTCAAGCAGATCGCGTAGCGTGAAGAAGTTCCCTGCCGACTTCGCCATCTTCGAGCCCTCGACCATGAGGTGGGCGCAGTGCATCCAGTAGCGGACGAACGGCTCCTGCCCGTGGCGGGCACACTCGCACTGGGCAATCTCGGCCTCGTGGTGGGGAAAAATGTTGTCCACGCCGCCGCAATGGATGTCGATGGCCTCGCCGAGCATCCCTGTCGCCATGGCGCTGCACTCGATGTGCCAGCCGGGACGACCCTTTCCCCACGGGCTCTCCCAACCAACGGCTCCATCTTCAGCGACCCATGCCTTCCAGAGGGCAAAGTCGGCGACGGCTTCCTTGTCGTACTCGTCGCTGGCAACCCGCTGGCCCGGCCGCTGACCTTCAAGATCCACATGGGCGAGCTTTCCATACTCGGGAAAGGAGGCGATGCGGAAGTACACGGACCCATCCTCGGCCTGATAGGCGTGGCCCCGATCCATCAGCGTGCCGATCATCGAAATCATCCGGACGATCTGCTCGGGATCGGTTGCTGCGGGATAGGCTTCCGCAGGAAGGAGGCGCAGCTCCTTGGAATCCTGGAAAAAGGCCTCCTTGAAGGGGCGGGTGTAGTCGGACAGGGCTATTCCGGCCGCATGGGCGCCTCGGATGGTTTTGTCGTCCACATCGGTGAGGTTCATCACGCGCCGGACAATAAAGCCCCTTTCCTGAAGATGACGCTGGAGGAGATCCTCGAAGACGTAGGCGCGGAAGTTTCCAATATGGGCGTGCGCGTAAACTGTCGGGCCACAGGTGTAGAGGGAGAGTTTCTGGCCCTCGCCGACCCGAGGTTGGATGGCCTCGAGCGATCTCGTGAGCGTGTTATAGCAACGGGGGATCGGCATCCTCTCTATCCTCTTCATCCTCTACTCGGCGGGTGTCTCCACCATGGCCGTGGCGAGTGCCGCTATCCCTTCCCCGCGCCCGAGGAATCCGAGGCACTCGTTGGTCGTGGCCTTGACCCCGATGCGTGACGAGTCGAGGCCCAAGGAGGATGCAATGTGCTCCCTCATCTCCTGGACGAAAGGTCCGATGCGCGGTTCCTCGGCGACAACCGTGGAGTCGACGTTGATGATCCGCGCCCCAGCTTCAGAAAGTATACCCGCCACTCGGCGCAGAATCTCGAGGCTGGAGATGCCGCGAAGGGAGGGATCGGTGTTCGGAAAATAGTGGCCGATATCCTGGAGGCCTGCAGCACCCAGGATCGCGTCAGCGATGGCGTGACACAGCACATCTGCATCGGAGTGGCCGGCAAGCCCAAGCCCTTGGGGATGTTCGAGTTGGACCCCGCCGAGAACCAGCGGCCTGTTCGGCTCAAGGCGATGCACGTCGTACCCGATGCCACTGCGCATGATCATCATCAGGAATCTTCTTAAAGGTGGGTGAAGGGGATGGCTCCGCTGGAGGCGACGACGGAATATTTATCGGCGGCCGTATCGTGGGGCTTCAGGTCAACTTTGCCGCCCGCGAGTTCCACCATGAGCATTCCTGCCGCAATGTCCCAGAGACTGATCTGACTCTCGATGTAGGCATCGAGGCGGCCGCTTGCTACATAGGCAATGTCGAGTGCAGCGCTTCCCATCATACGGGTCTTGCGTGCGGTGCGCATCATCTTCCCGAGAACCGGGAGGCCCTTCTCGATGGAGGCCTCGGTCTTCGAGACGCCCACGGCGACGATCGCGTCGGAGAGCTTGGTGCGGCTGCTTACACGGATCGGGCGTCCATTCAGTGTGACGCGACCGGTGGCGCGTGATGCGACCCAGAGTTCATCGGTCATTGGCTGGTAGATCACTCCTGTCGTGAGGGACCCGTTGTGACGATGCGCGATGGAGACCGCAAAATGCGGAATGCCGTAGAAAAAATTCACGGTGCCGTCGATCGGGTCGATGATCCACTGGTCGGCCGCTCCTTGATCGCCGCGGATCCCCTCCTCACCATAGATGGCATGGTCGGGAAAGACGCCGAGCATCAGCGCTTCGATCAGCGCTTGGGACCGGCGGTCGAGCTCGAGCTTGATGTCGTGCGCTTCAGCGGCATCGACATTCAACTCGCTCTCAAAATGACCCCGGATCATCCCCCCCGCGGCAAGCGCCGCATCACGGGCGGTGGTGAGTAGTAAATCTTCCATCAGCAATTCAGTAGCGGAGTAAGAGGAGGGATGAAACCTGAAACTTGAAGCCTGAAGGAATCCCTACCCTGAGTAACAACCGCCCCCTCCCTTCATTTCCTGAGTTCTTGAGTTCCATGTTTTTCTTCGGACCGTTTCTCCGCCCCCGCTTGAGTGCTCCAGTACAAAAAAATTGGGGGAAGCGTTTGTGGCGCTTCCCCCAAGTTATTAGCTCGTCGCCGAACGTGTGTTCCGGCGGGAGGGATACTTATTTCTTCTTTGCGACGGCCTTCTTGACGGCTTTCTTTGCAGGAGCCTTCTTGACGACTTTCTTCGCAGCGGCCTTCTTCACCACTTTCTTGGCGGGGGCCTTCTTTGCTACAGCCTTCTTGACGACTTTCTTGGCAGGAGCCTTCTTGACGACTTTCTTGGCGGGAGCTTTCTTTGCAGCTTTTTTCTTAATGGGCATTTCAATCCACCTCCTTTTTACCGCATGGGCGGCGAGTGTGAAAACAATGTGAATAACTCACTGGTGAATGTGAATAAGTTGTTGATCGCGCTGCGTCAACGGATTTTATAAATTTTTCTTCTTCTTTTTTCGCGCGCTCACCGAGCCGCGAGTAACTGCTGCGCGCGCGCGATGATCTCGTCGACCTCCGCGAGTCGCCCTGTCCCCTCGTAACCACACGCAAGCATCCCCTCTGCGGGCCCGACGAATGCGGCTCCGCGAGCACGGAGCCGCTCTGCGTTTTCACGCGTCGCGGAATGCTCCCACATTTTTCCGTTCATCGCGGGGGCAATGAGCAGCGTCGCTCTAGTTGCGAGTGCGACCGCGCCGAGCGCATCATCCGCAAGACCGCACGCGAGTCGCGCGATCGTGTTGGCGCTCGCGGGCGCGATGAGTAGAAGGTCCGCGCGATCCGCCAATTCGATATGACCGGGCTTCCACGCGCCCTGCGATTCCTCGGAGAGATCGCAGAGCACGGGGTTGCGGGAGAGCGTGCCGAGCGTGAGCGGCGTGATGAATTCCGTGGCGCGGCGCGTCATCACCACAAAGACCTCATGCCCCAGCTTGCGAAGCTGACTCGCGATCTCTGCGGATTTGTACGCTGCGATCGATCCGGTGACGCCCAGCACGATGGTGCGTCCTGTGGGTGCTATGGGTGTTGCGTCGCTCATGGCTTTCTCCGGATTTCTCGATTACCCGGTTGCTTTCGCTGAGGACTCCACGGCGGTCATCCGGTGACTGAGGTATCGCTCGGCGCGCATGACGGCCCGGAACTTCTCGATGTTCTCCTCCATGGAGCCGCTGATGATCGTGTAGCGGTAGTCCCTCCAGCACTCCATCTCGAGCTCTGCATTCTTCAAGCGGATCTCCACCTGTTCCTGTGTCTCGGTCCCGCGACGCATGAGCCGGCGGCGGAGCTCCTCGAGATCGGGCGGCACGATGAATACATCGGCTAATGCCTGCAGGATCATCGGGTCGCCACAGGCGCGGATATTGGACGCGCCGTGGGTGTCAATATCCAGCAGGACATCGATGCCGTTACGCAGGTTCTCCAAGACGGGTTCCTTGAGCGTCCCGTAGCGGTTGCCGTGCACTTCTGCGTGCTCGAGAAATTCCTCTCCTTCCAAGTGATGGTTAAAATCGTCCTGGGAGAGAAAATGGTAATCCTCGCCGTCGATCTCGCCGGTGCGCGGCGCACGCGTGGTGCAGGAGACCGACCAGACGAAATCGGGTTTCTGCCTGAGCGCGGTGCAGAGCGTTGTCTTTCCCGCGCCCGAGGGGGCGGAAATCACGAAGAGGATGCCTGTACGGCGGAATTCTAGGGATGGATTACTCAAGGTTTGCGACTTGTTCGCGGATCCTATCAAGCTCCGCTTTGGATTGCACGACCCGTCGTGAGATGGCTGCATCCGCCGCCTTGTTGCCGAGTGTGTTGATCTCGCGAAACATTTCCTGCGCGAGATAGTCAAGCGTGCGGCCCGCGGGCTCCGTGCCCGCAAGGGCCTCCCGGAACTGTACGAAATGGCTCTCAAGACGGGTGAGCTCTTCGGTGATATCGCTCCGCTCTGCCATGAAGGCGAGCTCCCGGGCAAGGGCGGGATCATTGGCTGGCAATGGCACACCTAACTCTTCCAGGCGAGTCTTGAGGTGATCGCGGCGCTGGCGAAGCACGGATGGCACGCGCGCCCTCACGGATTTGACTGCAGTCTCCAGCAGCTTCACGCGCTTCAGCAGGTCGGCAACCAGATGTCCGCCCTCCTTCCGCCGCATCGCACTCATGCGATCCAGCGCCTGCACAAGGGCGGCCTGCAAAGCCGGCCAAAGCTCCTCGGCGACGGGAATTTCCTCGGCTGGGTTTTTCAGCACTCCCGGGGAGCGGAGCAACAGCTCGAGTGAGATCTCCCCGGGAAGGGCCAGCTCGGCACGCAGTTCCTGCAAATCCTCAAGGACTCTTCGGGCGGCCGGGCGATCCACCACACTCTGCGTCCCTGCGGAGGCGGCGGGGCTTTCCAGCGTGATGGTGAGGTTGACGCGACCGCGGGTAACCTTCTGCTGAACCTCTTCCCTGACTTTGGGTTCAAGGGAGGAGAGCGTCTTGGGCAACGCAATGGCTACCTCGATTCCCTTGCGGTTGACGGAGCCGCACTCCACCGTGAACCGCCACCCGTTGGTGGCGGAGTTTCCCCGACCATGTCCAGTCATGCTTTCCATTAGTTTGTTTCCTGTTGTGGCGCTTTGGTCGCGTTTCCTGAACCTAGGTTCAATGGCCAGACCCAGGGAGCACCGTAAAAACCAAGCGAGCCTTGGTCCTGATTGCCAAGGCGTGAACTCATCCAGCCCGCGGAGGGGAGAGGAAAGAGCTGCGCCTGACGGTTCCAGGCGATCCCCTGCGCGGGTGCCACTCCTGATCCGGCCGGCGTTGCCAAGGCAAGGAGCAGGTCCGGTGCCGTCGCATTGACCGGCCCCGTGAAGATCACCTCCGCCTCTGCAAGTGATCCGGTGATGGCAAGTGCACACAGGCCGCGCCGCGTGATGCCGTACGCCGTAGCCGTGAGCATGCCGGGTCCCCGTCCCTCCTCCAGCCGTACAGTTGCTTCTGGAATGATAAAGAGACCGGAGGGGAGTTGTGCCGACCAGTTGGTAGCTGTGACTGTGCCAGCCAGGCGTGGCGATTCAGCCGCCCCCTGCAGTCGGAGATCCATGAAGAGCTGCGGAAGAGCTGCGGAGGGGGCATTTGTCGCCGCCGATTTGACGGGTGAGGAAAATATGTTCAGCGGACCCGCCGTTTTTACCACCAGATCGAGCTGCAAGTTGGGAGTGCCGGCGTTGTTCTCTGATCCGGCAGCCCGGATGGAATGGAGGCTGATACCGGGAGGGGCAAAGCTGGGCGTGAGTTTCGGGCGTACGTATCCGGAGAGTTTGCTCAAGGTGATCGTCCCACCGAGGGTTGGATGGTTGGTGCCTTTGGCCGAGAGCGTGAGAGCCGCATTCCCTAGGGAATCGAGTCGTGTGCCGGCGTTGTTACCACCCCCGTTTCCAATCTCTAGTGGGAGGTTTTCTCCGGCCAACTGAATCTGGAGTGTTGCCTCCGCGCTACTCCAATCAACGGTTCCGGTGACGCTCAGCGGCTTTCCGCCGTAGGCGGCCGTGCCATTTGTCAGCCGCCCTGTGTTTCCATTCAGGCTGATGGGTGCCACTAGCTGCTGGAGTTTTTGTGTTCCGAAGAGTTCCGCCTCACCCGCCTTCAGCGTGATGGCTCCCTTCAGGACAGGCTTGTCGATGGTGCCGGACAGGGTGACCGTGCCATCCATCGTTTCTTGGTGCAGCGGCCAGCCGTTGATGCCCATGAGGCTCAGCCATCCATCCAACTGAGCTTGATGAAAGGTGGCCTCCCCGATGATCGGTCCAGCGCCATCCGCCGTTAGGAGCCTTCCTTTGTCGCTGGTGAACTGGAACGGTATCTCCGCCCGGAGATGCAAGGGTGCGGCTTCTTTTGGTTGTTCCACCAACTCCACCGTGGCGCGCCCCTTGTCGGAGTCGAAAGTGAGGGCCAGCTCTTGCGTCGTGGCGGTACCTAGCATTTTAAACTTACTGATTTGGAGGGCGCCGTGAATCACGGGCTTTTCCGAAGTGCCGGCGGCGGTCAACGTCCCGTCAAGGGTGCCGGCAAATTGATGGGGCTGACCCAGCAGGTTGGTCAGTTCCTCGGCCTTGATTCCATGCAGGGCCAGATTCGCTTCAAGGGGCTCCGACATGCCCAAGGTTCGGAAAAGGGATCCGCTCTGCCAGAAATCAGCAGCGTTGAGCGGTAGCGCAAAGGACCCCTCGACCAGGGGCTTTGTTTTTTCCCCGCGCACCGCGACGATCTCCGCGGCCACGATTTTTTTCTCCGTAGCGGAAAGTTTGAACCCAAGCTTCAGATCGTCTTGCACCAACTCCGCCTTCGTCAGATCGAGCCTCCCCTTGGTGTAGGTGCCCTCACATTTTCCCGACATGCCTCCCTTGGTCCGGGGGCTTACCCACTCACTGACCGCGACTTGGAATGCTCCGGCGTGCGACTCAGCAGACCCTTCCCCCTGCCAGGTTCCCTTCACGGCTCCTGCACCCATCGACTCCGCTGTTACCACCCCGATCTGCGAAAGCCTCTTTGTGAGGTTCTGGACGGCCACTTCAGCCGTGGCCTTGTAGGCGTGTGGCCGACGGTTTGCGACAGTCCCGCTAACGGATAGGTGATCGGTTCCGCTCCAGGCATCCAGGTTGCTGAGCAGCGTGGTCTCTCCCTCAAAGAGAAGGCATCCCTGCATCCAATCCACCGGGAGCTCACGGAACCGTAGTCCGTTGCCCGTCACGTTGCAGTAACCCTCGGCCTTGTTGTCACGCCCGCTGATCTCGCCATCCAACGAGAGCCCTCCTCCTAGTTGCGAAAACTCCGGTCCACCAAGGGCGCCCAAGGCCCCGGCATCCTGAAGTTGCGCACTGAAGCTCGCGGTGAAGGGCGCTCTTAACGCGGCGCGCCAGTCCCCCGGAAGCCTGCTTTGCCCTTTTGCCGTCAACTCGTTGTCGTGTTGCTGCAGATAGAGTTCTGTCACCGTCAGATTGCGGCCGGTAAGCGTGGCAGCGAGGCGGAGGGATTCCCATCCGCGGCCTTCCCATTGGAAATCTTGCGCGATGATTCGCAGCGAGCTTGCGGCCTCCAAGGGGCGCGCCGTGTCGCCCCGGAAGGTAAGCCTTGCCTGACTGATGGTGCCGGAAGCCCGCTGCGCGCCGCTCATGAGCGGCGCGAGGGCGCCAAGCGACAGCCTTTCTCCAACCAGCGTTACTTCGAGGTTGGGGGCATTTCCTCCGGCGCCGATCACCCCGGCCCCGCGCAAAAGACCTTTGCCAACCGTTCCGCGCACACCGAATTCCACACCCTCCCTGCTTGGAGTAAGAGTGAGCTCCTTCAGGCCGAGCTCATTCCCAAGATCGAGCGCCCCGAGATAGAGGGTGCTTCCCTCCAGCAGGGCGGCGATGCCACCGCGCGGTATCGTATGTTGCCAGGACCCGACGTCGATCGTTGCCTCCGTGAAGGTAATCTTCCCCGGCCACCGCTCTGGAAGCCGCACATATAAACCGTTGATCGCCGCCCGGTAACTCTCTCCGATCACGACCATTTCCATGGGTCCTGCCGTGCAGGAGGCCGGCAGGAAGCTGAGGAGCTGTTGGGGGAGCGGCGTTGTCGAGATCCCCTCCGGATTTTTCCCCGGGCTCGCGGGGGTTGAGCCACGACGGTCCAGCAGAAGTTTTGTTTTTCCTGCCAACATCTCGCGGATCACCACGCGCTGCTGATGCTTGCCGGGTCGGATCAGTTTCCAAAGCGGCGTTGGGCGAATAACCAGCCAGTCGCTTTTCCACGAACTCCGGTGCTCTTTGGGTCCGTAGCGCCATTCCACCTCCTGCGCCTGGAACGCGCCATCCTCGCCAAGGGAAAGCTTCTCGATGCGCAGCTGCTCTCCGTGCAACCAACTTGCCACCGTGAGTCCGGACTTCAGGAGGCTGCAAGCCAGCGGTTTAAAAAAGAGCCCACCTGCAATCACGATTGCAAGGAGTGCCAAGGCGGTCCAAGCCGTTCGTGTGCGGGATAAAGCCGGCGGGTGTTCTTGCTCTTCGGAAGTTTCGGATCGGGAGGGCATGGGAACTTGATTCAGTGGAGCCAGAGTATGCCTGCACTCCGCGTGAAAGACCCGTTAAATTGGCTGTCGCTCCTGAAATCAGCGGGCCGTGTTTACCCTGAAAAGATACAGGCCGCCGCACCATAAGGTACGACGGCCTGTTGTTCCCCCCAGAACAATCTTTCGATAAGGAAACCTTATAGCTTTGGGCTCTTCGTGCAACCTCTTTTTTGAAAAAAGAGCGTTTTTTTGTGTTTTTTCCCCCGCTTTTCGGATTTTCCCCTCTCAAGGAGACAAAATTCCTATTATTCCATTCTCAGTGCGGCCGCAGGTGAAATTTTGGCGGCCCTCAGGGAGGGAAGGAGCCCGGCAGCGAGTGACGCGGCAATCATCCAAAGAGGTAAAAATGCCAGTTCCCCCCACGGGTAGGCCAGATCGATACTCCAACCGAAGAAGGCTTTGTTGATCACCCATGTCAGAACCAATGCCAGCACAGCACCGCTCGCCAACCCGACCAAACTGGCGATCAGTCCGATCAGCGAAGCCTCGGCGAGCATTACCCCGACGATCTGCCCGGTGGAGGCCCCCATCGAGCGCAGTACTCCGATGTCACGGGAGCGTTCGATCACCAGAATGCCCAGCGTCAGCATCACGCCCCCCACTGCCACAGCTATGGAGATGGTTCGCAGCACGGCCGTCACTGCAAAGGTCTGATTGAAGATCTCCAGGATGCGGGCTTTCAGCGCGCGGTTGCTGTAGCAGATGAAGGCGTCCTTCCCTCCGAATTCCTCGCAGAATGCGGAACTCTCGCTCTCCATGGTGGCGGTGCTTGTTCCTGCACGGAACGCGATCGCCAGCGAGTGGACTCCCTGTATCCCCCAGACGCGTTGGAAATAGGGGGCTCCAATCATCGCTATCCCGCGGTCGCGAGTGTAGTCGCGGTAGAGGTCGAGCACCGTCAAGGTTAGCGGGCCGTTCGGACCCGCCAGGCGGAGTTTGTCCCCGCACCCGAGATGCAACCGACGCCCCAGGCTCTCGGAAAGGGCGACTCCCTCTCCGCGCGCCAGCGCCTCGGTTTTTGCCTTGGTTTCACCATGGAGGAAATCGACCTCCCCTCGGGCCGCTCCTGAAACCACCCCCAGCGTCACCTGATCGCCATCCACCGAGCGCGCCTCCACCTCGCGGAACGTCGCAACATCCCTCACCTCGGGGCGTTTGCTCCACCATGCCGCTGCTTTCTCCGGAAGCGTGTGCTCGAGGCCCAGGAGTTCATTGGCCGCAGGAGCAATGAAAAGGTCCGCCTGCAGCGTGCGTTCCGCCCATGCCAGAACGCTTCCACGGAAGGAATGGATCATCACGCTGATGCCGACCGTCATGGCCACGGCCGCCGCCAGCGCCGCAATTGTGGGGACTGTGCGGTGGAGGGATCTCATCGACTGTTCCAGCGCGATGCGGACGATCGCGCCACCGCAGAAATGACGCGTGTAGACGACCTTCCGCAGGATTGAAGCCACAGTCACCGTCACCAGCGGAACCGCCAGCGAAAACCCAGCCAGCACACAGAAGGCGGCACCAAATCCCAGTAGTGCGGGACCTCCGTGAAGTGAAGTTAGGGAGAGGAAGAGCGCCAGCAGTAGCATCCCTGCTCCGAAGGCGGCGAGTCGCCCTGCCTGTATGGGGAAAATCTCCGGCGCCGCTCCTGGGTGGAGGACGCGGGTTGGGTCGACTCCCGCCGCTTGCCTTGCTGGAATCCATGCAGCGATCAGTGCAGCCCCCACGCCTGCGGCAATGCCCGCAAGCGCCTCCGCCAGCGTGGGCCATCCGCCGTGCGTATCCACCGGTAGATAGAGCGCGGTGACGGTTTGTGCGACCGGTGCCGCCAAGACGCCCGCAAGCAGCGGAGCCGTCAGCACCCCGATCAGCGAACCTATCAATCCGCAGAGGGCTGCCTCCGCCAGCACCATGCAGAGGATCATGGATCGACCGGTGCCCACGGAGCGCAAGATCCCGAGTGAAACACGGCGTCTGACGACTGCTGCTGCTGCTGTATTCCCGACAAAGAACATCCCCACCATCAGGGAGACGAGGCTCAGCGCTGTCAGGTTCAGCGTGAACGCGCTGAGCATAATATCGACCTGGTGCGTGCGGCGGGCCGGTGGGGAAATCGTGGCGTCGGAAGGCAATAACTGCTTTAAGCGCTCGATGACGACCCCCTCTTCATCCGGTGAGCGGAGCTTGATGAGGATGGCGGTTAGCATTCCCTCCGGTCCGAGCCACTCTTGTGCGGAGGCGAGATCCAGCGCAGCCACCCGTCCACCGACTCCCGCAACAGCATCATCGGTGCTAACCTGATATCGTATCGTCAGCCGCCGTGGCGCTCCCGGACCTTGGAGCCGGACGACATCCCCAAGCCTCACCCCGTGCCGTTGGAGAAAATCGGGGGTGACCGCCACAATGTCTCGAGCAGAAAGCCACTCCGCAAGATCTCCCTGCCCCTCCGCCCCCATGGTGGGCTCCATGGCCAAAAGTCCCCTGGCCGAGAAAGGATCAATCCCTACTACATGGAGCGACTCCCCGGGAAAATCGGGCAGGGTGACCATCCCCTCGACCAACGGGGTTGCGGCGGCCACCCCGGCACATGCCTGGACGGCAGGAAGCAACATCTCGGGAAGACGCCCCCTGATTTCCAAGTCCGCCCTTCCGGTGACCATGGCAAATGCCTGGTGGAAACTTTCCACGGCACTCCGGTTGGCAATGGTGATGGAGAGGAAAACGCCCACTCCCAGTCCGACGCTCAAGATACTCAGTAGAGAGGAGCGCGGCTGCTTGAGTAGCGGCCTAATCGACCCCCTCCAGGTGATTACAATGCCGGCGGTAACGCTCATCGTGGCTCACCCGTCCGTGCCGAGGCGGCACGCAGGCGCCGCTCGAGTCTCATTAGGGCATTACGCTCCACAATCTTCCCACCCTCTTTGTTGCGAAGATAAAAGACATCCAAAGCGGCCTTCTGCTCGGTGGCGATGCGCGCGGCCTCAATAGCGATGCCGCCGTGCGAAATCGCGCTCAGGAGATGGTAGAGCAGTCCCAACCGATCTGGCGCCTGCACTTCCAGAATGGTGCAGCTGGGGTGGGCGTTGTTGTTGACCACGACCCAGACCGGCAGCTCTTCCTCATCCTCGGCAAGTGTGCTGGGGGTGGGTCTCGGTTTCGGCTCCGGGACAAGCCGACTTCCCGGGGCTATTAGCAGTTCCCTCAGCTTGATTTCAAATCGCTTGCGCTCGCGTTCCCTTGGAAGCGGCTCATTGCGGTGGTTGCTCACTTTGAAGATATCGAGGGCCAGTTTGTCGCTGCGCGTGTAGACATCCGCACCGAGCACATTGATTCCGGCATCGAGGAAGGCGGCGGCGATCCTCTCCAGCAGGCGCTCCCTATCCCACCCGCAGACAAGAACCTCGGCATGACCCGCCTGGGGATGGTCGATCCACTCGATCGCAGGATCGAGGTTCGGGCCGTCCTGATAGACACCCTGTTCAAAGAATCTTCGGAATAGTCGGAGGTGGGTGCAAATTTCCTTTGCGTCCTTGGACTGCAGGTAGCGTTCCGGCATACCCTGAAAGTGAACCTCGATTTCCTCCGCGTAGTTGGAGGGAAGCATTTCCGACACGTTCCTGTGAATCTCGATCCGGCGGCGCTCCCTTTCTTTGCGAAAGCCTGCGTTATCGGTGAGGTAAGCGTGTGTCTGCCAGTAGAGCTGCCAAACCATTTGTTCCTTCCAATCACTCCACCCCTCGTCGCTTGTCCCCATCCCGTCGGCGAGCGTGATCACCATGAGGGCATCGAGCGTGGCCGGGTCGCGGATGATCTCGGCGAACTCCTCAACCGTGGCTGGATCCTCAATGTTGCGGGACCGAGCCATGCCGCTCATCTCCCCGTGGAAGTCGACTAGCGAGACCAGCAGCTTGAGCCGCTGGGGGGTAAGCTGCAGCCGTCGCGCCACTTTTTGGGCAGCGAGGGCGCTGGCCTCCTCGTGGTGCCGCGTGTTAGCCGCCTTGCCAGTGTCGTGCAGGAGCATCGCGAGATAGAGCATCGCCGGGTCCTCGAAGTGGCGGAAAATCTCGGCGTAACGCTCCAACTTGTTTTCGGTGGAAAAAAGCAGCGCGTCGATCTTGTCGATGCATCGGAGGGTGTGCTCATCGGCGGTGTATCGGTGGAAAAACTCGTGTTGCACCAGGCAGGTGAGCGGCTCGAATTCCGGAAGGTATTTCCCTAGAAATCCGAGGTCATGCATCAGCCGCAGGATGCGGCTCACCTCCCCTTTTTTGGAGAGGATCGAGAGAAAGATGGTCCTGTTCTCCTTGTTGTACTGGAACGTCCTGTCTACCAGCCTGAGCCTGCGCTTGATCAGATCCTCCAGTTCCGCGGACAAGTTGAGCCCACGTTTCTGCGCGATCTGGAAGACCTTCATCATGCGCGTGGGATCCCTGTTGAAGATGTTTCGCGATTTGGGGAAGAGCTCCCCTTTGCTGATCACGAGTTCTTCTTCAATTTCCCTCGCCCTCCCGAGCAGCTTTGTAAGCAGGTTTGCTTTCATCCCCCGCTGTTCGCGGATCCTTCCCAGCGCAAGCGTGGTGATGAGGTTGATCCCCCTCGTATGCCGGTAATAGTCGCGCATGAAGGCCTCGCAGCGGCGGAGGATGTTTTTCTGTGGGTACTCGAGAGCGGTGGCGACTTTTCCCTGGAGTTGGAGGGTCAATTGCTCCGAGGCCAGCCCAGTCTGGTAGTGCATCTCCGTTCTCACCCTGAGCAGGAAGTCGTGGGCCTCCTCCAGCGAACGCCGTTCCTTTTCCCTCAAGACTTTCTCCTCCACGAGCCGCTTCATACTGTAGGCACCCGAGTGGAACATCCCTGTCCAGACCAGATTCTGATAATCGCGCAGCCCGCCGCAGCCCGACTTGATGTTCGGTTCCTGCATGAAGACGCTCTCTCCATACCGTCCTCGCAAGTCCTTCAGGTTTTCCAGCCGGAAGGAGATGTAATCCTTTTCCTTCCCAAGGACACAGGAGGCCTCGAATTTTTCCCGGAAATCATCGAAGAGCTTCTTGTCGCCGGCCAGCCATCTGCTTTCGAGCATTGCTGTCTTGGCCATCATGTCTTTGTTGGCCTGCTCGATCGCTCCCTTGATTGAACGCGTGGCGTGACCCACCTTGAACCCAAGATCCCAAAGGGCCTTCAGGCATGCTGAGATGACCTTCTCCATGTCCTCTGTGGGTCGAGCCCCTCGATGAAAGAACGTGATGTCGACATCGCTGAAGGGGTTCATCTCCCGGCGTCCATAGCCTCCAAACGCACTGACCATGAACCCCATAATCTCTTTCTCTCCGGTCTCTATTCGCGTGGTGAAACGAAAAATTTCCCTGAAAAGGATATCGACGAGTTCCGTGCGGCGCCCTGCTATTTCCTTCCCTCCTCCTCCTGCCCGATGCCAGAGCTTGAGCCGGAGCTCTTCTTTTTTAAGGAATGTTTGCAGCTTCTGGGTGGGCAGCGCTGATTGACTGTCCATCACCGCGGCTAATTTTTCTCCCACCTCGCGCTGGATCCTTGCGCGGTGCTCGGCATGCGGAATGATGGACTCCATGAAATAATCCCTTCTAGTGTGTTGAGATCACTATCTCCACACGGCGGTTGAGTTGTTGCTCTTGCACCGTACCCGTGGCCGGAACCAGCAGCCTGCTCTTTCCGAGTCCCGCCGTGGTGATTCTACCGGCTTCTATACCCATCCGCTGCTGCAACCATACCTTGACTGCTTCGGCCCTTCTAAGGCTGAGGCTCTTGTTATACTCGTCACTTCCATAAGAATCAGTGTGCCCTTCAATACGAAAGTTAGCCTGGGCATTCTTTTCGATCAGTGCCCCGAGTTTGGTCAATGATTCAGCCGCTGCGGGCTTGAGGCTGTCGGAGTCATACTCAAAGAGGAGATCCGTGGGCATGAGTATCGGGGCCGTCTGAGCTGATACCGTGGTGTTTCCCGAAAGGAGTTGGTCCAGATTACTGAATTTCCCGTTCCCCCCAGAGATCGCTTTCACTCCTTCTTCATTTCCTTCCCCGGCTCGTGGTTCATCTTTCCCCGCACTGATTCCTTCAGGCTCTGGGAGCGAGCGATCCGTATCCCGAGCTTTTGGCATTAAGATCGCGCTCTCTTTACTAGCCAACTCTCCTGCAGGGGAATTTAATGTCTGCAACTGTTCCAAGGGATAGCCGCCCTGCGTTGACCCTTCTCTTCCCTCAGGGAGTAGATCCGCAGGCTTTGTAAGGAGAGGTGCTGGTGCTTCCTTTGTAAGGATATTTTGGTCTCCCGGCTGTTCCTTCTCTAGAACCACTGATTGGGGAACTCTTTTCTTAACGGTCTCCGTCACCTCTTCCGCCAGTACCTTGGGATCGATCTCCACTCTCTTCATTCTGAAAGTCCTGGGTACGATCGTGTCGTAATTGGTGGCTGAAAATCCTGTGACCCTCCAGCTTTGGGACTTGATGAAAAAACAGAGATGCACGAGAAGGGAAAAAAACAGGCATCCAAGGAAGAGCCAAAGAAACAACGTCTTTGTTCCCTTTGGTTCTTTTTTCAACGATGCTGATCCCATGAGGATTAAGAATCTAACTCGACTCCCGGCTCAGCTGAAAGATTTCTTGTGCCAGCTTGTTGATCTCAACCCACTACTTGGCTCAAAGAAGATATTCACACGGATGATGGATAGATTTCTTTTTTAAAGAGGTACTTCTTAATAATAATAGTGTGAAGAACCTGTTCAAAGACCATTTAATCCCCTTATCCACAGAGAGCTACAGAACCAATAACCGTGTGAACCTGGATGGAGCCATTGGTAGCCCCCGACGGGAAACATGTTCCATGAAACAAAAGTATCCCATCTCCCCACAAGGGTTCACAGAACACTCACAATTCATCAACGAACGAAAAGAAAAGAATAAATTTATAATAATTACCTAATAGGTAGATATTTATATAAATGTTCCACATGGAACACAGGCACACAAAAATTCATGTTTATCTATCCTGAGCAGTTCGATGTGTTGGTGATCGGAGCAGGACACGCCGGAGTCGAAGCCGCCCATGCAGCGGCAAAACTTGGAGCAAAAACGCTTCTCCTTACGCAGAATGCTGACACGATTGCTCAGATGTCTTGTAACCCGGCGATAGGGGGACTTGCCAAGGGTCATATGGTGAGGGAGATTGATGCGCTCGGAGGAGTTATGGGGCTGAATACGGATGCCACAGGAATCCAGTTTCGAATGTTGAATGCTTCAAAGGGGCCAAGCGTCCGAGCACCCAGGGCACAGTGCGACAAGAAGGCTTATCAATTCCGCCTCAAGGCTCTTCTGGAAAACCTTCCTAATCTTTCGCTGAAGCAGGCCAACATCACCAATCTGTTGGTGAAGCAGGATCGGGTCACCGGGGCGGAAACAAATCTCGGTATCAGCTTCTCGGCCCGCAGCGTCATCATTACGACGGGGACCTTCATGCGTGGCCTGCTCCACGTGGGATTAAAAACCCAGGCCGGAGGAAGAATGGGCGATTCCATCTCCACACTGAGCGACCATTTGAAGGAGCTTGGATTCGAGGTCGGTCGATTTAAGACGGGAACCCCCTGCCGACTCTTGGCCAAGTCCATTGACTTCACCAAGTGTGAGCGTCAAGACGGAGATACTCCGACGCCACTTTTTTCCCACATCCCAGAGAGCATCGGAAGGGACAAGGACGAACTTCATACGTTGAACCATTTTAAGGAAGGAATGTTCCATGTGGAACAAATCCCGTGCTGGATCACTTACACGACCGAGCAAACCCACGAGATCATTCGATCGAACCTCCACCAATCCCCCCTCTATGCAGGCGTGATCGATGGGGTCGGGCCAAGGTACTGCCCCTCCATCGAGGATAAGGTGGTGAAGTTCGCGGACAAGACCCGCCACCAGATTTTTCTGGAACCCGAAGGCCGTCATACTGGCGAGATCTACGTGAATGGTGTCTCAACTAGTCTTCCCTACGACATTCAGTACGCCTTCATCCGCTCCATCCCAGCACTGGAGAATGCGGAGATTCTCCGTCCCGGCTACGCGGTGGAATACGACTACTGCCCACCACACCAACTGCACTCCACCCTAGAAACTAAGCGTATCGAAGGGCTCTACTTTGCCGGGCAGATCAACGGAACCTCCGGGTACGAAGAGGCCGCCGCGCAGGGGCTCATGGCCGGCATCAACGCCGCTCAGAAAGTTCAAGGGAAGGATCCCTTGGTACTGGGCAGGGAGGAGGCCTACATCGGTGTCATGATCGACGACCTAGTCACAAGGGGTACCCCTGAGCCGTATCGCATGTTCACCAGCCGCGCAGAATACAGGTTGCGATTACGACAAGATAATTGTGATATAAGATTGACTGACAAGGCTTTAGATATAGGAATGGCTTGTGAACACAGGCGGGCATCCTTCCTTGGGAAAAAGGCCGCGCTCAAGGCCCTTCATGAGGAAGCAACCCGTATTCAGCAGGATGGGATCCCGTTGAACCAGTGGTTGAAGCGCACGGAGAACACGCCCCTCAAGCTCCCGACCGAGCTGCTCGCCCAATACCCCGCCGAGATATGGGGGTTGGTTGAGACGGACCTGAAATACGAGGGCTACCTTAGGCGGGAGCAGGATCAGATCGATCGCCAGCGGCAACAGGAGGAAAACACCATTCCGAGCGGCATCGACTACGATGCCATTCCGAGTATGAGGCTTGAGGCGAGGCAGAAGCTCCGCGATTACTCTCCCGGCACCCTGGGCCAGGCATCGAGGATTAGCGGCATCACCCCGGCCGATATTTCCGTCCTATCCGTCTGGATGCGCAAGTTGGAGAGCGGGCGCTGAGAGAGTGGAAGGTAAAACGGCGCTCGGCACCCCATGGGTGCGGACGCTTATCAGTATATTCCATTATACCAAGCGGGCAGCGGCGAGCTCCGGCGTGGGCTCGATGATGAAGAACTCCTCGAGTCCCGCGAGTTGAAAGAGTTGTTGCACAGGCTCACGGAGCGAGGCGAAGGCAATGCCGCCACCCGCCGCGCCAAGTTGTCGGAGAGCGGAAAGAAAGACCCGGAGTCCGGCACTGCTGACATAGGTCAGCTCCGCGCAGTCGAAGACAACGCGGTTATTCTGCTCGCCCGCGAGAAGATGCAGACGCTCCTCCAGCAAGGGACTGGTCGCGACATCCAAGCGACCATGGAGTTGGAAGACAGGAATTTTTCCAACTAAAGAAAGGGTGATCTCCATCAGGTCACGATAACGCAGCGGCTCAAAAAGTCTCCCGAGAAGTACAGGAGGGCGGGTGCCGCAAAATGGCGTTACCGAGAGAATCTTTTTGACGCAGGAGCGGACTGCAAAGAATCTCTTTCCACTTATGTCCACGACACCCTACGACCTCATCGTTATAGGCGGCGGCCCCGCCGGCTATGTCGGCGCCATCCGCGCCTCTCAACTCGGCAAGCGCGTTGCCGTCGTAGAGAAAGAACGCGCAGGCGGCACGTGCTTGAACTGGGGCTGCATTCCGACCAAGGCACTCCTCAAGAACGCGGAGCTCTACTCGCTCATCGGCCATCACGCCGCCGATTTCGGACTTGAGGTCACGGGTCTCAAGTACGACTGGGACAAGGTCATCGGTCGCTCCCGCAAGGTCGCAGACAAGCTCGCGGGTGGCATCGAGTTCCTGCTCAAGAAAAACAAGATCGACTACATCAAGGGGGACGCCAGCGTTCCGAAAGCGGGTGTCGTCGAGGTCAAGGGAGCGGACGGCAAGGAGCAGACCCTCTCGGCAGCCAAGATCCTCATCGCCACCGGCGTCGTCACCCGCGAGATGCCGGGCTTTGCATTCAACGGCACCAGCGTCGTCGGAAGCCGCCACGCGCTCGTTATGCCCAAGCAGCCCAAGGAACTGATCGTCATCGGAGCCGGGGCCATCGGCATTGAGTTCGCCTACTTCTTCAACGCCTTCGGCACCAAGGTGACCGTCGTCGAGATGATGCCCAACATCCTTCCCGTCGAGGACACCGAGGTCTCGGTTGCCCTGGAAAAGTCCCTCTCCAAGCAGGGCATCCGCCTCCTCACCGGCACAAAGGTAGAGAAGGCCGAGACCACCAAGGACGGGGTGAAGATCACAGTCTCCGGCGGAGCCAACGAAACCCTCACGGCCGATGTCGCCCTCGTGGCGATCGGCGTTTCCCCGCTCCTTCCCGGGGGAGCTGCGCCGATCAAACTCGACGACCGCGGATACATCGCCGTCAGCGATCGCTACGAGACCAGTATCCCGGGCGTCTATGCAGCCGGTGACATTATTGGGCCGCCGTGGCTTGCCCATGTCGCCAGTTGGGAGGCCGTCCAGGCCGTCGAGGGGATGTTCGGCAAGCGCACCCCCGCCCGCAAGCGCGCCTTCCCCGGCTGCACCTACTGCCACCCCCAGGTCGCCAGCGTCGGACTCACCGAACGCGCCGCGAAGGAAAAGGGCCTCAAGCTCAAGATCGGCAAGTTCCCGTTCCAGGCCAGTGGTAAAGCCCTGGCCGTGGGCGACACCGAGGGCTTCGTGAAGCTCCTCTTCAACGAGCCGCACGGCGAACTCGTCGGCGCGCACATCATCGGGGCCGATGCCACAGAGATGATCGCCGAGATGGGCCTCGCCATCACGCTCGAGGCCACCTACGACGACATCGCTTCCACAATCCACGCGCACCCCACGCTCAGCGAATCGATGTTCGAGGCGACCGAGGCAGCGCTCGGCCACGCCATCCACATTTAACTTCATGGACACGGCTGATGGCCGCGATACGTAAGGACATCGGCCCGGGGTTCCCCGCTAAGGTTCCGGAAGTCACCCTGCTCTTCTGGGTGATCAAGGTGGCGGCGACCACGCTTGGCGAAACGGCGGGCGACTCGGTTTCCATGTCGATGAACCTCGGGTATCTCCTGGGCACCATCCTTTTTGCGGCGCTGTGTGGGATCGCCGTGGCGGCACAGATTGCAGCAAGGAAATTTCATCCCCTCCTCTATTGGACGACCATCATTGCGACGACGACCGCAGGCACCACACTGGCGGATTTTTCGACCCGCTCGCTCGGCATCGGATACGCAGGTGGGAGCTGTTTGCTGCTGGCCCTGCTCCTCGCATCGCTCCTCACCTGGCACAGGACACTTGGCTCGGTCTCCGTCGGGACGGTCAGCACGCCGAAGGCAGAGATCTTTTACTGGGTGACGATCATGTTCTCCCAGACCCTCGGCACCGCGCTGGGTGATTGGACGGCCGACGCGGCGGGGTTCGGGTACCTCGGCAGCGCCATGCTGTTCGGACTCCTGCTGGCTGCAATCGCCCTTGCGTACTGGCAGACAACCATCTCCCGGACGCTCCTCTTCTGGGCCGCCTTCATCCTGACTCGGCCTTTGGGGGCAGTAGTCGGCGACTTTCTGGACAAGCCCCACGATCACGGTGGCCTGGAGCTTAGCCGTTACGGGGCGTCCCTGGCACTGCTCCTGTTCATAGGGGCCTGCATCCTGATCTTCCCGCAGAGAGCGGCCGCCAAACCGCACTGACCCCAGCCTTTCCCTGAGCGACCGACCACGCTAAACAATAAAGATCATGCCATCCCTGCGCCCCTCGATCATCGCGCCCTCGATCCTTGCCAGCAACTTCGCCTGCCTAGGCGACGAGGTGGCGAGTGTGACGGTCGCCGGAGCCGACTGGATCCACTGCGACGTGATGGACGGCGACTTCGTGCCCAACATTTCCTTCGGTTCGCCAATCTGCGAGGCCGCCTCGCGCCACACGACGATACCGCTTGATATCCACCTGATGATCCAGCGGCCCGACCGCTACATCGAGCAGTTCATGGCGGTGAAGGGAGTGGCGTCCGTCACCTCCCACCTGGAAGCCAACCACGACGCAGGGATCACGCTCGACCGCGTCCGCGCGGCGGGGAAGAAAGCAGGCCTCTCCATCAAGCCCGGAACTCCTCTGGACCAGACCCGCGCCCTCTTCGGGCGCTTTGACATACTTCTCATCATGACCGTGGAGCCCGGTTTCGGCGGACAACCCTTCATGACGGACATGCTCGGCAAAATACGCGAAGCTGACCGTCTCCGCACGGATCTGGGACTCGGCTTCCTCATCGAGGTCGATGGGGGGATCGCAGTCGAGACCGCCAAGCTCTGCCGCGAGGCGGGAGCCGACATCATGGTGGCCGGAACCTCCGTCTTCCAGGCAGCGGACCGCGCCGCCGAGATCCGCGCCCTCCGCGAGTAGAGGGCAAAGAATGTTCACCACCATGGAAATCATTCTACGAGACGAGACTCTGGAGCCGCCCGAAGAGGACCCGATCATCGACCTGCAGAGCGATGCCTATTTCATGGGGCAGGCCTTACGTCAGGCCTTGAAGGCATACGAGGCCGAGGAGGTTCCGATCGGAGCCGTCGTGGTGAAGGGGGGTCGGATCATCGCGCGGGCCTCCAATCTCGTGGAGACGCTCAAGGATGCCACCGCTCATGCCGAGATGCTGGCCATTACGCAGGCCGAGAATGCCATCGGCGACTGGCGACTCAACGAGTGCGACCTCTACGTGACCAAGGAGCCTTGCCCAATGTGCGCGGGAGCCTTGGTGAACTCACGGGTCAGGCGGGTCATCTTCGGCTGCCACGATCCCAGGGGGGGTGCCGCAGGAGGCAGCATCAATATCCTTCAGATGGTGGGCCTCAGCCACCGCTGCGAGATCACCGGCGGAGTGATGGGTGAGGAGAGCGGGCAGCTTCTCAAAACCTTCTTCGGAGAGCGCCGCGGAAATACAGAAAGCTGATGAGTGTTAATTTGGAACTCAGGAATTCAGGAAAAGAGAGGATCTGCAGCGATGAGGTGGTTTTACTTATTGCTCATTAACGAGACGCTTTATCGAAGCTCCGTAGCCAATTCCACGCCTTGCCTGCATTATTCCTGAGTTCCTGAGTTCCATATTTTATCTGTTCGGCTTCTCTTGCCCCCGTAGCCCCCTTGCGGTTTAGTGATCCTTCCCCAAACAGGGTCTTTTTTCATGTTTACCTGGATTCTCAAAAAAATCATCGGCTCCAAGAACCAGCGCGAAGTGCGCCGGATGATCCCGCTCGTCGCCAAGATCAACGAAATTGAAGCCGGCCTGCAGACCCTTCCCGACGAGGCCCTCCGTGACAAGACGGCCGCCTGGAAAGCCGAGCTCTCCCTGATCCAGGATCCCGACCTCCTGCAGAAACGGCTGAACGAGATCCTGCCCGAGGCCTTCGCCGTCGTGAAGAACGCCGCCCGCCGCATGGTCGGCATGCAGTTCATGGTCTGCGACCACGAGTACACCTGGAACATGGTACACTTCGATGTCCAGCTGATCGGCGGCATGGTGCTCCACAAGGGAAGCATCTCAGAGATGGCCACGGGCGAGGGCAAGACCCTCGTCGCGACCCTCCCCGTCTACCTGAACGCCCTCACCGGGCGCGGAGTCCACCTAGTCACCGTGAACGACTACCTTGCGCGCCGCGACGCCGAGTGCATGGGCCAGCTCTACGCCTTCCTCGGCATGAGCACCGGCATCCTCCAGCACGACCAGTCGCCCGAAGAGCGCCGCGCCCAGTACGAGTGCGACATCTCCTACGGCACTAACAGCGAGTTCGGCTTCGACTACCTCCGCGACAACGGCATGGCGACCAGCCGCGAGCAGCAAGTCCAGCGCGGCCACTACTACGCCATCGTGGACGAAGTCGACTCCATCCTGATCGACGAGGCCCGCACACCGCTCATCATCAGCGGTCCTGCCACCATCTCGACCCACCAGTACGACCGCTTCAAGCCGCTCGTCGAGCAGCTCGTCCGCAAGCAGACCGCCCTGATCAACAACCTCGTGGCCGAGGCCAAGGAACTCCTCACCAAGGGGCAGAAGGAGGCCGCCGGCCTGGCACTCTTCAAGGTCAAGCTCGGCCAGCCCCGCAACAAGGGACTGCTCCGCGCCATGGAGGATCCAGATCTCCGCCGCCTCACCGACAAGGCTGAGCTCTCCTTCTACCAGGACACCTCCAAGGACGCGCTCGTCGCGCTCAAGGAAGAGCTCTACTTCACCATCGAGGAGAAGCAGCAGGAGGCCGACCTCACCGAGCTGGGGCGCAGCTTCCTCAACCCCGACGACCCGAACGCCTTCGTCCTCCCCGATCTCCTCACTGAGTTTGCCGACATCGAGACGAACGCCGCGCTGAGCGACTCCGAGAAGACCGCCGAGAAGACCGCCCGCCAGCAGCACTGCGACCACTCCGCCGAGCGGATGCACAACATCGCCCAGTTGCTCAAGGCCTACTGCCTCTACGAGAAGGACGTCGAGTACGTCGTCGAGGAGAACAAGGTCGTCATCGTCGACACCTTCACCGGCCGCAAGATGGCGGGTCGCCGCTGGAGCGACGGACTCCACCAGGCTGTCGAGGCCAAGGAGGGAGTGCAGATCGACAGGGAGACCCAGACGATGGCCACCATCACCATCCAGAACTACTTCCGCCTCTACGAGAAGCTCGCCGGCATGACCGGAACGGCCGAGACCGAGGCCAACGAGTTCCACGACATCTACGGACTCGCGGTGAACGTCATCCCGACGAACCGCCCCGTCGCGCGCCTCGACGAGAACGACCGGATCTACAAGACGCGCCGCGAGAAGATGGCCGCCGCCATCGACGAGATCAAGGCCTCCCACGGACGCGGCCAGCCGATCCTCGTCGGCACCGCCAGCGTCGAGGCCTCCGAGGTCCTCAGCCGCATGCTCAAGCGGGAGCACATTCCCCACACCGTTCTCAACGCCAAGTTCCACATGCAGGAGGCCGAGATCATCTCGCGCGCCGGACTGCGCGGCGCCGTCACCATCTCCACCAACATGGCCGGCCGTGGTACAGACATCAAACTGGGCGAGGGTGTTTCCGAACTCGGCGGACTCTTCGTGCTCGGCACCGAGCGCCACGAGTCACGCCGCATCGACCGCCAGCTGCGCGGACGCTGCGCCCGTCAGGGAGATCCCGGCCGCTCACGCTTCTACATCAGCTTCGAGGACGACCTCATGCGCAACTTCGGCGCCAGCGACCGCATGACCAAGATCATGGAGACCTTTGGCATGAAGGAGGGAGAAGAGCTCGAGCACCCCTGGCTCAACCGCTCCGTGGAGACCGCCCAGAAGCGCGTCGAGCAGAGGAACTACCTCATGCGCCGCAGGACACTTGAGTTCGACGACGTCATGAACCAGCAGCGCGAAGTCGTCTACGGCTACCGCAACGACGTCATGGACGCCGAGAACCCCCGCGTCCTCATCCACGAGGTGATCAACGAAGTCGTCCCGAAGAAGGTCGAGGCCTTCCTCACCACCGAGAGCAGTGATGCTGAGCCCGATGTCACCGGACTCCTCCAGTGGGTGAACTCCACCTTCCCCGTCGGCCTCACCGCCGGGAAGTGCGCCTTCGAGACACGCGAGATCGAGGCGAACGGAGAGTGGCTGGCAAAGACATTGGTCGAAGCCTACGACCGCAAGGCCGCCATCGAGGACGAGGCCGCCCGCTCGGGACTTGAGAAGTACGTCATCCTGAACGCCGTCGACCGCCTCTGGCAGGAGCACCTCTACGCCATGGACGGCCTCCGCGAGGCCGTCTACCTCCGCGCTTACGGCCAGAAGGACCCGCTCACTGAGTACAAGACCGAGGCCTACGCCATGTTCGTCGAGCTCATGGAGAGCATCAAGAACGAGGTCCTGAACAACCTCTTCCGCTCCACGACCAACCTCCAGGCCTTCGAGCAGTTGCTCGCCTCCATGCCTCGCCACCTCATGCAGAGGGACCTGCTCGAGCCCGCCATGATCGACGGCCAGCCGAATCCCGCGGCCCTGCCACCGTCAGGGCTTTCCGATGCGGACATGGGATTCGAGCGGGCCATGCAGAAGGCTCCGACTCCGAGGCAGCAGAAGACAGCTGGAAGAAATGATCCTTGCCCGTGTGGATCCGGGAAGAAGTTCAAAAGCTGCTGCGGCCGCACTGCGTAGCGAGAAGGCTATTCTAAGCAACAGGCACGTCGAGCTGACGTGCTGTATTGAGGTGCTCGATCAGGGCGGTCATGACCTCATCCGGGATGACATCGGAGTCGATATCGATTTCCAACTCCTCAAGTGCGGATTCAACTTCTTCAGTAAGAGCCTCAAGCTCGACGCTGCCAGACTTATTTAGCAAGACCCTGACATCAGGGCATCCATTACTTCGAAAATCATCGGCATAGAGAAGGTCTGTGGCCCCCTTGGTCGTGAAGGTTTGCATTGGAGAATAGAAGCTATATAGCTAAGTCCAGCGGAAGATCAGAAATATCGCGTAGACGCTTTCCAGAAACAAGCATCTCTAGCATTTCGAGTTGACCAGAGCGTTCGTCACTAACCGACTGCTTTACCACATCTATCAACTCGGGCAGGGCGATATGATAGACACAATCAAGATCATTGGTTCCGAGTGCTAGACTCGCAATTCGTGAAGGCATGGGTTCGGCAGTTATGGCTACAACATGAGGAGCATGGCCTTTGCGATTTCTCAAAAGGTTTAGCGCTTCACTTCGGGCATTTTGAGCCCGATCACTTCTAAGGGTCCATTTGCATGAAACGCTTGCATGAAGAAAACGTGCCTCTCCACCTTTTGAGTTAGTAGTACGCAGGGGTGTCAGTCGTGCTGTATTCATATCAACAACGCGCGTAGATTTATTAATCATCTTGTCGGGCTCTGAAGTGCGTACAACAACTACATCGGGTGCAATTAGGTAATCACCACCCAGAATGGCTCGTAAATCGGGATCCGCATCTGCTTTCTCTTTCAATCGAAGCAGATGTTCATACTGGGTAAAGTTAGCAATCTGAACTTTTCCACCGGTACTTGTATCAAGAACCTCCCAAGAGCCAGGCCTAAGATCCTTGAGTGATAGAAACGTTGCTCTTAAAAATCGGGCAACGATATTCTCAAAAGCAGCTCCCGCCGTTTGCCCTCCGCCCTTTTTTGAAATTCGTGGGGATCCCAATTTTTTCGCTAACTCAGTTGAAATAACGCGACTGATAGCACTTCCTTTGTCTGCGATACTCAAAATCCCCTTGGAATCACTTGTGAGCGGTCCCGCCAACAGCAATGAGTGAAAAGCCGCCCTTTCTTTAGAGATCAATGAAGTTTGAGTCATACAGATTTTTTACGAGTTTTTGGCTTTGAGCTAGATGGTGACTCCATCAGGCGGAGCTGGTCAGCTTTTTCAAACTTGAGGCCAGACAAGAACTTCTTTCGCTCAAATGCCGAACGTATAGCAGCACCAACTACTCTCGCTACCGCAGGCGGAAACGCGTTCCCAATTTGCCTATATTGAGCGGTTTTTCCTCCAGCAAACTCCCATGTGTCAGGGAAACTCTGGATTCGAGCAGCCATGCGAAGTGTTAGCCGAGGCAAATGATCAGCATCCTTGTCAGGACCAGGCGCAGAATCAGCAATGCCCATTCCGTCAACTCCTAGATCTCTCCATTGCCGCTTTGCTCGAGTTGGACCCAAATCTGGGCCGCCATGCTTTTTCGATCCGCCTACAAGGGTAGGCGCTACACGAGCGGCTCTTCCAGCCCAAGTCTCTGTGTGGGCCCATCCGTTTTCTGCCATCAAATCTAGAAGTGATTCTCCAACAAAACGCTTAGCTCCCCATGAAACAGGCCACGCAAAGTGCTCTGCATCTGAAGGCCGTAGTGCTACTAAAATAAATCGCGGGCGGAGTTGAGGAACACCGAACTCGGAAGCTTGAAGCACTCGCCAATCCGGCTGATAGCCCAATGCGGATAATTTTCGGATAAGCTTGTTGCGGTAATCCGTAAACTTTGCCGACGCTAACCCTTGTACATTTTCAAAAAGCACTGCTCGAGGCTTTATCTGGGAGACCAGACTTAAAGCCGCAGGAAACATATCGCGGTCATCGTCTGCCCCAAGTTGTTTGCCTGCAGTACTGAAAGGGGGACAGGGTACTCCTGCCGCTAAAAGATCAACCCCTGAATATTTTTGCCCCGTGAATTCACGAATATCCATTTCCAGCACATTCCAGTGCGGGCGATTTTTTCTAAGAGTTGTGCAGAATAGTGACTCATATTCCACAACTGCTTCATGGTGAAAACCAGCTAGCTCGAGTCCTAAGGATTGGCCGCCACCACCCGCACATAATTCCACAGATGAAAAAGCCATAAGGGATTATTTCACATTAGATGCGATTAACTGCAAGCCACAGCCATAACTTCTTTCATTGAACAGCCTAGAAACCTTCGTTTGCATCAGTCCATGGGATGCATTTTTTCTTCTGGGTACGTATACTTCCCATCGAAAGGGAACCGAGTAAGTCCGAGGGACTTCTCCCACTTGAGGGCATCGCGGAGGATTTTGGATTCCGAAGCTACGGACACACGTATCCCAGCAAGACGGGTGCGGTAGTCACTGATCAGTCTCAGGGCGTCCTCGCCCATCTCCTTCCCTGCGAAGAGTTCGGGGGAGGAGGCTGCAAAGTTCAAGCCGATCTGGATAGAGGTGGACGGAAGATTAAAGCCGAGGTCGATGTTGGAGAGCAGGAGACGACGATCGGGATCGGCTGCTACGGAGCAGGCATCGACCATCCAGGTTGGAGAGCTCTGTGGATCCAGATGGAGCACCTCGATCAGCTTCCGCTCCGCAGCCCAGAATTCTCGGAGGGACTCCTCGCTTACGCCGAGCACACGCAGATGCAGGATCTTACGGAGAAATGCTTCGTACCCCTCGGAATAGCTCTCCAGCACAGGCAGACTAAACCGCTTCTGCACACCGCTGATCCACACCGCCGACCTCCCTAGCCTCTCGGCCATCTGCTGCATGCTCTTCATGGTAAATTTTTCTTCTTCAGGTTGATGGCACTTCTCTCCCGAGAAGCTGTGCCACCCCTTCGGGGCTGCCTTCGGCAGTCTTCCGCACCGCTTCCCAGCGCCTTGGTTCATGAGTTCATGAGTTCCAGATTAAAACCTTCGGTCTGATTTCCCACTTAACAGCCACTCCGCGCCTACTGCTCGGCGTTGCAGGCGGGGCGATCTGGCGCGGAGCTAAACATGGAGACGCCGCCGAGGGGGTTGGGCTGGACGTGGATGACTGCGCGGTCGGTGAAGATGACAGCGCCACCATGACCATCCGTCGAAACGGTCGCAAGCTGGGCGTTGTT
>CANIBV010000002.1 GCA_947466005.1 Spartobacteria bacterium | reverse complement strand
CAGCGCCGCATTGTGCATCGGTGGAGATGCGGAGTGGGCGACCGGATCTCCAAAGACGGCGAGACGGGCCGGGGGATTCAGCTTACCGAAAACCTTACCTCCATCGGTGAGATCTTTGGCAGCATAGACCTCTGGAGTCTCGCTCATGCGGTGGCTGCTTTTTCGATTCCTTTGGCGATGCGAGCCAGTGAGCGTTCCTTACCGAGGATCTCGATCATCTCATAGAGACCTGGGCCGATGCCTCTGCCACTGACGGCCACACGAGCGGGATGAACCATCTCGCCGGTCTTGATGCCGAGTTTGGCAGAGGTTTCCTTCAGCGTTGCTTCGAGTGAGGCGGCATCCCAGGTGGGAAGTGCCGCATAGGCTTCGGAGAGTGCCTGAAGGCGCTCGGCGGCGGCAGATCCTGTGAGGGACTTGGCGACAGCCGCTTCGTCGTAGGAAAGGTCCTCGGTGAAGAAGCAGGCGACCCACTCGGGGAGATCCTTCAGCAGCTTGACCTTGGGCTTCACGATCGTGAGGACGCGCTCAAGCGACTCCCAGGTCGGCCAGGTGATCCCTGCCTTCTGGAGGAAGGGGATGGCCAGTTCGGCGTAGCGTGCGAGATCCATCGCAATGAGGTACTGGCCGTTAATCCAGAAGCATTTGTCGAGGTCGAAGGCGGCGTTGCGGCGGTTGACCTGATCGAGATCAAAGAGCGCGACAACTTCTTCCGTGCTGATGATCTCGCGGTTCTCCTTGGGGGACCAACCGAGCAGGCTGAGGTAGTTGCGGACGGCCTCGGGGGCGTAGCCGGCCTCGGGATAAGTGCCAAGTGCGGCGCCCTCGTCACGCTTGCTCATCTTGCTGCCGTCGCGGTTGAGAATGAGCGGCATGTGGGCGAAGCGCGGAGACTCGGCGCCAAGGGCACGGTAGAGTTCGATGTGCTTCGGGGTATTGGAGAGGTGATCCTCTCCCCGGATCACATGGGTGATCTTCATCTCGATGTCATCCACCACGCTCACGAAGTGGAAGATCCAGGATCCGTCGGGACGGCGAAGCGTCAGGTCGGGATGAGTGCCGGGATTGGTGAGATCGAATTCGATCTTTCCGCAGATCTCGTCCTCGACGATGACCTTCTCACGGGGGGAGCGGAAGCGGATGGCGCCGTTGTCCTCGTAGAGATGGCCTGCCTTTTCAAGGCGTGCCAGATACTCTTCGTAGATCGCCCCGCGCTCACTCTGGTAGTAGGGGCCGTAATTTCCACCCTTCTGCGGACCCTCGTCCCAGTCGAGGCCGAGCCAGTGGAGTCCGTCCAGGATCACCTGTTTGGCCTCCTCGGTGTTGCGCGTGTGATCGGTGTCCTCGATACGGAGGACAAAGGTGCCGGCCTTCTTGCGGGCATAGATCCAGTTGAAAAGGGCGGTGCGTGCACCTCCGACATGGAGGAGGCCTGTGGGTGAGGGGGCAAAGCGGGTGCGGACGGGGCGATCGGACATGCGGACATCAGAATTCATTTACGGAGGCAACTCAAGCGCGTAGGGTCGTGCCTTCAGAAAATCAGCCGTTTTTTCATCCCATGACACTCTCAGAACAGATCGATCACGACCTCAAGGTAGCAATGAAAGCCCGTGACGCAGCCCGTCTCGGAACCCTCCGCATGGTCAAAAGCGCCTTCAAATACGCCGCCATCGAGAAGGGCGGGGCCGATGCTGTGGTCGATGACGAGACAGCCATGAGCGTGCTCCGCAAGCAGATCAAGCAGCGCGAGGATGCAGCCGAGGGATTCGAGAAGGGTGGACGCCCTGAATCGGCAGAGAAGGAGCGTGCTGAGATCATTGTTCTTTCCGCCTACCTGCCTGCCGCGCTCTCCGCGGAGGAGCTTTCTACCTTGATCAAGGAAGCCATCGCCGAAGTTGGAGCTTCTTTGGGTGCTTCAGCTGTTGTTGGCAAAGCCCAGATGGGCGCCGTCATGAAGGCAGCGCAGGCAAAGGCCAGCGGGCGTGCCGATGGGAAGAGCCTCAGCGCAGAGGTTCAGAAGCTGCTCTCTTAGTCGTTCCAAGCGAGTCGTTCGGTTGATCACCACCATGCTCGCTAAGTCACTTCCAGTATCTGCCGCCGTCATTGTTGCGGGTGGATCGGGGAGTCGCTTTGGTGGGGACAAGCTCTCCGTGCAACTTGCCGGGAGGCCACTGCTTGCCTGGTCGTTACTCGCCTTTGAGCAAACCCCATCGATATCGTCCATCGTGCTGGTGGCTCCTGATGCGCGGATAGAGGAGTTCCGTGCCATTGCCCAGGCTGAGGGGATCACCAAGTTGACGGCGATTGTCACCGGAGGTGCCCACAGGAATGAGTCGGTTATCAAGGGGCTCCAGGCCCTCAATGCTCTGCCCGTATCTCCGGAGCTTGTCGCCATCCATGACGCGGCCCGCCCCTTGGTCACCGTCGACCTGATCACTCGCTGTCTTGAGGCAGCTGCCGGATCCGGAGCCTCTTCTGCTGCCGCTCCCGTTTCCGACACCCTGCATCAGGCTGATCAGGAGGGGTGTGCAGTCCGGACAGTTGACCGTGCCGGGCTCTGGAGCATGCAGACGCCCCAAGTCTTCCGCATCGCGCCACTCACCGACCTGCTGAAGACACCTGGCATTGGCAAACCGACGGACGAGGTCTCCGTGGCCCTGGCCGCCGGCTGGAGGATTCCCTTCGTGGAAAATCTGGAGCCCAACATCAAGGTGACCTGGCCTGCCGATCTGGACTTGGCCGAGGCGGTCCTCCGTTACCGGCAAGCTGGATCGTGAACCCCTTACCATGAAGACTCAGATCACCACCTTACCGAACGGTCTCCGCGTGGCCAGTTGCGCCATGCCTTCATCTCAAACAGCTGCGGTCGGCATCTGGTGTGCGGTGGGTGCCCGTCACGAGGCCGCCCGTATCGGCGGGGTCTCGCACTTTCTGGAGCATCTCCTCTTCAAGGGGACAAGGAAGCGTTCCGCACGCCAGATCAGCGAAGAGGTCGAGGGAGTCGGCGGCGATCTGAATGCCTACACCGCCGAAGAGCGCACCTGCTACTACGCGGCTGCTTCCGCTGATCATTTTTCCAGCATCACCGAAGTCCTCGCCGACATGTATTCCCATTCACGGCTCGCTCCCGCCGAGGTGGAGAGGGAGAGGGGAGTGATCGTCGAGGAGATCGAGATGATCCGCGACGAGCCTGCCCAGCACGTCCATGAGCTGCTGACCGCCGAGACATGGAGGGGTGATTCCCTCGGGCGACCCATCACCGGAACCAAGAAGAGCCTTGCTGCGATAACCCGCGCCGATCTGCTCGCCCATCTGAAAAGCCACTATCACGCCGGCCGGACCATCCTGACGGCCGCAGGTGCCGTGGAGCATGACGAACTCGTGGCCCTTGCCAATCGATTCCTTGGGAAACTTCCCGGGAAGCCCCGGGGATCTTCCAGTCGTTCGCTGACACCCCCTTCCCGCCAGACCTCACCACGCATTCTGATCGAGAACCGCGAGACCCAGCAGACGCAGATCGCCATGTCCTTCCGTGGCACAGGCGCCTCTGATACCCGTCGCTATGCGGTGAATCTCCTGCATGTGATCCTCGGCGGGAACATGAGCTCCCGTCTTTTCCAAGAGTTGCGCGAGCATCGCGGTCTCTGCTACTCGGTGAGCACCTCACTCTCGACCCACTCGGATTGCGGTGCCTTCGAGATCACGATCGGGTTGGATGGGTCGAATGTCGCTAAGGCCTTAAAACTCATCTTCCGAGAGTGCCGCCGGATCGCTGAGAAGGGACCCTCCGTGGCCGAACTCAGGCGTGCACGCGATTACACGATCGGCACCAGTCGCATGGCTCTGGAGCGCGCAGCCACGCAGAACTACCGATTGGGTTCCTCCCTGCTGACCTATGGCAAGATCGTCCCTCCCGAGGAGGTCTATGCGCATCTGGCCAAGGTGACCGCAGCGGCCGTGCAGAAGGCTGCCGCTCAGATTCTCAAGAGCAGGACCCTGAGCCTCGCCATGGTCGGCCCCGGTCCCTCCAAGGAAGAGATCTTGGGGCTGATTCTGTCTGCATAAAAAATGATCCCAAGGGGTAAGGTTGTTAGACTGTAGTCTTTTGGACTCTTAGGAACGCAGCCTCTGAAATGAGGAACGGGGAGAGGAGTTCGGATTAAAACGGCTTGGGCTTACTTGACATTCTAAAATAGTAAGATGAATCTTACTTCATGCTTACTAAGGTTTCAGTCAAGGGGCAGACAGTGATTCCCGGTCCCATCCGCGAGATGGCCCGTATCAAGACGGGGGATCAACTCGACGTCGGATACTCGGGGGGGCTCATCGTGATGAGGAAGCGCCAACCGTTGACCGCCTCGCGCGTGAGAGCCCTCCTGCTGGCGGGTCGCCATCTTCCGCAAATAACAGTGAGGGACGAGGCGAACGTGGCCAAGGCCATTGAAAGGGTCCGTCGTCGTGCCAAAAGCGCCTGATCTTAGAGTTGTTTTTGACACGAATGTGGTGGTTAGCGCTGCGTTCTGGCAGGGGTCCCCATTTCGGTGCCTCACCGCCTGGGTCGAAAGAAAGTGTGAGGCGGTGATCAGTCCTCCGATCTTGGCCGAATATCATGAAACCATGGAGGAATTGCGGATCGACTACCCGGCGATCACTCCCGTGGAATGGGTTGAGGCGTTGGGTGAAGCTGCCGAATTGGTGTTCCCCACGCACCGGGCGACCGGGGCCACTGCTGATCCTGATGATGAGAAAATCTTGGAAGCAGCACTCGCCGCCGAAGCCGACTACATCGTTAGTGGTGACAAAAAACACCTCCTCGCCCTCAAGGAATACGAGGGAATCACGATCCTAAGCCCTGCGGAGTTTCTGCGGAAGGTGAGCTGAGTGACCAGAAGAGTAGAGGGACCCTGGCCGGACTTTAGTGGGGGCTTAGAGCATAACCGCTCTAAGCCTACGCCGTTAGGCGTTCGCAGGCGGTCACTGTATTGCTCATCAACATGGCAATCGTCATCGGGCCGACGCCACCGGGGACCGGGGTGATGGCTGAGCACTTGGGTGCCACGGCATCGAAGTCGATGTCGCCGACCAAGCGGTATCCGCTCTTCGTCGAGGGATCCGCAACGCGGTTAATCCCGACATCGATGACAACAGCTCCTTCCTTAATGTGGTCTGCCCCGAGGGACTTCGGTCTGCCGATCGCGGCAATGACGATGTCGGCGCGACGGGTGACTGCTGCGAGATCCTTCGTGCGGGAATGGGCGATCGTGACAGTGGCGTCGCCACCTTTGCCTCCATTGTTCCTGGCCATGAGAAGAAGGGCCATTGGCTTGCCGACAATCAGGCTGCGTCCGACCACGACCACCTCGGCGCCCGAAGTTTCAATGCCGGCGGCAATCAAGAGGCGCTGGCAGCCAAGCGGGGTGCAGGGGACGAAGGCCGTCGGGTCTTCCATGGCGAGCTTTGCCACGTTGACGGGGTGGAATCCATCGACATCCTTTCGCGGGTCGATCGCGATTGTCACGGCATGCTCGTCGATATGCTTCGGGGGCGGCGACTGCACAAGGATGCCATGGATGGCGGGATCGGCATTGAGTTCTGTAACGAGGTTGAGCACTTCCTCCTGACTGGTGGAGGCGGGAAGCTCGATCTTACGGGAGTGCATCCCGAGGGCGGCGCAGGTCTTGTCCTTGTTACGGACATAAGCCTGGGAGGCGGGATCCTCGCCGATGAGTACCACGGCGAGGCCGGGGGTGATGCCTCGAGCCTTCAGGGCATCGATGCGTGCCTTGGTTTCGAGTTCGACTTCGGCGGCGACCGCCTTGCCATCAATGAGTTTCATGGGATTAGTGAAGCTGGTTTTGAAAAAAAGCTGGTGACTGCAGTTGCTTTTGAACGAAGCGAGCCGGATTGGCTATCTGCGAGTGCATTCTTCAACAGATCCCGTTCCCTATCCAAGAAAAAGGGGCGCTTCCCTAGATGCCGATGACGTCCAATGATAGCTCCCCCCCCCCATCCGCACCTCCTGAAAGGGAAGGGGATGGTTTTTTTAGGGGGATCAGTTTATTTGCGGCTCTTCTTGAGTTTGGACACGATGCCTTGCTCCTCTTTGGAACGCTTCGCAAATGTGAGGAGAGGCCGGACCTCCCAGTCAAAGACACCCCAGCAGGGAAGCTCGCGCAGGATTCGGTCCGCTTCCTCGTTGCAGGAGGCCTCCATGATGAAAACCAGCGTCCGTTCGCCAAGTGGAAGCCCTCCGGCAAGGATGATGCCTTTATCTTCCAGTTTGTGGAGTGCGTCAAAGGAAGGAATGATCCCCTCCTGCAAGACGGTCAGTTCCTCCTCCTGTGAGGTGAATCCGGGTCCGTGGGATCCGATGACGAGATACCTGTCCTTGGTGGCTGATTTCTTTGCGCGTGATTTCATGGATGTTTTATTGCTGGTGGTTTTTGCATGCCTTTTGCAGGACGCTTAGGCTGCGATTGGATCGTGGCTTCGGATCAGTTAATAACCAGAAGAAACGGAGTTATTTAATGAACTGTGATCTTCGCCGCCGCGGCTCGAGCGCGCGCCAATGCATCTGGGCCACTGGCTAAAGCAACAGCCATGCGGCGATAGGGGCGAGCAGTAGGCTTGCCAAAAATCCGAACATCAACACCCCTCTCGCTCAAGGCATCATCAACTCCTTGGAAGGTAGGATCTCGCCCCTCCTTCGTGGCCAAGACAACAGCACTCGCTCCCTCGATGCATTCGATGGATGGGATTGGCATGCCTAGAATTGCCCTGGCATGCAAATCAAACTCACTCAGATTCTGACTAACCAAAGTCACCATGCCCGTATCATGGGGGCGCGGACTTAACTCGCTAAAGATGACTTCATCCTTGGTGACAAAAAACTCAACGCCGAAAAGACCGGCGCCGCCCAAGTCGGCGGTGACCTTTGCAGCCATGTCTTGAGCGGCCTTCAAGGATTCATGATTCATGGGCTGGGGTTGCCAACTGTATTGATAATCTCCGCGCTCTTGAACATGACCAATAGGTTGGCAGAAGATGGTTTCACCATTCTTTTGGCGGATGGTGAGTAACGTGATCTCAAATTCGAATTTGATGAACTCTTCGACGATCACCTTCTTGCGGTCGCCACGCATTCCCAAACAGGCGTAATCCCAACTGGCCTGAATATCAGACTCGCTCTTGGCCACGCTTTGGCCTTTGCCTGAGGAGCTCATCACCGGCTTGATCACCACTGGAAACCCAATGGTTTTAGCGTGAGCCATGAGATCTTCCACGGATTCTGCATAATGAAATTTGGCCGTTCTCACGCCAAGACCGGCAGCAACATCACGAATCCTGTCTCGATTCATGGTTAAGTTCGCGGCCCTTGCGCTGGGAATCACTTCGAAACCTGCTTTTTCAACATCCAGCAGGACCTCGGTTCTAATAGCCTCAATTTCTGGAACGATCAGATCGGGTTGATATTTTGCGATGGCAGCCCGCAAAGCCTGTTCATCGAGCATGCTAAACACACAACTCTCATCGGCCACCTGCATTGCGGGTGCCCCTTGGTAGCTGTCGCAAGCAATCACATGACACCCCAGACGCTTGGCGCTGATCACGAATTCTTTGCCCAGTTCACCGGAGCCCAATAAGAGGATTTTTTTCACACTCAATTTTTAGGCTGCAATGATTATTTTGAATAGGGAGAAAACCTCCTTCTATCCGTGGTGCTGGAACATCGGGTATTCCCTGCCGTATTAGGAGGAGGTACTCATCACTGATGACTTTTTCCCGTCCGGTTCTCTGCCTGCTTGCAGTTGGGTTGGCTCTTTCATCATTCCTTGCCAGGGGGTGAGGAGAATGCAAAGAAGGGGGGAGTGCAGCTTTGATCGCGCCTAGATGATCAAGATGCAATCACCCCGCAACAAGAGATTTATCCGGCAACACCTCGCGCCGACTCAAAGAGAGGTGACGGCCTCCGCGAATCAGTCGTGTACGACGACAGGTCCCTCGATGATGTCTGGCTTCTGCTTCATCAAATTAACAAGATGTTCATGCACGTAGGATGCGGCCAGTCGGACGGAATCATCCGCCCCATCCTTGTCACGGAAAACACTGACCGAGGTGCCCTCGCCATTCCCGTTGTCGAGCCAGTAGTAGCGGACGAACCCTTTCGCTTTACGGATGATCGGTAAAAACTCATCGGCGATTTTCTGGTCGATCTCTTTGCTGTCCTTGGGGGCGAAGTGGTAGTGGCGGATAACTGCATGCATGGGTCTTTTCTTTCATGCTTATCAGCTTCAGGCAAAACCTTTCCGGCCCTGAGGCCATCATTAGTGAGAGAGGGTGGGTTCGGGCCACCTGCATCAACATCTCAACTGCGCCTAGATGATGAGTGGCAGATCCAGAGACTCAGTCTCGTTATGGAGCTGTCGCCGTTGTGTCCCCCTGAGGTAGCGCTCTGATTCCAGTGCTCTACGCCCACTCATGGCGTCCCTGCCTGAGGCTTGCCGAGTGACATCATGATAAACCTCCACTACCCGCCCTCCCATCAAGTCGCTTGCCACCCTCGAGTACTTATGCCCCTTGGCGAAGCTCTTCTCGTCAATTCCCAAGCTAACTGATGAAGGACCAGTCTTTTTTATCGGTGGGTTCAGATTCCGCCTGACTTCCTGCACGCTGCGTTGGAAGTTACTCCCATCTCCATGAACGAAGCGCGTCTCCACCTTCCCGAGGGCTATGCCATCAGGCTCATGTCAGATCAGGATTACGCCCAGATCTCGGCGATCTGCAAAATGGTCTATCCTACGGAGCGTCCCTACACTGATGAGGAATTGGCCGCCCATCACCGCGTGTTTCCGGATGGTCAGTTCGTCGTCGTTCACGTTGAGACAGGCGCCGTGGCAGGCGTCCATTTCACTCTCTTGATTCAGATGATGCACTTCCATCTGGATGACTCCTGGGAGACGCTGACGGCGGGAGGGAGTTTTGCGGATCATGATCCCTCTGGCCATACGCTCTACGGGGCTGATCTGTTCATTCATCCGGGGCACCAACATCACGGATTGGGGAAGGCCCTGACCGTGGCGACCAGGGAGCTGGTCACTCGACTTGGACTCTGGCGCATGGTGGGAGGGAGCCGCATGCCGGGCTATGGGAAGCTGGCCGCGGTGATGGAGCCCGACGACTACATTGACAAGGTCAAGAAAGCCGAAATGACCGACCCGGTGCTTACCGTCCATCTGCATGATGGATGGGATGTCGTGACGGCGATCCGAGGTTACCTTCCTCACGATGAGGAGAGTCATGGCTGGGCCGCAGTGATCCAGTGGATCAGTCCCGGGTGTGATCCCCCGGCCGCCTTTGCACTCAGATGGGTTCCCGGGAGGGCTTGATTCCGCTTTGCAGGTTTCCGTTACTTTCTCCTCGCCGCCCACCACTCCTTAAACTGTTCCAATGCCCGACTGCGGTGGCTCATGGTGTGTTTGATCTCGGAGGAGAGTTCACCAAATGTCTGGTCGTGTCCCAGGGGCATGAAGATGGGATCATAGCCGAACCCCCCATCGCCCCTGACCTCATGAGCGAGAAACCCCTCCACGGCACCCTCAAAGACCGCGAGTGTTTCCCCATTCTCAGCCACAGCCAGCACGCAGCGGAAGCGGGCCGCGCGCACCTCATGGGGGAATCCTTTCATTTTGCGGAGGACAAGCGCGGTATTTGCCTCGTCGGTGCATCCAGCACCGGCATATCGGGCGGAGTAGACGCCCGGTTCTTTGCCCAAGGCATCGACTTCGAGACCCGAGTCATCGGCGAGGACGATCCCGGAGACGTGCCGGGAGATCACTTCCGCCTTGAGCTTTGAGTTTGCCTCAAAGGTGAATCCCGTCTCCTCGACCTCAGGGAGGTGTGCCTGCTCCGTGGCATCGGTGACGATGACGCCCATTCCCAGCATGGTCTGGATCTCCCTGGTCTTGTGACGGTTCCGGGTGGCCAAAAGAATCTTCGGTAATTCGTGTGCGAGTGACTTGGCGGAAGGGATATTTTCGGATTCCATAGTGGATCAACGTTCCAACGAGATGTCCCTGACCCGCAAGCACTATCCCTTCCCTGAGTTTGAATCCCGCTGGCAGAAGTACTGGCTGGAATCCAATGCGTTCCGCGCTGCAAATCCGGGGGACCCCGATTTTCGACCCGAGGCGAACAAGTACTTCGTACTCGATATGTTCCCCTATCCGAGCGGTGATGGGCTCCATGTGGGTCATGTCGAGGGATACACCGCAACGGATATCCTGGCACGTTACCACAGGCTGCGCGGCGACAATGTGCTCCATCCGATGGGCTGGGATGCCTTCGGCTTGCCGGCTGAACAGTACGCGATTAAGACGGGCCAGCATCCCCGCGTCACGACCCAGCGGAACATCGACAACTTCCGAACCCAACTCCAGTCGCTCGGATTCAGCTACGACTGGTCGCGTGAGATCAGCACGACCGATCCCGGGTACTTCCGCTGGACTCAATGGATCTTCCTGCAGCTCTACGGAGCCTGGTTCAATCCCGCCACCTGCAAGGCCGAGCCGATCTCGACCTATGAGGGGAATGATCCTGACAGCGTGCGCCTCGCCTTTGTTTCTGATAAACTTGTCAACTGGTGTCCCGAACTCGGAACGGTGCTGGCCAATGAGGAGGTCGTGGAGGGAAAGAGCGAGGTTGGGGGGTTCCCTGTCGTGCGTCGTCCGATGAGGCAGTGGATGCTCAGGATCACGGCCTACACGGAGCGTCTGATCGCAGATCTCGACGGTCTTGACTGGCCGGAATCGATCAAGCTGCTACAGCGTAACTGGATCGGTCGCAGCGAGGGCGCCGAAGTGCGTTTTGGCCTGGAGGGCTTCGATGAGTCGATCACTGTCTTCACAACGCGTCCCGACACTCTCTTTGGAGCCACTTACCTTGTCCTTGCCCCTGAGCATCCGCTGGTCGAGACGATCACGGCTGCAGACCAGACCGAAGCCGTTACCTCCTACAAGAACTCCTGCTCCGCCAAGAGCGATATGGAGCGCACTGATCTTGCCAAGGAGAAGACCGGCGTCCCTCTCGGGGTCTCCGCGATCAATCCCGTGAACGGCGAAATGATCCCCGTCTGGATTGCCGACTATGTCCTGACCGGTTACGGCACGGGAGCCATCATGGCGGTCCCCGCCCACGACGAGAGGGATCACGAATTTGCCGTGACATTCAGCCTTCCGATCCGGGAGGTCATCCGTCCTGATGAGCCACGGAACGAAAAAAACCAAGGCTGTTTTAGTGGTGAAGGCACGGCGATAAATTCCCCCACCATCGAGGGGCTCCGTACCCCCGAGGCGAAACATAAGATGATCGCATGGCTGAATGAGGAGGGGTTCGGCAAGGGGGCCATCACCTACAAACTGCGCGACTGGCTCTTTTCGCGTCAGCGCTACTGGGGTGAGCCTTTTCCGATCGTCTGGGAGAATGGTTCGCACCGCCCCCTCGCTGCCGAGGAACTCCCCGTGGAGCCGCCCGAGATGGATGACTTCAAGCCGACAGGCACCGCCGAGCCGCCGCTTTCCAAGGCTTCCGAGTGGGTCTCCTATTCGGAGACGGCTCGGCGTGAGCTCAACACGATGCCCCAGTGGGCGGGATCCTGCTGGTACTACCTCCGCTTCTGCGACCCGAAGAACAATAACCGCTTCATCGGCGAGGAGGTCGAGCAGTATTGGATGGGCAGCAATTCGAGGCCAGGAGGGGTTGATCTTTATGTCGGCGGGACGGAGCATGCGGTGCTCCATCTGCTCTACGCCCGATTCTGGCACAAAGTCCTGTTTGACTTGGGTCACCTGACCACGCCGGAGCCATTCCAGCGGCTTGTGAATCAGGGAATGATCCTGGGCGATGACGGGCAGAAGATGTCCAAGAGCCGCGGCAACGTGGTCAATCCCGACGAGGTTGTGGCCGAGTACGGCGCCGATGCCCTCCGTCTCTACGAAATGTTCATGGGCCCCTTGGAACATGGGAAGCCGTGGAGCATGACCGGTGTCGAGGGAGTCTATCGCTTCCTTGCACGCGTCTGGCGCATGGCGATGACGGAGAATCAGGAAGGGAATTGGGTCCTCTCCGAGGATCTTACAGAGCAGGAACTCACTAATGCGCAGCGGCGCGTCCTTCACGCCACGATCAAGAAGGTGACTCAGGACATCGAGTTGCTCAGTTTCAACACGGCGATTTCTCAGATGATGATCTTTACGAACGAGTTTACCAATGCGAAGCCTCGCCCCCTTGACGCGCTGAGGCTCTTCCTTCCCCTGCTCAGCCCTTTTGCACCCCATCTTGTGGAGGAGATCTGGTCGAAACTGGCCGTCAAGCACGAGGGGTTCAAGGGTCTGGCCTCGCAGTCGGCATGGCCCGCATGGAATGAGGAGTTTCTTGTGGTCAATGAACTCACCTACGCGGTGCAGATCAACGGTAAGGTGCGCGGGCACCTTACTGTTCCGACATCAGCTGATCATGAGAGTGTGGAGAAAGCTGCATTCGCCGATGCCTCCCTGGCACCCTTTCTGGAGGGAAAGGAGGTCAAGAAAGTGATCGTCGTCCCGGCGAGGCTCGTGAACATCGTCGTTGCAGTCTAGGGAACCACCTAGGGAACAACTGTTTTATCCACAGGATCCTCCGTGAAACGAAATCATCTCCTGGCTCTTTTACTCCTTGCCTCCGGTGGCTTGCTACACGCGGAGGCGGATTCCGCCCTTGAGAATCAGATGAAGATTCTTGCCCGAGGCACTCGCCAACTCTCCCAGCAGGTGAGTGATCCGGCCAAGCAGCAGTCCACCATCACGCTGATTGAGAACCTGAAAAAGGCTGCCCTCGACTCCAAGACACTCGACCCGCGCAAGACCTCGGAGATCCCTGAGGAAAAGAGGGCGCAGTTCCTTGCTGACTTCCGGACTGAACTGGATGAGCTCAAGGACGCCTTCGATCAGATCGAGGAAGCCGTGAGGTCCGGTCAGTACGAGAAGGCAAAATCACTCCTCGCGATCGTGAGCTCGATCAAGAAAGAGGGTCACGGGAAATTCAAGGCAGACTGAGATGTCAGCAAGCAGTCTGTTAGGCTGAAGACTGAAGACTGTTCGGGATTGAGATTGAAAAACAGGAACTCGGAAGGGAATCGAATTCCCTGTTTTCCTGATTTCTGATGATCAACCCTTTAGGATACTCCGGAGATCCTCGGGCATGCGTCCCTCGTAGAGGGCGCGGCCGATGATCGCTCCGTGGATGCCCGGGATGGTCGCCAGCTGTCGGATATCATCGGGGCCTGAGACGCCGCCGCTGGCGATCAGGTCACACGGAACTGCTGCTGCCATTTCACGCATGGCTTGCAGGTTCGGCCCCTGAAGCATCCCATCTGTTGCGATATCGGTGTAGATGATGGTGCGGATGCCTACGTTGATCGCCTCACGGGCCAGATCGAGGGCGGTCAGTTCCATGGTCTCGACCCATCCCTTCACGGCCACCTTGCCCTCTTTGGCATCGATGCCGACAGCAAGACGGGAGGGCCCGAAGACTCCCGCCGCCTCAGCCAGGAATCCGGGTTCGGCAGCCTTGGTGCCGATGATCACCCGATGAACCCCGGTGGAGAGACCGGCCTCGATTGATCCGGAGTCGCGCATCCCGCCACCCAGTTCGCAAGGAACCGAGACGGCCTTGGTGATCGCGCGGATGACATCGAGGTTGCGGCTTTTTCCCTCGAAGGCCGCATCCAGATCGACAAGGTGGATCCAGTCGGCGCCCGCAGCCTCCCACTTTCTTGCCATGGCCACGGGATCGGTGCCGTAGACGGTTTTCTTGGCGGCCAGTCCCCGCTCGAGGCGGACGACTTGGCCGTCCATGAGATCAATGGCTGGGTAGAGCAACATGGTGGAGAGGAGTTAGGAGTTGGAAGATAGTGATGAGATAAAGTTTCTCAGCATCGTGAGGCCGAGGTTCTGGCTTTTTTCAGGGTGAAACTGAATGGCGCTCAAATTTCCGCGTGTGACACTAGCGGCGAACTCCAAGCCGTAATGACAGGTCGAGGTGACCACGGAGGGATCCTCCGGAACAGGATAGTAGGAGTGGACGAAATAAAAATCGGGAGTCTCTCCCAGACCCTTCATCAGGCGGTCGGAGGGAGTGCCGATGTGCAGCTGGTTCCAGCCCATGTGAGGAATCTTGAGTCCTGATCCCCTCGGGAAATGAACGACTTTCCCAGCCAGTACGCCGAGGCCCTCCACGCCGGGTGACTCTTCGCTGGAATCAAAGAGGAGCTGATAGCCAAGGCAGATGCCAAGGTAGGGTCGGTCGGCTCCAAGCCAGTCCTTGATCACATCCCAGAGACCGGCTTCGCGAAGTTGGAGGGCGCAGTCACCGAAGGATCCGACGCCAGGAACCACAAGGGCCGCGCATTGTTCCGTCTCGGCCGGCGTGTGGACAAGCAGGCAAGTGCCGCCAGCATGCTCGATGGCCCGTTGAACGCTGCGGAGATTGCCTCTTCCGTAGTCGACGAGGCCGAGGATCGGAGAGACTTCCCGACTCACAGCACGCCCTTGGTGCTGGGGATGCCTTTCACCCGCTCGTCATGGGAGACGGCGATGTCGAGTGCACGGCCGAGCGCCTTGAAGATTGCCTCGGCCATGTGGTGGGCATCACGGCCGGCCAGAATGGAAACATGAAGGGTGAGTCCGGCGTTGACGGCAAGGGCACGGAGAAACTCCTCCACAAGTTGGAATGGGAAGAGTCCGATCGCCTCCACTCCGCGAGGGGCCTCGTAGGCCAGGAATGGGCGACCGCTGCAATCGACGACGACCCGAGCAAGCGCCTCATCCATCGGGACGTAAGCGGATCCATAACGGCGGATGCCGTTCTTGTCAGCGAGAGCCTTGGCAAGAGCCTGACCGAGGGCGATACCCGTATCCTCGACGGTGTGATGAAAGTCGACCTCGATGTCCCCCTTGGCCTCAACGGTCAGGTCGAATAGACCGTGACGGGCGAACAGCGTGAGCATGTGATCGAAGAAGGGAATGCCGGTACGCACGTCAGAGTTTCCTTCGCCATCAAGGGAAAGGGTCATCTTGATGGCTGTCTCACTGGTCTTCCTGTCAATGCTGGCGGTGCGTGTGGATATGCTCATGATTTTGCGTTATTTTTTCGTCGCTTCCGCCGCCGCTTTGATTTTGGCCGCTTCCGCTGCCGTCTGGGGTTTGGCTAGCCCTTCGACCAGATGATTGAGTTTGGCGTTCTCTGCATTTACTGGCCAGAGTTTTTCCGAGAGGGCGAGTTGCTCCTGTGCTGTTTTTAGATCCCCTTGAGCCACTGCGGCAGCGCAGTTCTTTGAAGCCGTGATGCCATCACGCATGGGCGTTTTTGAAAGGAGTGTCCATCTGGCTGTTTCAGAGGTGATCAGGGTCTGGAGGGCATCCAAAGCCTCCTTGTTGTTCGGGAAGACAGGAAAGAACTTCGATCCATCAGCCAGAGCATTCTGGATGGCGTTCTTTGCATTTTGATTTTCTGCTTCGATGGCATTCTTGATTTCCAAGGCCTGATCTCCTGGAGCCAACTCAATGGCTTTCTGGCGGCGCTTATTGAGGACATCAAAGTCACACCTTGCTTTGTCGAGGGTTGCCTGGAGTTGGTTACACTGATTAAGAGCAAGGTCAATTGTATCGGGCATCACGACTGATCCCGGATAGCTCTTTTCGAGCACCTCGCACGACTGCAGGGCTCCCAGGGTATTTTTCTCCAACGCCTGCTGCTTGATTTCGGTGTATTTGATTTTGGCTCCTAACTGGTAGTTGTCGGAGTTGATTTCATCCGCGTTGATCCAGATGCCATCAATCTTGCGATCACCCACACGAAGCCGATCCCGCTCGCCTTCCAGTGTGCTAAGAGTTGCACGCAACTCGGCAAGATGTTTTGAATAGGGATACTTATTCAGGAATTGAGGGATCTTTTTCATGATCAACTCATCGCAAAAGGAGGTGTCCAGAAGAGTGTTCGGTGAGACAAGATTGCCGAGAGCCTTAAAGCCCTTCTCGTCAGCCGGTTCTTTCACGACACTGACAATATCATCGCGAGGGAAGGTTTTCTGATCCTTGATCGTGGATGTCGCGTAGTACTCGATGAGGATGCCATCCGGGGAATCGCTGAGAATCTCTCCGCTGATGATCTTACCATTGTTTAGAGTAATGGAATCAGCTTGCAGTACTCGAACTGTGGCTGCCAGGAGCACCATCAAAACCATGGGGTATTTACTCATGAAAAGAGATATTTTAGCTGTTTTTTCCGGCAACGCCACCATCGGATTTCATTTTTTTCACGACCTTCGTCAGAAACTCCCGATGAAGGGCGACTCGCTTTCGCAGTGACTCCTCTGAAGGAGTTTCGAGGGTGAATGTCCGGTCGGCGTGACGGAAGTGAAGCCGGAAGGCTTCCGGATGCCCCTTCATCATCCCCGTTGTGATCTTTCTGCGGATGAGACCATTCCTTGACGAATGTCCGTCGATCTTGCGGCGGTCATCGGGAGGAACGGAGGCGCATTCCGAGCAGAGGTACTCTCCCCAGTGGGGGCGCTTGGCAGCAATCTCGTAAAGATAGAACCCTCGGGCATCGTAGTCCTCATGCAGGCTGACGGCGACATCGTAGCGATGCCCCCGCAACAGGGCGAGTTGATCCATGATCTGAGGAACCTTCCTGGAGTTGTAGTAACGGTTAAGATCAAGCCCCTGGGCATCCAACCTGACATTCCGCTCCAGCCCCCACGGGTTAAGGCAGGGGAAAATCATCCAGTTCCAGTGCGCGATGGAGGGATCCGCCCGGAATGTCTCCGCGGCCCACTGAAGGAGACCCTCCACGGGGGCCGGTTCATCGCCATGGATGCCTGCGGAGAGATAGAACGAGGGAAGAAGAGGGTCTCGCCGTGCCGAATGAACGACCATCAGCGGATAGCCACCCGCCTCGCCGTAAACCGAAAGGTCCAGAGGGGTGATCTCTCGCACCAGATGGTGCCACCGTTGCATCAGCAGGCGGTAGTCACGCACCTGATCCGGGAGCGGAGGTTGGCCCGCGCGTGGCTTGGATTTGTTTTTGGTCAATCGATGAAGCGCTTCTCGATCCCCGCATAGGCATCGATCCGGCGGTCGCGCAGGAAGGGCCAGTGCGTGCGTTGGGTATCCATGAACTCGCGGTCGAGATCGACCACAAGGACCATCTCCTTGTCGGCCGGAGCCTCGGCGATGATCTGGCCGTTCGGAGCGGCGACAAAGGTCCCTCCCCAGAACTCCAGCCCCTCCCCTCCTGCGGGAGCCACAGGATTCTCATGGCCAATACGATTGACTCCGCAGACATAGCAGCCGTTGGCCAATGCATGGGCGCGCTGGGCGAGTTGCCAGGCGGCTTTCTGATTCTCCCCATACAGTTTCTTCTCCGAGGGATGCCAGCCGATCGCGGTTGGATAGAAAATCACCTCGGAACCCTGCAGGGCCGTCAGGCGTGCCGCCTCGGGATACCACTGGTCCCAGCAGATGAGAACACCCAGGTCGCCGGCGCTGGTCTTCCAGTTGCGAAAACCGAGATCACCCGGCGTGAAATAGAACTTCTCGTAAAAGAGGGGATCATCCGGAATGTGCATCTTGCGGTACTTGCCGAGATACTTACCGTCGGCCTCGATGATGGCCGTCGTGTTGTGATAGAGGCCCGGTGCCCGGCGCTCGAAGAGAGAGGCGATGAGTACCACGCCCAGCTCCTTGGCCACTTTACCCAGCGACTTCGTGGTCGGTCCCGGAATCGCCTCGGCCAGCTTGAAATAGTCGTGATCCTCGCTCTGGCAGAAGTACTCGCTCAGGAAGAGCTCCGGCAGGCAGACGACCCTTGCTCCTTTCTTGGCGGCATCCCGGGTCAGGCGGATGGCGGTCTTGAGATTCTCCGAGGGTGAGCTGACGCAACGCATCTGGACCAAGCCCACTGTGATCGTGTCTTTGGGAACCGAAGTAGATCGGGAGGCTTTCCGCGAAACCTTGGAAGCTTTCGAAGATTTGAGTGTTTTGGCTTTCTTTGGCACACCTCTCTGCTACCCAATAGAAGTCCAATGAAAAAGACACTTTTCGCCCTTTCCACCACCCTCTGCATGGCACCCGGCATCGCCGGAGCCTCAAATCCTGCCGAACCCGTCAAGGATATCCGCATTGTTCTCCACACTTCCAAGGGAGATATCCATGCGACCATGTATGCGAGCAAGGCCCCGATCACCGTGGCCAGCTATCTGAATCTCGCCCGCCGCGGCTTCTATGACAACATCACTTTCCACCGCGTCATTCCTGATTTCATGATCCAGGGCGGTGATCCGACCGGCACCGGCATGGGCGGTCCCGGCTACAAGTTCGCCGACGAATTCGCTCCCGGTCTCAAGCACGACCGCCCCGGCATCTTCTCGATGGCCAATTCAGGCCCCGGAACCAATGGTAGCCAGTTCTTCATTACCCATGTCCCGACTCCTCATCTCGATGGCAAGCATGCCATCTTCGGCGCCGTCGATGGTTCGAAGGACCAAGAAGTAGTGAACGCCATCAAGCAGGGTGACAAGATCACCGGCATTGAGATCGTCGATTCACCCGAGGCTCTCTTCGCTTCTCAGGCCGCTCAGATCGCTGTTTGGAACAAGGCGCTCGGAAAGTAAGCGGAATGGTCTGAAGACTGAAGTCTTTTAGACTGTTAGGAATTCACAAAAAAGGCGTTGGCTCAGGAATGAGTCCAACGCCTTTTTCTTTATTTAAACTGCTTCAGGGCAGAATTCTGGCAACCCGGAAGGCAAAGTGGAAAACCAGTTGGTTCGGGTAGACCGGTGGCATGTTAATGCGGCACGATGACTGCATGGCGCTGGCGTTAAGGGGGTAATTGCCGCCACGGACCGCTCGGTATCCGGCTGGGATTGTATTGCTGCCGCCGTATGCACTCTCCATCCATTTCCTCTCTGACCCATCGTCCCGTAGGAGCTGAGGCCTCCATCCCAGCCCTAAAACACCGTTGCCTCTCCCTCCCGGAGGATACGAATCCTGTCTTCGATCCCCTGGGAGCGGGCGTGGCCGAGGAGTCTGTCGGGAGGTTCCTCCATCGGTTCAAATCCAAGACGAAAGGTGCCGTAGTGCATCGGGATCATGATCCCTGCTCCGAGTGCCGTGAAAGCCCTTAGGGCCTCCTCGGGATTCATGTGCACATCTCGCCCGGTCGGAGCGTCGTAGGCACCGATCGGGAGGAGTGCTATGTCGATCTTTCCCTTGCACTTCTCCCCGATCTCGGCGAACCCCTCGAACCAGGCACTGTCACCGCAGTGGAAGATCGTTCTTCCCTCGTACTCTATCAGGAATCCGCCAAAGCCCCGGTGCTTGTCATGCAGCATCCGTGCTCCCCAGTGATGGGCGGGAGTCAGCGTGATCTTGAGCGACCCGAACTCCATCACCTCCCATCGCTGAAGCTCATGAACTCGGTTGAAGCCGAGACCCTGGACAAGATTCCCGACATGCTCCGGAACGACAATCGGCTGATCCGCCGCGACGGCCCGGAGTGATTTCTTATCGAGGTGATCAAAGTGAGCATGGCTGACGAGCACCAGGTCGATGGCTGGCAATTCGTGAACCTTGAGACCCGGGTCGCGCAAGCGCTTCACCACTTTGAGCCAGCGGGCCCAGTTCGGGTCGATCAGGATGGAGTGCTCCGGTGTCTGAATCAGGAAGGAGGCGTGACCGATCCAGGTGATGCCGATCTGGCCGGGCGTGAGTTCGGGAAGCTGCGTTCCCGGCGGGACCTCCTGCCTAGGTGAAAAAAGCGAAGGGATGATCACTTCGGTGAGGTAGTTTCGCTTGTGCCACCCCTCTCCCAGCTTCATCGAGATGTGGTTTTCCGGCTTAGGTTTCTTTGTGACCCGCTTTCGGATTCCTTCAGTACCTTTCTTGAGAAGTTTTTTGACCATGATCGTCGCTGCTCTGCTACACAAAGGGTGAATGATTCATGCCGAAAAGCAACGGTTGCGTGCACGGATGAGGGATCTGGCCGGAAGCAGTCGGCCCGGAAACTCCTCTGCCCTGATGGAGAAAGTCCAGGCGCTCGACTCCTGGAAGCAGGCTTCCTCTGTGCTGCTTTACGCGCCGCTTCCCGGAGAGCCCGATCCGACTCTCCTAATCGGAAATCGGGAAGAAAGACATTTTCTTTTTCCGAGGATCGAGGGAGATGCCCTCGGGATCTACCGTAGAGGTGCACAGAGCCGGTGGATCACCGGTCCCTTCGGACTGCAGGAACCCGATCCCGGGAGCTGGGAGAAGTGCTCACCAGCTGATGTCGATCTGGTGATGGTGCCTGGGTTGGCATTTGACCTCTCGGGTTGGCGGTTAGGGAGGGGGAAGGGATATTATGACCGCCTGCTCGGGCATCCGGACTTCAGTGGAATCAAGGTTGGCCTTGCCTGGCTGTGGCAGCTCCTCCCCTCGGTTCCGGCTGAGGATCATGATGTCCGGATGGATATTGTCCTCGCTGAGTGAAAGCTGTCAGCGAGCATGTTGGACTGATGGACAAGTCCGGTAAAAGAGAGTAGTTCCAGAGGCGACGCATGGCCTATAACGATCCTCCCACCTCCTTTCAGAAAAAAATCTGCTGGTCAGCTCTTACGGCCGTCGCAGCACTGGCTATCGTTGCGGTCATCATTCTTTCGGGATGGAGCGTGGTTTCGGTCTGCGCTTACCTGAAGCCCGTCCTCACACCGATTGCCATTGCCGCAGTCCTCGCTTATCTCCTCACCCCGGTCGTGGGACTTCTCTGCAAGTGGCGTTTCCGGCGCACATGGGCGGTGGTGGTGGTCTTCGTTCTCTTTAGTATCGGGATTGGACTCATCGGCATTACTGTCGGCCCCTCGATCGCACGGCAGGGTGGTATTCTTGCCTCCAAGATACCCATCTACAGTCAGCAAATCACCTCCTTGGCAAAAGGTTCTGCGGGTGAGATCCAGCGCCTCTCCGCACTGAAAGATAAGACAACGATCACCCATTCCTTGCTAGAGGATCTCTCGCCCGAAAACCTGAAAGTCCATGCCTTTGGATTGACGAAAGACGCCCTTGAATGGTTTCAGCAGCAGATTCCAACGATCGCCACAGCGACAGGTGCCTTTCTGCAAAAGAGCGTGGGTGGCTTCTTTGGGATTCTTGGATTTCTCCTCAGTCTCGTGCTCGTGCCCGTCTTCCTCTTTTTCTTTCTTTTGGAATCCCCTGCCATCGGCACCAACTGGAGCCGTTACCTTCCCCTGCGATCATCCCCGCTCAAAGAAGAAATTGTCTCCCTGCTCAATGAGATCAACACCTACCTGATCCACTTCTTTCGGGGGCAGCTCCTTGTCAGCCTCATTGACGGCGCGATCGTCGGCGTCTCGCTCTTTGCTTTTCTTCGGCTCGACTTCTCTTTTCTCATCGGACTCATGCTCGGGATTCTGTGCCTGATTCCTTATTTGGGTATGGCCCTCTGCCTCATCCCCGCTATGCTGATCGCGCTGGCCCAGTACGGTGATCTCATGCACCCGCTCTGGGTGCTGGTGATCTTTGTCGTGGCCAATAACATCGACGGCATTTTCATCTCTCCCAAGATCATCGGAAATTCAGTAGGTCTCCATCCCATGACCGTCATCATCTCGGTCTTTGCCTGGTCCATCGTGCTCGGTGGATTGCTGGGAGCGCTCCTCGCCGTGCCTCTTACGGCAACCCTGAAGGTTCTTCTGCAGCGCTATTTCTGGGATCGACCTGTTGCTGAACCCGTTCAGCAGACGCTCCAGATCGAAGGAATTCTGGAAAAGAAAACAACAACGATGGCGGTCGAGTTGCCGTTGTGATGGCGAGGCAAGCATAGCCTGAAGCGTGTCAGGTAACTGAAAACTCCCGCAGAGAGCGGAGAGAAATCACGGAAGGCAGGGACTTTTGACATCAGCCAATATAATCCCGAACTAACATTCCACTCCTGTGAGTGGAACCGGAAAATGGGCGGTGCGCCAAGGTCGGCGTCAACCGAGTTGCGAAAGCTGTTCCCAAAGAGCTTTCTGCTCCGGTGTCAGCGATTCGGGAATCGCGATTTCCACCACAGCGTAGAAGTCACCACGGCCGCCGTTTTTTCCTGGAAGCCCACGTCTCGGGATGCGGAACTGGCGCCCGTTCCGGGTGCCGGCCGGGATCTTGAGCTTGGCGCGACCATCGGGTGTCGGAATGGTGAGTTCCCCTCCGAGGACGGCCTGCCATGGCGGGACATCTGCCTCGTGGTAGATGTCAGCGCCTTCAAAACGATAGTCGGGATGTTGCTGAAGCTTCACCCGCAGGTAGAGATCACCGGACTCACCCCGGGCTCCACCCGAACCTCCTTGACCGGCCAACCGGATGCGCTGTCCCTCGCGGACACCCTTTGGGATCTTGACTGTGTAGGTCTGGACATCGGGTGAGTTTCCCTTCCGGAAGGAAATCTGGCGCGTCGCCCCATGAAGAGCCTCTTCTAGGGTGACCAGAATATCGGCTTCCACATCTCGTCCCCTCTGTGGGGTTTCCTCAAAGTCTGCACCACCTCCATAACCACGGCCACGCCGTGTGCCGAAAAACTGCTCGAAGAAGTCACTGTAGCCGGTGCCTCCGAAGTGGAAATCCGAGGCATCTCCGCCACTGTTAGATCCGCCGCCAAATCCACCGCGTCCTCCTGCGCCTCCCTGGGGAGGGGAAAAGCCATTACCTGCGTGTTGCCAGTTAGATCCGTACTCGTCGTATTTTCTGCGCTTCTCCGGATCGCTCAAGACCTCGTAGGCCTCGTTGATCTCCTTGAACTTTTCCTCAGCCGCCTTCTTGTCCTTTGCTAGGTCGGGGTGATGCTTTCGGGCAAGTTTGCGGAAGGCGCTTTTGATCTCGTCAGCCGGGGCTGTCTTGGAGACGCCCAGGGTCTCGTAGTACTCGCGGAATTGTGCGGCCATGATGTTCTTTTACTTATCTAACGGGGGAACGCCTCTCTGACAACCCCACGCATCCGCGAAGCTTACTTGAAGAGACCGGGGAGGGCTTTATTGAGTTCCTTGAGTCCCTGACCCTGCAGTTGCTTCACTCCCTGCTTGGCCAAGGTGTTCAGGCCTTCCTTGATGGCCTCGTTGATCAACGGGGTGAGGATCTGCTGTGTCACATCGGATGCGGAGATCCCCGAACCGCCGCTTCCTAGGTTGTGAAGACGGATCTCGGGGAGGGGAAGGGTCTGCTCGACATTCTGACCGAGGGCGCTGGCGGCCAAGTGAAGTTTGGTGCCTGAGATCACCACTTCCTTCACGATGAACTTCTTCGAGGAGCTCTTGCTCTCTGGCGTTCCCTTCTTCTCCTTTGATGGGCTGGAGGCGGTGTTGCTTTCGATATTTTTGAGGAGCTTGCTGAGGTTATTTCCCGTGAGTGTTCCTTCGAGTAGAATCTCCGGGTTCCGGATGAGAATGGAATTCACGACAATGGTGTCGGCGAGGAGAGTCTCCTTGTTCACGTTGACTTCAACGCGGCCAAGCTTCAGCGCAAACGGCCCCTTGAATCCCTCGGGGTTGCCAACAAGAAAGCCGTTGAGCGTGCCGCTGCCCGAGAAAGGGGAGAGGTTCGCCGAGGAGAGGATCACCGTGGTCTTGGTGATCCGTGGCCCGACGGTTTCGACTGCCTTTTTGAGCAGGGTGTTCAGCGAGAAGTAGAGGTAGCCCAGCACCCCGGCAACGAGCAGGAGGATGGCGGCCAGGGAGATCAGGAGGATTTTTTTCATCAAGATGTAGTCGTGACTCGATATTTCAAAATGTCAACGCGTGACACACCAGCGAAATAGGCAACCTCTCTCCAACAGGGTGCGGTTCCCTAGGTCTGTCACACCTAACCCTTCTTCAAGAATTGATCGGGCTGATCGGCGCTTGGGCAGAGGGGCCTGAGCTCGCACTCCTTGCAGTCGGGATTGCGAGCCTTGCAGCGCCTCCGTCCGTGCCAGATCAGCCAGTGACTGAGATCACTCCATTGTTCCTTGGGGAAGAGGGCCATAAGATCCTGCTCCACCTTGACCGGGTCGCTCTTGGTGGTGAGTCCGAGGCGTAGGGAGAGGCGGCCGACATGCGTGTCGACGACGACCCCCTCGTTGAGATGAAAGGCATTTCCGAGGACGACATTGGAGGTCTTGCGTCCCGCTCCGGGGAGCGAGGAGAGCTCCTCCATGGTCCGGGGAACCTCTCCGGCATGCCGCTCGACCAGTGCCGCTCCCATGCCGCGGATCGACTTGGCCTTGTTGCGGTAGAAGCCAGTCGATCGCACAAGGGCTTCCAACTCTTCCTGCGGGATCTCCGCATAGTCGGCGGCCGTGGGGCAGCGTCTGAAGAGGGGGGGAGTCACCATGTTGACCCGCACGTCTGTGCATTGCGCCGAGAGGATGGTGGCGACGAGGAGTTCGAGGGGGTTTTTAAAATCTAGCTCGCAGTGTGCGGTGGGATAGATTCGTGGGAGTTCCTGCGCCAGTGCGTCGGCTCTTTCTTGGCGTGTCATGTGATGAGATGGAGTGATGGAAGGGGGCTCCAGATGATCAGCTGATCAGCGATTCTGAACCATCTCCGGATTGTAGAAGCGGCCGATGGAGATCCAGACAGGGTTCTTGATGTGAGGGATCTGGATGTTTTTCCCGGGAAACATTGAGTCAAAGAGGTTGGTGTACAGCGGTCCGCGTCGAGGCCACTCTGCGACATAGGCGGTCTTACCCTTCCAGATGTGGTCATTGATCCAAGGGAAGCGGACCCTGCCGTGATCCGGGAGCCAGAGGAGCGGCTCAAACGCCGGTGCATAAAACGACATCACTCCGGTGAACTGGTAGCTCGAGAGGCAGATGAAGTCAGCACCTGATTCTTGGAAGTCTTCGCTGACGGCATCGGCCACCGCCTGAGGTCCGAGGAACTCCTCGATGCGTGATTGGAAATCACCAAGCCCTTTCTGTGCCGCTGCGGCCAATTGATCCGACCCGGGGAAGCCCTTGATGAAGGAGGTGTTGATATCGAGGTTCTGGATCGCCAAGGGTGAGGTCTTAGGCAGGAGGAGATAGGAGACCCCCGCGACGGCTCCCACATCGGCCACCAGCAGGACGACGATCGCCGCCTTACGCCAGACCACACCGTAGCGCCCCCAGTCACCGGCGACCATGATGAGGCCGGTTACGAAGGCCGCCATGGGCCAGTTGGCCTCAATGTGGGCCTTAGCTGCTGAGAATCCAAAGAAGAGAACAACGGTCCAAAAGAAGAGTGCAAGGTAGAGGAATCGTTCGTCACGCAGTCGGGTGGCCGCCGTCCTGAAGCAGAGAAGTCCAAGGACCGGCGAAACAAGCACCACGAGAAAGGCGCTGTAGTCGGCGAGATTCTGGAAATTGATCAGCGAAGGGTGTTCATTGCGAAAGCCATGGTTAAGCTGATGATGGAAGGAGATCCAGTCGTGTTGATTGTTCCACCAGAGCACTGGGAGAAAAAAGATCAGCGAAACGCCGCCCGCCAGCAATCCCCCCCAAAAAAGCCTCCCGCGATTGCCCGGACTCGCCAACCAGAGTGCCCCAAGGGCCGCGTAGAAGAGGACCATCGTATACTTGGAGAGCATTCCGATGCCTGCCGCCGCTCCGGTTGCCAGCCACCAGAACATCGGTGCGCCTGGACGACTTCCCTTCCACGCAAAGAGAATGGCAAAAGCCCATGAAGGGATCAGAAATGTATCCGGCGTCATCAGGAAGGCATTTCCCGCAAAGATCGGAGCAAGAAGGAGCAGGATGCCTGCCCGATTTCCTGCGGCCTGGCCGAACATGTCCCGTGCCAGCAGGCGTCCCGCAATGGAGAGAAGCAGACCGGAAACAATCGCCCAGAAGCGTACGGCAAGCGTGCAGTGACCCAGCAGGGCATGACCCGATGCGATCAGCCAGGCGGTGAGCGGCGGGTGATCAAAGTAGCAGGCCTGGGGATGAAGCGACCACTCCCAGTAGTAGCACTCGTCAAAAATAAGGCCCAACATGGAGCCCCCAAAAACCTTCCATAGGGTGACGGCCACAAGGAGCCCCCAATAAGATTTACTCCTGTTGATCCAGTCAAAAGGGCTTTTGATGGTGTCGTGCGCGGAGAGGGAGGTCACGGAAGGAGTGGGTATGAAAGCATTGCACAGTCAGGATGTCGTGCGGACTGGGAAGGGATATTGTCCGAGCGATGCAGGGTCGAACAATGGATTTTGAATGAAACAGGGTCAAAGAGAATCCGTGCCGCCAAGGGAACAGCTGATGAAATCCGGGTCCTCGCTATTTCCAGTGGGAGGGTAACGACCTGCCACTCTTCAGGGCTTTATCTACCCACTGAAAATAGAGAGCATCAAAAAGGATTTACAAAACTACCAACTGCTTTTCCACCCCATGAGCTACTTCCCAAATATCCCGAAAATCCAATACGAAGGGGCAACATCCAGAAACCCCCTTTCCTTCAAGCAGTACAATCCGGAGGAACTCGTGGAGGGAAAGGCGATGCGGGATCATTTGCGCTTCGCGGCCGCATACTGGCATGTAATGAGGAATCCATTGGCCGATCCCTTCGGCGGAGGCACCGCCCAGATGCCCTGGGATGACGGGACCGATTCAGTGGAGAACGCACAGCGCAGGGTGCGTGTCTTCTTCGAGTTTCTCGAGAAGACCGGGATCGACCTCTACTGCTTCCACGACCGGGATGTCTCGCCCGAGTTGGGCACTCTGGAGGCCTCGAACAAGGCTCTTGATGCCGTGGCTGCAACGCTCGCCGAGGAGCAGGGGCGCACTGGCAAGAAACTTCTCTGGGGCACCGCCTGCCTCTTCACTCACCCGCGCTTTTCCCAAGGGGCGGCCACCTCGCCCAGCATCGATGTCTACGCCCATGCCGGGGCCCAGGTGAAGAAGGCGATCAGTATCACCCACCAACTCGGAGGAGGAGGCTATCTCTTCTGGGGTGGACGCGAGGGGTACTCCACCCTCTGGAACACCGACATGAAGCGCGAACTCGATCACCTTGCCGCCTTCTTCCACATGGCCGTCGAGTGGAAGAAGTCCATCGGCTTCCAGGGTAAGTTCTATATTGAGCCCAAGCCGCGCGAGCCCTCCACCCACCAGTATGATTCGGACTCAGCGGCCTGCCTGAACTTCCTGCGGACCTATGGTCTTCTCGGTGAGTTCGAACTCAATATCGAGACCAACCACGCCACCCTCGCCGGCCATACCATGCGTCATGAACTGACGGTTGCGGCAGATGCGGGGAAACTCGGCAGCATCGACGCCAACCGCGGCGACGAACTGATCGGGTGGGACACCGACCAGTTCCCGACGAATATCTATCTCGCGCTTGAGGTCATGCTCGTGGTGCTCGGGATGGGCGGTTTAAGGGATGGCGGGCTCAATTTCGATGCCAAGCGCCGCCGCGAATCCCACACGCCGGTCGATCTCTTCCACGCCCATATCGGCGGTATGGATACCTTCGCACGCGGTCTCAAGATCGCTGCCGCCATCCGTGCCGACGGCAGGATCGAGGAGTTTGTTAGCAATCGCTACGCCTCCTGGGGCAGTCCCCTCGGCAAACAGGTCGAGTCGGGCAAGGCGACATTGGCCGATCTCGAGAAGTACGCTCTGGCGAACCCCCCGGGGATCCCCGCTTCCGGCGGTCAGGAATATCTCGAGAATCTGGTCAACGAGTACATCTAGTCGGCGCAGGGGAGGAGAGAATCACTCCTCCTCATCCAATTGTTCTCACCCTTCAATCAGGCCGCCGAGTCATCGCGGTAGGCCTGATCGCGGAGGAGTTGTTCCAGACGGAGGCGTTCCCCCTCCAGATCCACGGCGGTGGGATCGACCTCGAGGTAAGGATCCATCGTGATGTCGACCCGTGAAAAGGGGAGGGGGATTGCGAAATGATCCCAGGTTTTCAGACGGATCGCAGAGTGATACCGAGCGTGGACAGGCATGATGGGAATGCCCATTTTCTGAGCTAGGAAGACGGCTCCCATCCCAAGGGAATATTTCGGGCCCCGTGGACCGTCGGGTGTGATTGCAAGGTCGGTACCGGACTCTAGCAGGGCAGTGAGTTCGCGGATGGCGGTCGATCCGCGACGTGAACTGGAGCCACGAACCGATCCCATGCCGAGATTGGCCATGACGCCCGCCAGGATGTCGCCATCCTTACTGGGGCTTGTCAGGACACTGACTCCCTTACGGGAAGGGTGAGCGGCGGGATAGTGGCGCAGGAAACCGATCGCGATGGCGGTGATCCGGTTATGCCAGAAGACCATGATGCGAGGCCCCTCCGGAGGATCGGTGAGGAAGCCGGAGCGGTCAGTGATGCGGAGGCGTATGGTTGCAAAAACCAGACGGGCCAACCCGGCGGCAAGCAAGGCGAGCAGTAGCTGCTTATTCCAACGTGAGCCCATCTACTCCTGTCCTTCCGCGGGGGATTCCTCCTCGCGCCAGCGGCAGGCATTGGGAGCGGCGATACCAAGCTGATCCAGCACCCTCCAGACGACCGTATCTGCAAGGTCATCGAAGTTCTTGGGGTGACTGTAGAAGGAGGGGGAGGCGGGCAGGACGATCGCCCCGGCTTCCGTGACGGTGACGATGTTGCGCGCGTGGATGAGGTTCCACGGGGTCTCGCGCGGGACGATGATCAGCTTGCGGCGCTCCTTCAGGAAGACATCGGCCGCTCGTAGGATCAGGTTCTCGCTCGTTCCTGCGGCGATTCGCCCGACCGTTCCCATCGAACTGGGCATGATGACCATCCCGTCGAAAAGGGCACTCCCACTGGCGAATGGAGCATTCATCGACTTTTCGCCATGCTCGATCACACCTGACGGCAGGGTGAGAGCCCCAATCTCTTCATGGATCACCTGCTTGGCGTAGGGGGAGAGGACGAGATGGATCTCATGATCGCCCTGGCTCAGATGATGGAGCAGCCGCTGCAGATAAATGGATCCACTGGCTCCGGTGGCGGCAAGGACGAGGCGCATTTGGTAACTATGAAGGATGAATGATGAAAGATGAAGGGGGAAAAGGCACGTTGGGAACGTGGCTTAATCATGACAAAGGTAGTCCGAGCTTGCTCGGATGCCTGATTGGGTACGACCGGCAGATAAAAGTGAAAGGCGAAAAGCTAAAAATGAAAAGGCTTACAGCAGATTAGCTGATGAGAGGGCGGATCTCAAGCGGGCTGCGCGATCCAGAAGCTCACGGTAGATGGTTTCCTTGGAGTCATCAGGTGTGCAGCGCGTCGATTCGTCGAGCGTTACCAATCTGTCGCAGAGGGCATGCAGGGCCTCGATTGAGTGATCCGCACCGGCGCTCCAAGCAGCCTGAATGGCAGCACCAAGTGCGGCTCCCTCGCTGGAGGTGAGGCAGACGGTGGGCACGCCGAAAACATCGGCGCATAGCTGACGCCAGAAGGGGCTTTGACTTCCACCCCCTGTGATCCGGATTTGGGTGGGTATAACTCCCAGTGCACGGAAGCGCTGGAGAGCGTAGGCGAGTCCGAGGGTGACTCCCTCCATCGCGGCGCGGGCAAGGTGGGCAGGGGTGAGGTTCTTCACGGTGATGCCGTGGAGGGCGCCGCTTCCGCGCGGGAGGTTGGGTGTGCGTTCCCCTGCGAGGTAGGGAAGAAGCAGGAGTCCGTCGCTGCCGGCGGGAATCAGCGCCGCTTCGGTGTCGTACTTGTCATGGCTCCATCCCTCGAAGAGCGCGCGGGTGAGTTCGGTGACAAGTGTGACATTCATCGTGCAGGCGAGGGGCATCCAATGTCCCGTGCTATCGCAGAAGGCTGCCACCTCGCCTTTCGGATCGACGACAGGGGAGGAACTAAAGGCGTAGAGTGTGCCCGAGGTGCCCAGACTCGCGGTCATGATGCCGGGACGGACATTACCGGTGCCGATGGCTCCCATCATGTTGTCACCGCCGCCGGAACTGACCGTCACGCTGGGCTCCAGATCCCATGCCAACGCCAACTCCTTACGAAGTGTGCCGATAGCCATGGAGGAAGAGCGAAGGGGGGGGAGTTTTCCCTCAAGGCCGGGCGCCACCGCATCCAAGACGACCTTGGACCAGGTGCGTGTGCGGACATCAAGGAGTGCCGTGCCCGAGGCGTCGCCATACTCCATGCCCTTGGATCCGGTGAGCCACCAGTTGATGTAGTCGTGGGGAAGGAGTACGGAGGCTGTCTTTTCCCAGTTCCGGGGTTCATTCTGGCGAACCCAGAGGATTTTCGGTGCGGTGTAACCGGTCAGCATGGCGTTGCCGGTCAGTTCGACCACCTTCTTCTCTCCACCCAGCTTCTGGGTCAGTTCAGCACACTGGTCGATCGTCGAGGTGTCGCACCAGAGCTTGGCCGGCCGGATTACCTGATCGGCGGCATCCAGCAGGACGAGTCCGTGCTGTTGTCCGCTGACGCCGATGCCGGAGATTCCACCACGGCGGGAACCGAGTTGCCCAAGAACTTGGGCTATCGTGGCTTCGACGGCTGCAATCCAGACGGCGGGATCTTGCTCCATGGCACCTTCACCCTTCGCGTCCACAAAGCCATAGCTCTTCTGTGCGCTGGCCAAGATTTCCCCCGTGGCAACGTCGAGGGCCACGGTTTTTGTACTCTGGGTGCCGCTATCGATGCCGAGGGTGATCATGGGAAGGGAAGAATGACTCCGAGGGGTGGGGGTGCCAAGGAGGTAGAGAAGCGGTGATTACTTCTTGCCAAGATCTTGGGTGACAGGCATTCTGCCCGACCACTTTAGATCACTTTTCGGCCAATATTCCTGACATGAGCATCATCGCCACCATCGAAAAAGAACAGTTTAAGACCGACCTCGTCCCTTTTGAGGTAGGCGATTCCATCTGCGTCCACACACGCGTCATCGAGGGTGACAAGGAGCGTATCCAGAAGTACGCCGGCATCGTCATCGGCCGCAAGGGCACCGGAATCAATTCCAACTTCACCGTCCGCCGCGTCAGCTTTGGCGAGGGTGTCGAGCGCGTGTTCCCTCTTCATTCTCCACGTATCGCCAAGGTAGAGGTCGAGAAGCGCGGTTCTATTCGCCGTTCCAAGCTGAACTATCTCCGCAACCGCAAGGGCAAGGCTGCCGTGACGGTGAAGGAGAAGGCACAGGAAATCGCGTAAGCGATTCGGTACACCCCAGCCCGACGACGATGAAACGTCCGGGACAAGATTTCAAGAAGGGCCCCAAGGACCGAAAGTCCCGGGGCCCTTCTCTCTTTCATGAGGAAGAGCTGCACGCCAGGGGGATCTCCCCTGTGGCAGGAGTGGATGAGGCGGGCCGTGGTCCCTTGGCTGGGCCTGTTTTGGCAGCAGCAGTGATTCTTCCCAAGGGATTTGAGCTCAACGGACTGGATGACTCCAAGAAGCTCAATCACCAGCAGCGAGAGCAGCTTTACGAGCAATTGACCGGGAACACGGATGTCCTCTATGCGATTGCCCAGGGAAGCTCCGAGGAAATTGGTCAGCTCAATATTCTACGCGCCACCCACCTTGCCATGCAGCGCGCCTTGATGGGGCTGCAGGAAAAAGGATATCCTGCGGCCCATGCCCTGATCGACGGACTTCCTGTGAAGGGTCTCCACGTCGAGCAGACCGCCCTTGTCGGGGGCGATGGCATCAGCCTGAGCATAGCAGCGGCTAGTATTCTGGCCAAGGTGACACGCGACCGAATCATGGAGGACCTTGATCGAGAGCATCCCCAGTACGGCTTTGCACGTCATCGGGGCTATGCCACAGCCGATCACCTCGCTATGCTGCGCGAGCATGGACCTTGCACGCATCATCGCCTCGGTTTTGCACCGGTCGACCAGCCCACCTTTGGCTTCTAATCCAACGGCCCATCTGGCCCTGGGTCGTTGGGGTGAGGATGAGGCCTCCCGTCATCTCAAGCGACTTGGCTGGAAGATTCTCAGACGGAATTTCCGGGCTCCCGGAGGTGGGGAGGTCGATCTTGTCTGCCGGGATCACGAGACACTCGTCTTTGCCGAGGTGAAGACCCGCCGCAGCGAGGAACTTGGGCGCCCGATCGATGCCGTCGATCAGAAAAAACAGCGACTCATCCGGCGAGGTGCCATGCATTGGCTCAGACTCTTGGAAATGCCCGACCTCACTTTCCGCTTTGATGTCATCGAGGTGATGGCAACAGATCCTGTCGAGATACGCGTGGTCGAGAGTGCCTTCACCCTCCCCGATCCCCTGCGGTACTGAGGTACTGAGGGCTAGGGATATCAGTGGTTCCCTAGACACCCCCTCTCTACTCAGCCTCTCCTCCTGATCGTCATACGCTTGATTTTATCCACGCCCTCGTGGCTTGCGGTTTCCAGTTCGGCGTCTTCGCGGTAGGCGTTGTGAACGAGTCTTCGGTCGTAAGAGTTCAGAGGCTCGGTCTCGACGGGGCGTCCGTTCGACCTGACGGCGTCCGCCAGTTGATGGATGCGGTGGAGGAAAGAATCATCACGCATCGAGCGGTGGTTCTCGACATCGACAATGATGCGGGGTGCTCCATGATTCCGGGTCTGAAGGATCCGGTTCACCAGGAACTGGAGACTCTCGAGTGTCTCGTCACGGCGACCAATCAGACGCTCCGGTTCAGTGGTTTTGATCTGAAGGATCAGGTGACCATCGCGTTCCTGCTCCTCGATCTCCACAAGGAATCCAAGATGGCCGAGGATGGTATCGAGTACTTCGCGTGGGGTTTGATTCATCGCTCTGGGGGAGAGGGTGACAGCGGTGGGCTTATAGCCTCAGCGTTTCTTTCCGGAGCCGCCACCCTTGGCCCCCTTGGCCTTGGGAGGTGCTACCTTTTCCAAAGTTGGCATGGCCTGATTCCTGGTCAAGTAGAGCTGCACGATGGAGAAGATATTCTGTGTGGTCCAGTAAAGGGCCAGTCCAGAGGCGTAGTTATAGCAGAAGGTGAGGAAGATGACCGGCATGAAGTACATCATGCGCTGCTGGGTGGCGTCTCCGCTCTTTGGCGAGATGGCCATCTGCCAGACCATGGTGCCAGCCATGATGATGGGAAGCAGGTTGATCGGGAATCCCATGACGTGGGCGAGAGTATCGGGCTGGGAAAGGTCGTGGATCCAGAGGAAGTGGCTGTTCCTGAGCTCAATGGCGCTGCCGAGCATGGAGTAGAAACCGAAGAAGATCGGAATCTGGACGAGCATCGGGAGGCATCCGCCGAAGGGGTTCACTCCGTACTGCTTGTAGAGCTTCATCAGCTCCTCGTTCATCTTGGTCGGATCGTCCTTATATTTCGCGCGAAGCTCCGTCATCTTCGGCGAGAGAAGCTGCATCCGCTTCATGGAGCTGGTGGCCTTGTTCTGAAGCGGCCAGAGGGCCGACTTGATCAGGATCGTCAGGATAATGATGGCGGCCGCAAAGCTATGGACGACCTGCTGGATGGAGTTCATCGCCCAGAGGAGGAACTCGGAGACGAGGTGGAACATCCCGAAGTTCATCACCTTCTGCTGTTCTCCACCGATCTTGCTGAGGCCTGTGAAATCCTTCGGCCCCGCGTAGATGGAGTAATGGCGGGTAATCGTCTCTCCCGGGGAGAGAGTGATCGGACCGGTGCCGAGGCCACCCATCACCCCGTAGATGATGGAGGCAGCGGGGGAATCAGCCCCGTTCTGCGCCTCATAACGGCGGGCCCAGACACCGGAGCCGGGCTGATCCTTGGGCGCCGTCACGATCGTACAGAAATACTGACTAGTCACCGAGGCCCACTGGATTCCCGATTCAGGTTGGGTGTAGAGATCCTTCGCGGGATGGGTCTGGATACCGACGAGGGGGATCTTGCCTGCCTCGAACCAATTCACGTCGACAGAAGTCATCTTCCCGTCGCGCAGCCAGTCAAAGCAGGTGTAGGTGGGGAGATCCTGGATGTGGACGGGCGCCTCGCCACCCGCCGCGATGTAGTAACCTGGGAGGGAGAGGGGAGTCGTTCCGCTGTTCTTGAAGGAGAGGTCGAGGCCGATGATGTACTCCTCGGGAGATCCGAGGCTTTGGGGAAGAGTAAAGCTCTTGGTGATGGCAAGACCGCCTGGGACGTTCAGGAGGAACTTGGTTGCCCCCTGCTTTTTGTTCGCCTCCATGACGAAGCCTCCGATGGCCGCCCCATTGGAATCACACAGGGCTCCGATCGGAAGGCCTGAGTCTTTGTTCAGAAAGAGGCTCTGCTCGTTGGCCCCTAGATGAAGGAAGAGGGTGACGCACTCAATGCCGCCGGTGTTATTGGCGAAAAGGTATGCCGCGCGGCTGGTGTCGAGGGTTTCACGCTTGGCGGAGAGTTCAGGGATCGTGGGAGTAGAACCACCCGATGGCGGTAGTGCCGAAGCAGCAGGAAGAGCCTGCACATGAGGAACCGGGGTCGGGATCGGGGAGGTGAGGTGCTTTTCCTTCGCAGTGGAAGAAGCAGAGGAAGCCAAGTCGGACTTCAGCTTTGCAGTCTTCTGGATTTCGGCCTGCTGGGCGTTGTAGGGGGCGTAGGTCTTGGTGTAGTAAAACTGCCAACCGACCAGTCCGGCTACGGAGAGGGCGATGGCTATCCAGGTGGTGCGGTCGAACATAAGAAGGAAAAGCTGAAGAGGAGAGTCGAGGGGCGAGAGACTAGAGTCGAGGGCTCTTGAAGGGAATCAGAAGAAAAAAAAACCACAAGCGTCCGGTTATAAGTCAAACAGCATCAACTGGTTATCTTTTGGAGGCATATAAGATTGAAGTTCAGTTTCTGTAAGTAGTTCATGGAGAGGAGCTTTCTCAAAAGGATGAAGGCTCAAAGGTTGGCCGTAACGGATGCGAAGCAACGGCCGGGCAAGCAAACCGCGAAGCCAATGCAGCCCCCCGGTTATCTCCGCAACCCGAAGCAAGGGAGGGGACTGCAGGGATCCTTTGGAACTTAGAGTGTTTTTGCTTATTCTCTAGACAGTCTTTTATGGTGGCATGAGGCATTGGGCTGAGTCGCATCGCTCGGGCAGTAGTGCGGTGACTACAGCCGCTTCGCTTGCTCCTTGCCCACTACCCCGTGGCATCCGCAAATCCTTTGTCTACATCTCAATCAAAAACGCTCTAGAATTTCTTCTGCTGGGCTATGGAGAACCAGTCGCCTCCCGTGCCCGGTTTCCCAGAATCATTGCGCATGTAGCGACTGATGTCCCCCTGACCCCTGTGGTCTTTTCCCGGAGCTCCCTTCGGTTGGCGTGGGGCGAGATCGACCTTGGTCTTGAGCGAGAGGGCGATGCGCTTACGCGGTAGGTCGATCTCCATGACGGTGGCCTGAACCTTCTGGCCGACCTTGAGAAAGTCGGAGGGGTTCTTCACGAAGTCGTCGCTGATCTGGCTGATGTGGACCAGACCGTCCTGGTGGACGCCGATGTCAACGAAGGCCCCGAAGGCGGTGACGTTCGTTACGATGCCGGGGAGCTTCAGACCTGGCTGGAGGTCCTCCATCTTCTCGACCCCGTCGGCAAAGCTGAAGGCCTCGAACTGCTCGCGTGGATCTCGGCCCGGCTTGGAAAGCTCCGCCACGATGTCATTGAGGGTGGGAAGTCCGACTTCCGGGGTGACGTAGCTCTCGAGTTTGATGGCGGAACGCTTCGTTGGATCTTTCAGCAGATCCTGCACGGTGCAGCCGAGATCCGCAGCCATGCGGTCGACGAGTTCATAGCTCTCCGGATGGACGGAGCTGGCATCGAGGGGGTGGGCACCCCCGCGGATCCGGAGGAATCCGGCCGCCTGCTCGAAGGCCTTGGGCCCCAGACCGCTGACCTTAAGGAGCTCTGCGCGTGATTTGAAGGGGCCGCTCGTATCACGGTGAGTGACGAGGCTGGCGGCCGTCCGGGAGTTCAGACCCGAAACATAAGCCAGAAGGTGACGGGAGGCCGTGTTCAGCTCCACGCCGACCTTGTTCACGCAGGAGACGACCACATCGTCGAGGGAGCGCTTGAGGGCGGCCTGGTCCACATCGTGTTGGTACTGGCCGACGCCGATCGATTTCGGATCAAGCTTCACAAGTTCAGCCAGAGGATCCATCAGGCGACGGCCGATGGAGACGGCTCCACGGACCGTAAGGTCGAGATCGGGGAACTCCTCGCGGGCGATCTCGCTCGCGGAGTAGATCGAGGCACCGCTCTCGCTCACCACGACGATCTGGATCGCGGCGGGGAGGCCGAGCTTTTTCACGAAGGTCTCCGTCTCGCGCGAGGCGGTTCCGTTACCGATCGCGATGGCTTCGACCCTGTGGATGCGGACCATGTTCTTGATCGCCTCCGCCGCCTCAATCTCATCCATGCGACCCTTGCCGGGATAGATGACCTCGTTCGCGAGGAGCTTCCCCTGGCGGTCGAGCAGGACGACCTTGCAGCCGGTGCGGAAGCCGGGGTCGATGCCGAGGGTGATCTTCTGGCCGAGAGGGGAGGCGAGCAGAAGCTCTCGGAGGTTGTCAGCAAAGACGCGGATCGCCTCTTCGTCAGCCTGCTTCTTGTAGAAGCCGCGAGCCTCGACTTCCATGGCAAAGCCGACCAGTCGCTTGAGGCAATCCTCGCAGGCCAGTTGGACCTGCTTGGCGGCGGGGGAGGAACCGCGGACGAAGAGGTGGAAGAGAGTGCCGAGCGCCTCGTTCTCGGGGGGGGTGAGGCGGAAGTAGAGGAATCCCTCGGTCTCCCCTCGGCGCATCGCCAGAATGCGGTGGGAGGGGGAGGTGGACGCGGGCTCGCTCCAGTCGAAGTAGTCCTTGAACTTGGCCCCTTCCTCCTCCTTGCCCGAGATGAGCGTTGATTTGATCACACCCTTGGTGAGGTAGAGGCTGCGGAGTTGAGCGCGTGCCGTGGCGTCGTCGTTGATCCGCTCGGCCAGAATGTCGCGCGCCCCGGCCAGAACCGCAGCCACGGTATCGACGTTTGATGTCTTGGCATCGACGGTGATGGTGTTTCCCACATAGGGAGCCGCCAGCGCCTCGGGATCGGTGGCGGGGTCCTGAGCCCAGAGGATCTCGGAGAGGGGCTCGAGGCCGAGCTCCTTGGCGATCGTGGCGCGGGTGCGCTTGCGAGGCTTGAAGGGGAGATAGATGTCCTCGAGCGAGGTGAGGGTGGAAGCGGCCTCGACTTTCGCGCGGAGTTCCTCAGTGAGGAGCTTGCGTTCCTCAAGCGAAGAAATGACCGATTCACGACGCTTATCGAGGGCCTCCAACTGCTCAAGGCGATCGCGTATCGCCATGATCTTCACCTCGTCGAGCTCTCCTGTGCGCTCCTTGCGGTAACGGGCGATGAAGGGGACGGTGGCCCCCTCCTCGAGAAGGACTGCGGTGGCGGCGACCTGACGGGCCTGGAGGCCGAGTTCCTTGGTAATTTGGACGAGATGTTTTTCGATCATGACAAAAAGTTATTAAGGCTGAAGGCTGAAGGATGAAGAAAAGAAAAAGGCTAAAATGGGAAGGGTTTGGGTGAGGAATTTGTGGAAAAAAGAGAACCGAGTCTTCAGAAGCCATGTGGCTTCAAATTTCAGGTTGCAGGTTTCTAGTTTCAGCTTTTTCGACCGGGTGAGGGATTGAAGAGGCGGAACCAGTTGCCGAGATTCTTCTTCATCGATTCGGAGAAGGGGAGGTAGCGCTCGGTGCGTTCCCCGCCCTGCGGTATCGCCTCCAGGACCGAGGCGACTGAGAGCTCGGAGAGATCGTACGCCGTGGTGCAGATTCCGGCCGCCGAGGCATGGTGGGCGTCGCTGGCCGCCGTCGCGGCAAGTCCACGCCGCGCGGCGTAGGCGGCTGCCTTGGCATTGAATCGTCGCAGAGTGACGGCCGCATTGAAGGTCTCAACTGCCGCGAGATCGAGCAGATCGAGGGTCTCCTCATGGATGCCCGCGCGGAAGGAATCGTACGGATGGGGGGCAATGACGATCCCTCCGCGTTCCCTGACCACCGCCGCGACCTCGATGGCCGGCCTCCCTTTCATCAAGGGGAGGGTTGTGCCGAGGCAGAGGAGGTGTCCGTCGGCAGTGGAGACTTCCACGCCAGGAATGATTAGAAATCCATCGACGGCCAGCCCGTCCTCGCGGATGAGCCCCGCCCGGGTGAGGTGCTCAACGGCGGCGCAGGTGTTGTGGTCGGTGAGGGCGATTCCGCTGAGGCCCCGGCGCTTTGCCGCCTCCACCATGGCGTCGGGGGATCCGCAGGCATCCGCCGAATAATGGGTATGAAGATGCAGGTCAAAGGCGTGGAGCATCCTGGAATTGTTGCTACTGATTTGCCCCGATGCCAAGCACCCAAAAAATTCCACTCGCAAAAATCCTTTTTGAGTTCGCCTCTTGGCGGTATTGGAACGTCATGCCTGTAGCATTCAAAGAGTGGGCCCTGGTCTGTGAAGCCCTTGGGTCAGGTCAACAGAGTGTGATCCTGCGCAAGGGTGGGATTGCCGAGGGGAGGAAGGGATTCGGTTTCGAACACGACGAGTTTTACCTCTTCCCGACCTGGTTCCATGGTCAGGTGGAGAAGATCCGTCTCCCCGATGCCACCCTTCCGGAAAAGCTCCCGGAGGAGATCACGCTCAGCTACATCGCCACGATCGAATGGAGCGGACGAATCAGTGACAAGGAGGCTGTTCACCGCCTGAGTGACCTTCATGTGCTTGATGCCTCGGTGATCGAGGAGCGTTTCGAGTATGACACGGAGAAGGGATCCCTCGGTGGCGACGGGATCAACGTAGCGTTCGTCCGCGTCTACCGGCTGGAGCCACCAGTCACCCTTCCGATGGAGCAGCGCTTCGGCGGTTGCCGCTCCTGGGTGGAGCTTCCGGAAATAGATCCCGGAACGCTGGTCTCGGTCCTCAGCGATGAGGAGCATGGACGGCGGAAAGAGCTGTTTTCGAGACTGCTCGGAGTTTTGTTCACTTAGCGCGATGCAGGTACTGAAAGGATTCAGGGGGAATCTTTCACCGCGCCGATGGCCAAGCTGGATTTTCTCTTTGGCTTCCCTATGATCCCTCACCCATGAAGTATATTTTCGTCACGGGTGGTGTGGTCAGTTCGCTTGGCAAGGGTCTTGCTGGCGCTTCTCTTGGGACTCTTCTGGAGCATCGCGGACTTCGTGTGACCTTGCAGAAGCTTGATCCCTACCTGAATGTCGACCCGGGGACCATGAATCCCCTCCAGCACGGCGAGGTTTACGTGCTCGCTGACGGAGCGGAGACCGACCTCGATCTGGGGCACTACGAGCGCTTCACCAAGTGCACGCTGACCCGCGAGAACAACCTCACCAGCGGCCAGGTCTACGAGACCGTCCTCTCCAATGAACGCCGCGGTGACTACCTCGGCAAGACCGTTCAGGTCATTCCGCACATCACCGACGAGATCAAGCGCCGCATCCGCAGCTTCGAGCAGGTGGGTAACGTCGATGTCCTCATCACCGAGATCGGCGGCACGACCGGAGACATCGAGGGCCTCCCCTTTCTGGAGGCGATCCGTCAGTTCATCCTGCAGGTGGGTCATGAGAATGCCATCCTGCTGCACGTCACCCTCGTCCCTTACATCAAGGCGGCAGGGGAACTGAAAACCAAGCCGACCCAGCAGAGCGTCGCCAAGTTACGCGAGATCGGCCTGCAACCGGAGGTCCTGATCTGCCGGACGGAAAAGCCCCTTGAACTCGAGGTGCGCGAGAAGCTTTCCCTTTACTGCAATGTCCCCGTCGACGCCGTGATCGAGGCACGCGACGTGGATAATTCCATCTACGAGTTTCCCCTGATGCTGCAGGCCGAGGGGCTTGACGAGAAGGTCTGCAAGCTGCTCCGGTTGGAGACTCCTCCCGCGGACATGGAGAGGTGGAAGAAGATCGTGCATTCCATCGTCCACCCGTCGCGCCGCGTGAAGGTCGCCGTGGTGGGCAAGTACGTGGAGTTGCAGGATGCCTACAAGAGCATCTACGAGGCGCTCTGCCATGCCGGCGGCGCGAATGACTGCGGGGTAGATCTCGAGATCGTCGATGCCGAGGATATCGAGCGCGACGGGGCCGGAAAACACCTCGGCGGAGTTACCGGAATCCTTGTGCCTGGTGGCTTCGGCGACCGCGGTACCGAGGGGAAAATCGCGGCTGCCCGCTTCGCCCGCGAGAACCGGATCCCGTACTTCGGGATCTGCCTCGGCATGCAGATCGCCACGATCGAGTTCGCACGCAATGTCTGCGGACTTGCTGGGGCGAACAGTACGGAGTTCGACCCGGCGACCCCGCACCCCGTGATCGCCCTGCTTGATGAGCAGAAGAAGGTCACGGGCAAGGGGGGTACGATGCGCCTCGGTTCCTGGCCCGCCCTGCTCCAGCCCGGATCGCTTGCGCAAAAGATCTACGGACACACGGAGATCGCCGAGCGTCATCGCCACCGCTACGAGTTCAACGGCGACTACCGCGAGCAGATGGAGGCCAGGGGATTTGTCATTTCCGGCACCTCGCCCGATGGAACGCTCGTCGAGATCATTGAGTACAGCGACCACCCCTGGTTCATCGCAGTTCAGTTTCATCCCGAGTTCCTGAGCAAGCCGGAGGCTCCGCACCCCCTCTTCAGGGAGTTTATCCGCGCCTCGATGCGCTGATCGGAGGCTCCTCCTCCGCAAGACATTCCTCAACTCAAAGATTGCTTTCCTGACAACCCCACACCAAATTTTACCCCTTATGAGCGTTAACCAACTTCAAGCCCTCAAGCAATTCACCACCGTTGTTGCCGACACGGGTAATTTCGAGGACATCAAGAAATTCCAGCCCCAGGATGCCACGACGAATCCTTCGCTCATCCTCAAGGCGGTTCTGAATCCCCAATACCACACACTTCTGGACAAGGCGATCGCCGACAATAAGGGATCCAGTCTCTCCGGTTCAGCCCTCTGGAAGAAGATCATCGACGACACTCTTATCCTGTTCGGCTGTGAGATCCTCAAGATCGTCCCCGGTCGTGTCAGCACCGAAGTGGATGCCCGTCTCTCCTTTGACACCGAAGCCACTCTTGAGAAGGCCCGCTATCTGATCGGTCTCTACAAGAGCGTTGGCATCGACCGCGAGCGCGTCCTGATCAAGATCGCCTCCTCCTGGGAGGGCATCCGTGCCGCTGAAGTCCTCCAGAAGGAAGGCATCAACTGCAACCTGACACTCATGTTCTCGATGCCTCAGGCCGTTGCCTGCGCCGAGGCCAAGGCTCGCCTCATCTCCCCCTTTGTCGGTCGTATCTACGACTACTACAAGGCGACCACCGGCAAGGAATTTGTCGGCATGGAGGATCCTGGCGTCCAGTCGGTCCATAAGATCTACAACTACTTCAAGAAGTTCGGCTACGAGACCCAGGTCATGGGAGCCAGCTTCCGCAACACGGGTGAAATCGTCGCGCTTGCAGGCTGCGATCTTCTCACGATCAGCCCCGACATCCTCGAGAAGCTGGAGCAGTCCACCGAGCCGATGCCTCGCGTCCTGAGCCCCGAGGCTGCCAAGGAGATGGAGATCGAGAGGATTCCTTTCGACGAGAAGAGCTTCCGCTGGCTTCTGAACGAGGATGCCATGGCCACCGACAAGCTGGCCGAGGGTATCCGCAAGTTCGGTGCCGATATCGTCAAGCTCGAGGGCATGATCGCTCAGGCTTGCTGAACCGGCTACCTGCCTCCACCACGACCACGATGAAGCGCACTTCCCTCCTGCTGCTTGCAGCCCTACTCGTCTCGGCCTCCCTTGTCATCGCCAAAGACGCCCCCGACAGCCCCGCCTCGATCCCCGTCCTGCTTGGCCTCGAGCCGGTACGGCAGGATCTGAAGCTTTCCTCGCTGCAATGTGCGCTCCTTGATTCGCTTCGCGCCGAGTACAAGGCGAAGGTTGGTGTCGTCGCCACCGTTGGACTTCTTGATTCGAAGGTGGCTCCCAAGGCCTCCGCAGATCTCGACTCGTTCCGCGCGACCTACAACCGCCGCGCTCTCGATGTCCTAAACACGGCTCAACGGCAGCGCCTCCGCCAGATCGAGCGCCAGATGCTAGGAGCCTCACTCCTGACCTCCCCGTCGGAGCAAAAGCTCCTTGGGTTGGATGCGCGCCAACTCAGGAAAATCTCCGAGATCCACGCCGTTGAGCAGGCGAAGGCCTCCTCCGTCATGAAGCGCTTCCACGAGGGCAAGATCACCTCCTTCCGCAAGGATCTCGATCTGCGCCGCCTGCAGAAGACAACCGGCCGCAGCATCTATGCCCAGTTGAATGCCGAGCAGAAGAAGCGGTGGCTTGGATTGACGGGGCCGAAGATGGCCCGCCCCAAGGCTTCCTAGTTTTCCCCGGTTCCCGGTCAGCGACTACCTGTTGCTGACCGGGAGCAGCAAAAAGCGAGAGCTGAAGCCTGCCGTAACGTAGGCGAAGCAATGGCAGGGCAAGCAAACCTGAAAAGAGGAAGTCCAAAGGAAAGAAGCCCCAAACTTTTTCAGGTCTCAAAAGTTTCATCCTTTCCCCTACGGGTTCGGATGATCGCACGGCGGCACCTCCTCGGGGTGCAATCCCAGCTGCCGGTGATTGATGTAGGCATGGCCCCCGAGGTGGGCTAGAGCGGCGCAGAGGCAACCCCCGCCGATGATGATGACGCCTGCCATGTAGACCCAGAGCAGCAGGAACATCATACTCCCCATCGCGCCGTAGATCGCGCTGTAGTTGATGAGTTTCGGGACGATGTGAACGAAGAAGGCCTGGCCGAGTTGAAGCAGGATCGAGACCACGAGTGTGGGAATCCAGATTTGGGAAAGTCGGATGCTGCGCCTCGGCGCCAGCATGTAGAGAACGGCAAAGGAGTAGAAAAGGATCAGGGTGCCTCCGACATAACGGCTGAGATCGACCACGGCTAGGAGGCGCTCGACATTGAGCAGAGGGAAATGGTCATTGATGATGTCCTCCAGATAATGCAGTAACCGGGCGATCCCCTGGAGGATGGCCGGGACCACGGTGCCGATAATCAGGGCGCCTGACATGGCAAGGATCATCAGGAAGTTTTTCAGCGGCATCTGCCACCAGGGGAGGCGGCGTGTGCCCCAAGCATGATTGATCGAGAGTACCAGGGATTGAAAGAAGCGCAGGGAGGCCCAGGTCAGAATCAGGATGGAGACGATGCTCACGCTGCCTCGCGCCTTTTCCAAGCCACGCACCATGCTCCAGAGCAGATCCTGCTGATCCTCCCCCATCGGGACGAAGCGGTGGATCGTCGTCATCACGGAGTCCGCCGGGAAAAAATAGGAACCAAGGGTCAGGAGCAGCGCGATGAGCGGCACCAGCGAGAAGAGGGCATAGTATGCGAAGGCTGCCGCGTTCTGCTCACCTCCGATGCGATTATAGATCGTGACCGTCTCCCTTAAGAGACGCCACAGATAGAGGGCTCTCCTTTTGATGTGGAATGACAGCATGGACGGGAAGCGCTCGTTGTCTACCCCATCACGGACTGAGTCGCTCGATGCTCCATGACGCCGAATCGCCGGATCCAGTGAGCTGGTAGCGGAGCCTGTCATGGAGACGGTTGGGCCGTCCCTGCCAGAACTCGATGCTCTGCGGAGCCACCAGATAACCGCTCCAGAACTCCGGGACGGGCACCTCGCCCTCAGCGAAGCGCTCCTCAAGTTCGGCAGTCCTTCGGTCCAGAGTCTCGCGGTCGGGCAGCACCGAGCTCTGGCGTGAGGCCCAGGCGCCGATCCGACTGCCGCGCGGGCGACTGGCGAAGTAGGCTTCCGTTTCCGCGCGGGGGAGCAGGGAGGCATGACCGTTGATCTGGATCTGACGCTCAAGGGCCTCCCAGTAGAAGAGCAGGGAGACCGAGTCGTTTCCCGCAATCTGAACGGCCTTGCGGCTGGTCGTGTTGGTGAAAAAGCGGAAGCCCTTCGCATCGTATCCCTTCAGCAGGACGATCCGGGAGGTGACCTCCCCCTTGGCGGAGGCGGTGGAGAGCACCATCGCAGTCGACTCGATGATCTCAGGACAGTCTGAGGCCTCGTCTAGCCACCCGTGGAACTGAGTGAAGGGGTCGGGGGGGAGATCGGCGCGTCGGAGTTCCGAGTGATGGTAGTCACGCCGGAAGGAGGCGACATCCAGAATGTCGGGACGCTCGTGGGAACTCATGAAGAGAATCATGCAACAAGGTGCCGATGCGAGGCACCCCTAAAATTGCTTTTGACAGAAGAACTTCTGCACAGCATTCTTTATGTCCGCTTTTTCTCGGAAAGCATTGTTGCGTTGCCGTCATTTTGTGTGACTCGTGCAGCGGTCGATGCTTTTAGGAACTTGTGGAAACGGCCCCGGCAACCCTTGGGCCAATGTTCTTTTAAAACTTGGCCGGTCTTCGGACCGGGCAGGCCCATGTAGCTCAGTTGGTAGAGCACGTCCTTGGTAAGGACGAGGTCACCGGTTCAATCCCGGTCATGGGCTCCAGAGGAACGAATCACCAAAAACAAAAACAACCAGCACACCCACCCATATGGCAAAAGAAGCCTTCAAACGCGAAAAAGATCACGTGAACATCGGCACGATCGGGCACGTTGATCACGGCAAGACCACACTCACCGCCGCTATCACCACTGTGCTGGCCAAGACCGGCAAGGCCGAGGCGCGTGCCTACGATCAGATCGACGCAGCCCCTGAAGAGAAGGCTCGTGGTATTACGATTTCCACCGCACACGTCGAGTACGAGAGCGACAAGCGCCACTACGCGCACGTCGACTGTCCGGGACACGCCGATTATGTGAAGAACATGATCACCGGTGCTGCCCAGATGGACGGAGCCATCCTCGTTGTCAGCGCTGCTGACGGCCCGATGCCCCAGACCCGCGAGCACATCCTGCTTGCCCGTCAGGTCGGAGTTCCTTCCATCGTTGTGTTCATGAACAAGGTTGACCTCGTTGATGATCCGGAGCTTATCGATCTCGTCGAGATGGAGATCCGCGATCTCCTCACCAGCTACGATTTCCCAGGCGATGAGATCCCCATCATCAAGGGCAGCGCCAAGAAGGCGCTTGAAGGCGACGCAGAGCAGGAGAAGAACATCCTCGCCCTCATCGAAGCTGTTGATTCCTACATCCCGATGCCTGAGCGTCCGAAGGATCAGCCTTTCCTCCTACCCGTTGAGGACGTGTTCAACATCGAAGGTCGTGGCACCGTGGCCACCGGCCGCGTCGAGCGTGGTATCCTCAAAAAGGGTGAGGAAGTCGAGATCGTTGGTCTCCGCGACACACAGAAGACAACGGTCACCGATATCGAGATGTTCCGTAAACTCCTCGACACAGCAGAAGCCGGCGACAACGTCGGAATTCTCCTCCGTGGCGTGAAGAAAGATGACATCGAGCGTGGGCAGGTTATTGCCAAGGTCGGCTCCATCAAGCCTCACAAGAAGTTCAAGGCTGAGATCTACGTTCTCAGTAAGGAAGAAGGCGGACGTCACACGCCGTTCTTCACGAACTACCGCCCTCAGTTCTACTTCCGCACCACCGACGTCACCGGCGCAGTCAAGCTGCCCGAGGGAGTCGAGATGGTCATGCCCGGAGACAACGTCGCCATTGAGGTCGAGCTCGGCAGCCCGATCGCCATGGAGAAGACCATCCGCTTCGCTATCCGCGAGGGTGGACGCACCGTCGGTGCGGGTCGTGTCTCCGAGATCCTCGACTAACACATCCCAAGCCTAGGCCAGTAGCTCAATTGGTAGAGTAGCGGTCTCCAAAACCGTTTGTTGGGGGTTCGAGTCCCTCCTGGCCTGCTCTGCATCCTTCGTTCCAAATTTCGCAAATTTTTATGGCTAATAAAATCGGCTCCTACTTCGGTGAGGTCCGCGCGGAACTGACGAAGGTGCAGTGGCCGTGGGACGACAGTGAGCGTGGATTCCGTAAGTACAAGGAACTCTGGGACTCCACCTTGGTAGTCATCATCGCCATGCTTTTGGTAGGCGGTTACATTTCCTTTTTCGATTTTATCACCATCAATGTGGTCGGTTTTTTGACCCGGCCCTAGTTTTCCCCAAATATTTTTAACATGGCACTCGCACCGAAAGACCAGTGGTTCGTCGTTCATGTCCTCTCAGGACAGGAAAAGAAAGTCCACGACAACATCGTCAAGAGGATTGCTACCGAGGAACTCGGCGATCATGTCTTCGAGGTACTCATTCCGACTGAGCGAGTGCAGGAGATCAAGCGCGGCAAGAAGACCGAGACCACGCGTAAATTCTTTCCGGGTTACCTCATCGTCAACATGCATCTCCTCGATGAGAATAACGAACTCATCGACAAGACCTGGTACTTTATCAAGGACACCACAGGCGTTATCGGGTTTGCCGGAACCAAGGACAAGCCCATCCCCATGCGCCAGAAAGAGGTCGATGGCATGCTTTCGCAGATGAAGGAACGCGAGGACACCGTCACCTCCAAGATCTCCTACGAGGTCGGCGATAAGGTCAAGGTTTCCGACGGCCCCTTCCAGAACCAGCAGGGTATCGTCGAGGAAGTTGATCCCGAGCGTGGAAAGCTCCGCGTCAGTGTCAGCATCTTCGGCCGCGACACGCCCGTGGAGTTGGAGTACTGGCAGGTCGAAAAAGCCTAACCGTTCTGACGGCGGCTTTGGGCGGCTTGCGGCGTTATTGCTCACTTGCGGAATGAGGATATACCGCTGCGCTCGCATGCCTGGCACTCCATCCCACACCCTCTCGTCATAACCCTTGTTGCTTGCTTTTGGCGTGGGCTGTGATGCTGCTCGCTCGCCGTAGCTCTACTACTGCTTCGCTCTCGCGCCTAGCGAGGTTTTTTTCGTCTGTATTCTTCGGCTCTAACCTAACAGCCAGTCTTCAGTCTAAAAACCTTACCGCTCACCTTGGGCTCGAAACATCGGCCAACATCTTCTTGGCAAGAAGCAGGTCGCTGTAGGGTGTGCGCTTCCGCTGGTACTTGCGCTCCAGGACTTCGATCAGCGACTCGACGTCGGCCGCAGGGGGCTTGGTCTTCTTGTTGTCGTAGTATGTCCACATCGCTGCATCCGAGCGCTTGGTCTGGAAGCGGAAGAGGCCGGCTTCCTTGATGACGCGGATTTCCCGCTTCACCCCATCCTCATCGCGGAGCGTCCATTCATGATTGCCTCTCATTGGGCGGCTTCTGATTGGGCGGATGATTTCATGAGTGAACGCAATGCTTGGTATTGAGGAGTGGCGGGTGGTAGCTTCCCTTGCGTGAGCTCACTCGGGAAGATTTTTCTCTACTTGGTCCTTGTTCTCCTGGGTGGAGCGTTGGCTGCTCCTCAGGCCTGGCACCTCATCCAGGTGCTTCCTCCTGACTGGCTTCATGGTCTGATTGGAAACGTTCAGGGGATGCCGTTTCACCGGTACCTCTCGCGCAGCTTGCAGGTGGCCGCGATTCTCCTGCTGTGGCCCCTCCTTCGCTCGCTGCGCATCCGCTCCCTTGCGGAGTTCGGCATCAAGCGCAATCCAAGCCCCCTACGTGATCTCTCCGTCGGGCTGGCTGCGGGGGTGCTCTGCGCTATTCTCCTGCAGCCCCTGCTGCTGCTCTCCGGTTCCTTTCTCCTGCGCCATGGATGGGACACCTCCGTTCTGCATGCGCTGCCCAGGGTTCTGATGACGGCCCTCGTTGTGGCGGCTATCGAGGAGTTTCTCTTCCGAGGGGTGCTGCTCGGTTTTTTCCGCCAGTTCACGAACCCCATCCTGGCGATCATTTATTCCTCGGCGCTCTTTGCCGGGGTTCACTTCCTGAATCTCCCCTCTGCAGGGTCCCATGCTGCCTCTCCGGTTTGGTCGAGTGGGTTTGCCATACTGGGCTCTCTCGGAAGTGCGCTGCCTCCTTGGCCTATCCTTTCACTCGCCTTTGCGACGCTCTTTGCCGCAGGGCTGATTCTCGCCTGGATGACGGTCCGTACGGCCTCGCTTTGGGCTGCATTCGGACTTCATTCCTGCTGGATTCTTGGACAGCAGCTCTTCAACGTCGCCGCGGGTTTTCAGGTGTCTCCTCCCGGAGGACTTCTGCCGTTCTTTGGTCCCTCTCAATGCAACGGGATGGTGCCGGTGGGACTGGTGCCCCTAGCCTCTCTCCTGATTGCGGGAGTCTTCGCCGCTGTGCTGCTCCGGAAGCGTGAGCGCCCCCCGATCTTTCGCGCGCGGACGCGTTGATCACCTCGCATGGAGCTTGATTCACTCCCTCGTCGGGATCTCCTTTCGCGGGTTGGTGCGGCACTGCTCAGCCTCTTCTACCCGGCCCATTGCGCCGCCTGCGGTTGCCGCCTCCCAGGCGAGGGAAGCAAGGAGGGGGTGATCTGTGATGAGTGCAGGAAGTCGATCCTGCCGCCTCCTGCTCACTGTTGTCCGACCTGCTCCCATCCCATGGCCGGGATTTTCCTCTGCCCAAACTGCGACGGGCGCCGCTGGCACCTCTCGGTGATCGTGGCGGCCTGCCGCTACGAGGGGATCGTTCGCGAGTTGATCCAACGATTCAAGTATGGACGGGACCAGAGTCTCATCTGCCTGCTGGGTGATCTGCTTGTGACGGCTCTGGAGGATCCCAGGATAAAGGGAAAGGAATTCGACGTCATCGTGCCTGTCCCCCTTCACTCCCTCAGGGAGAGGGAACGTGAGTTCAATCAATCAGAACTGCTTGCCTCCCGTCTCGCAAAGAAGCTGGGAATCCCGGTCATCAGGGCACTCAAGCGCACGCGTGCCACCGCACCCCAGGCAGGATTTGACAGGACCAGACGCATGGAAAATCTGGAAGGGGCCTTTGCCCTGAAGCGCGCCATCCCAAGCGATGCCACGATTCTCCTAGTGGATGATGTCACGACGACTGGGACGACGCTGGACGCCTGTGCCGCCATCCTGAGGGAGGAGGGGGCCTCGGAGGTCTGTGCGGTAACAATCGCGAGGGGATAGAAGTTCAAAGCAGGAAGGTGTGCTCTAAAAAACTTTCACACTTTGTAGTTTCATACCTTTCACCCTCACTCCCCGCGTGAGGCGAGGCTTCCCATTCGCCACCGGTTTAATGCAGAATTGAACGCGATGACGATTTTCAAAAAGCCGACACTGAAGTTTTCTGACAAGAAGCGACGTGAGATGCCGGAGGGGCTCTGGACGAAGTGCCCAGGATGCTCCGAGATGGTGCATCATCTAGCCGTCGAGGAGAACATGCGTGTCTGCCCAAAATGCGGGTACCACTTCACGATGGGAGCCCATGAGCGGATCTCCACGCTGGTGGACGAGGGGACCTTTGAGGAGAGTGACGCAGCCATGATGGCGGTCGATCCCCTTGGCTTCAAGGGAGTGGCGACCTACGAGGATCGCCTCATGACCTATCGCCAGAAAACCGGCCTGATTGACGCAGTGATCACCGGATCCGGAAAGATGGGGGGTCACCCCATCGGCTTGGCGGTGATGGATTTCTCTTTCTTGGCCGCAACGATGGGCTCGGTGGTGGGCGAGAAGATCACCCGCACGATCGAGGCCTCCACAAAGGCCAAGCGCCCCATCATCATCGTCTGCGCCTCCGGAGGTGCCCGCATGTACGAGGGAGTGCTCTCTCTGATGCAGATGGCCAAGACCAGCGGCGCGCTCGCACGTCACAGTGAAGCAGGGCTTCCCTACATCGCTGTCCTGACAAATCCGACGACGGCCGGTGTCATGGCGAGCTTTGCTACCTTGGGTGACATCGCCCTGGCCGAACCGAAGGCCATGATCGGATTCGCTGGTCCACGCGTGATCCGTGAGACGACCCATCAAGAGCTTCCCTCTGGATTCCAGACCGCAGAGTTTCTGCTCGAGCATGGCCTGGTCGATGAGATTGTCCCCCGTTCCAAGATGCGTGAGACGATCATCACGATCATCGGGCATCTGATGGGAAAGTAGTGGGAGGAAGAGGGATGAAAGCTGAAGGCTGAGACCTGAATCTTTCATGTTCCAAGTTTGCTTGCCCGGCCGTTGCTACGCATCCGTTACGGCAGCTTTCAGGTTTTGATCTTATTCCATGTCCCCCGATTCCTCCCCCCTCGATTGGCTGAAGGCTACCCAGAGTCGTGGCATTCGGCCGGGTCTGGAACGTATGGAGCGACTATTGGCGGCGCTCGGCAATCCGGAGAAGAGCCTCCGTTGTCTCCATGTGGCCGGGACGAATGGGAAAGGATCCGTCTCCGCCTTTGCCGAATCCTTGCTCCGTGCTTCGGGTCATCGCGTCGGCCTCTACACCTCTCCTCATCTGGTCGATTTTTCGGAGCGGATCAGGATCGATGGGGTGAATGCGGGCGCCGAGGAGTTGGGGGAGGGGATACGCAGAATTCAGGAAGCGACTGAGGGCTGGATTACGGCGGATCAACCGACGTTCTTTGAGTTGGTGACGGCGCTGGCCTTTGACCTCTTTAACCGCGCCGGCTGCGAGGTTGTTGTTCTGGAGACGGGACTCGGTGGTCGCTTGGACGCCACAAATCTTGCTCCCAAGCTGGCCTGTGCGATCACGCCGATCGCGCTTGATCATACCGAGTGGCTTGGGGCGACACTCCCCGAGATTGCCCGGGAAAAGGCCGGAATCTTCCGATTGGGTATTCCGACCGTGATTGCCTCCCAGGAAGCGGATGTGGCCGCTGCCCTCGCCATCGTGGCCGAAGAGCTTGGAACCCCCATTCAATGGATCACGGAGCCTCTTCCCCGGACGACCGCTCTGGGACTGGCAGGCTCTCATCAGCGCCACAATGCCGCGTTGGCCCTGGCGCTCGTGTCAGCGGCGGGATTCGAACTGAGGGAGGAGTCAGTCGCCCGCGGGCTTGTCTCGGTCACATGGCCGGGGCGATTCCAACGGTTGCTCGGAGGGAAACTGATTCTGGATGGGGCTCACAATGTCCATGCAGCGCGTCAGTTGGTTGCCACGTGGAGGGAGGAATTCGGCGGGCAGCGCTGCCGCTTGATCTTTGGGGCACTTGCCGACAAGGATCCTGCGGCACTGCTCGCTGAGCTTGCACCTCTTGCGGAGGAAATTCTTCTGGTTCCGGTGGCCTCCGAGAGGGGGGTGGATCCTGGGCTTTTGGCAGAGTTAGCGGCCTTTCTGGGGGTTCCCACCCGCGTCTACGGAACTCTTGGCCAGGCTATGGCGACCGTTGAGTCCTCCGATGTTGCCCGGCAAACCCCTGTTTTACTCACTGGATCACTGTTCTTGGTCGGCGAGGCTCTTGTTCTGCTCTCGGGGGACGATGTGACCCTGCGCAGCCAATAAAAAAGAGCCACTAGCTCCCTCAATGGGGCTGCAATCTTTTTCCTCTTTTTAATTTATCCGCACCTCTTCTTCGTCTTGCGGGGATGGTTTTTCCACCCGAAAATCAGCAGTCACACCCCAATTTTCACCCTCTCGAAAGAGAAAAAGAAAAAAAGAAAATCCCTCACAATTCCCGTTGACCAGATGTCGCTGTATGACCTACAAATAGCGGTCGTCAGATCCACGGTACACAACATGTAGTGTTTTATGGACCTTTTCCCAAAAACCCCTAAGCCTCTCCCCTCAACCCTTCAGATCGATCCCATGGAACCTCTCTCCGGACAACTTTCCCTTAACGGAGTCGACCCCATGCAGGGTCGTGAATTTACCGTCCGTAAGCGCGATGGCCACACCGAAGCCTTCAACGAAGAGCGCATTCGACTGGCCGTTGAGAGCGCTTTCAAGGCCGACCGCGATATCCCGAGCGATTACACCCTCTCTCCCGAGGATCGTGCGGCCTCCTTGTCGGTGACGGCGGCTGTTGTTCAGCGTCTTTTCGGTCGTGCCATCCGTGGCGAAGAGCTTGAGATCGAGCGCGTCCAGGATGCCGTTGAAGAGGCGTTGATGGTCCAGGGACACACCCACGTGGCCCGTCGTTACATCATTTACCGTGAGGACCGCCGCAAGGCCCGCGCCTTGCGTGGTGACCGCGATCTCACCGGTCAAGTCCAAGCCGAGATTCACATCACCCTGCGCGACGGGATCAAGGAAGTTCTCGAGCCTCAGCGCATCCGCCGCACCCTGATCCGCGCCTGCCGCGGTTTTGAAGACCGCTGCGATGCCCGCGAGATGGCTGACGAGACCATGCGCAATCTCTACGACGGCGTCCGTATCGACGAGATCGAGAAGGCGATGATCTTCGCCGCCAAGTCACGTATCGAGATGGATCCCGCCTACGGCTACGTCACGGCGCGTCTCCTGTTGGAGACGATTTATCGGGAGACCCTGCCCGGATTCGAGCACTACCACGACATCACTGTCGCTCATGCCTCCCGCCTCAAGGCCTACCTTCAGGAAGGTATCGCCGCCGACCGTCTCTCCCCTCAACTCCTGGAGTTCGACCTCGAGAAGATCGCCGCAGCCCTCAAGCCGGACCGTGACCTCCAGTTCAACTACATGGGACTGCAGACCATCTACGACCGCTATCTGATTCACATCGGCGGTCGTCGCATCGAGTCGCCACAGTTCTTCTGGATGCGCGTCTGCCTCGGCCTCGCCCTCAATGAAGGGGAGCACAAGAACGAGCGCGCCATCGAGTTCTACGAACTCCTCTCGAGCTTCCTCTTCACCTCCTCGACGCCGACTCTCTTCAATTGTGGCACGCTCCACCCCCAGTTGAGCTCCTGCTACCTGACGACGGTGATGGATGACCTAGATCACATCTTCAAGTGCATCAGCGACGACGCCAAGCTCTCCAAGTGGGCCGGCGGCCTCGGCAACGACTGGACCAACGTCCGAGCCACCGGCTCCCTGATCAAGGGAACCAATGGCGAGAGCCAGGGCGTGATCCCCTTCCTCAAGGTCGCCAACGACACGGCGGTCGCGGTCAACCAAGGTGGCAAGCGTAAGGGAGCCATGTGCGCCTACCTTGAAACCTGGCACCTGGACATCGAGGATTTCCTCGAGCTTCGCAAGAATGTCGGTGACGAGCGTCGTCGCACCCACGACATGAACACAGCCAACTGGATCCCCGACCTCTTCATGAAGAGGGTCAAGGAGAACGCCCAGTGGACCCTTTTCAGCCCGAGCGACGCACCTGATCTCCACGACCTCTATGGACGCGCCTTCGAGGAGCGTTACAGCGAGTACGAGGCCATGGCTGACCGTGGTGAGATGCCTCTCTTCAAGCGTGTCGAGGCTGCTTCCATCTGGCGCAAGATCCTTTCGATGGTTTTTGAGACCGGCCACCCCTGGATCACCTTCAAGGATCCCTCCAACCTGCGCTCTCCCCAGGATCACGTGGGCGTGGTCCACAGTTCCAATCTCTGCACGGAGATCCTCCTCAACACCTCGGCTGAGGAGACGGCTGTCTGCAACCTCGGTTCCATCGGGTTGCCCCTGCACGTCAATGAGAACGGCCTCGATCTCCCCCTCCTCGAGAAGACGATCCGGACCGCCATGCGGATGCTCGATAACGTCATCGACATCAACTACTATCCCACTCCCGAGGCGAAGAACGCCAACCTGCGCCACCGTCCGGTTGGCCTCGGCCTCATGGGCTTCCAAGACGCCCTCTACAAGCTCAAGATCAGCTACGCCAGCCAGGAGGCGGTGACCTTTGCCGACACCAGCATGGAGGCGATTTCCTACTTTGCCATTCAGGCTTCCACGGAGCTTGCCGCCGAGCGCGGTGCCTACGAGAGCTACAAGGGCTCCAAGTGGGATCGTGGCCTCCTTCCGATCGACACCATCGATCTCCTCGAGCAGGAGCGCGGCATCCCTGTGACCATGGACCGCTCCAGCACGCTGGACTGGAATGTGATCCGCTCTGCCGTTCGCAAGCACGGCATGCGCAACAGCAACACCATGGCGATCGCCCCGACCGCGACCATCTCCAATATCACCGGTGTCTCCCAGTCGATCGAGCCGACCTTCAAGAACCTCTTCGCCAAGGGTAACCTGAGCGGCGACTTCACGGTCATCAACAGCTACCTCGTCGAGGATCTCAAGGCTCTTGGTCTCTGGGATCGCAAGATGCTCGAAGAACTCAAGTACATGGATGGATCCATCCTCGGCATCGACCGCATTCCCGAGAATATCCGTGAGATCTACCGCACCGCCTTTGAGGTGGAGCCAGGCTGGTACATCGAGTGCGCCAGCCGCCGTCAGAAGTGGATCGACATGGGTCAGTCGCTGAATCTCTACATTGCCGCCCCGAACGGCCGTAAGCTCAACGACATGTACATTCACGCCTGGGAGACGGGTCTCAAGACCACCTACTACCTGCGCGCCACAGCCGCCTCCACAGTGGAGCAGAGCACCAGCCAGGCCCGCCCCAACTGGGTCAACCAGCCCAAGTCCAAGACAAATGAGAAGGAGTTCACCCCCGAACAGGCCCAGGCCTGCAGCATCGAGGCGATGCGCAACGGCGGTGAGTGCGAGGCCTGTCAGTAAAAACAACCTTAGAAGCACCCCTTCGTTATTTACCCACTGGCAGTCCCAGTAAGATCCATTTAGATTAAACAAACCCCTGGAGAAACCATACCATGTCCTGCTGCAACTCATCCTCCCAACCCGCCACCTTCCACGACCTCAGTAAGCGGATCGACCCCGACCAGAAGCGTCTCGTCAACTGCAAGCAGGTCGATGTGAACCAGCTCATGCCCCTGAAGTACACCTGGGCCTGGGATTACTACACCAAGGGCTGCTCCAACCACTGGATGCCGAACGAGATCTCCATGCAGCGCGACATCGAGCTCTGGAAGTCCAACCGACTTACCCCTGAGGAGCGCCAGGTCATCATGCGCAACCTCGGTTTTTTCAGCACTGCCGAGAGCCTTGTGGGCAACAACATCGTGCTAGCGATCTTCAAGCACGTCACCAATCCCGAGGCTCGCCAGTACCTGCTCCGTCAGGCCTTCGAGGAAGCCATCCACACGCACACATTCCAATACATCGTGGAGAGCCTCTCGCTCGATCAGCGCGAGGTATTCAACATGTACCACGAGGTGACCTCCATCCACGACAAGGATGCGTTCGAGATGACCCTCACCTCCGCCATCATGGAGGAAGGCTTCTCGACCGAGACGAATGAGGGGTTGCAGACCTTCCTCAAGAACCTTGTCGGCTTCTACGTCATCATGGAGGGCATCTTCTTCTACAGCGGATTTGTGATGCTCCTCTCCTTCAAGCGCCAGAACAAGATGGTCGGCGTCGGCCAGCAGTTCGAGTACATCATGCGCGACGAGTCGATCCACCTGAATTTCGGCATCGACCTCATCAACGGAATCCGTGCCGAGAATCCCGATGCATGGACCCCGGAGCTCGAAGCAGAGGTCCGCGCCATGATACTCAAGGCTGTCGAGCTTGAGGTCGCCTACGCCCAGGATTGCATGCCGCGCGGAATCCTCGGACTGAATGCCGGCCTCTTCCGTGAGTACGTCCAGTACATCGCGGATCGCCGCTTTGACCGCCTAAATATGGCCCCCGAGTTCGGAAGCCAGAACCCGTTCCCATGGATGAGCGAGGTGGCCGACCTCTCCAAGGAAGCCAACTTCTTCGAGACCAAGGTGACGTCGTATCAGAACGCCGGCCAACTCGAGTGGTAGGCGAAGGAGGCTTGTTGCGCCCCGGCGGCGTTGCCCTGCACTTACCGTAGGTTTACTACGCTTATCGCTTGGGCGCCTTGCCGGGACACAAAATCCTCTCGTCGCCATGCGGTGGAGGGTCAATCTCATGGCTCCGCATCTAAAATCCCTCTACCGGTAGATTTCCCTCCCGAGGCCCCACCCAGACGCAGCCCGCGACCAGAAACGGTCGTGGGCTGTTCCTTTTCTAGGTGGATAGGCTGTTGGGCTGTTCGACCTTCGTCCCACTTTATACTGCCTGCTGATTGCACCCTCGACGTTCGACTATCGACCCTCGACTTCCAAACACGGATTGAAGGCCTGTACGCTTTGGGTCAGTTAGAGCATCTTCTGGTCAATCTGTCGCTTGAGGGGAGACTGCATGATTAATATGGAACTCATAAACTCAGGAAGGGAAATGCAGAACTAAACTGTCAATTGGTGGAAAGCAATGCCAAGAAGGCAGACGTTCTCTCTACAGAGACTCTCTGCTTACGTCCATGGAGCAGGAGTCCTCGGTTCTTTCATCGTTGTCATGACACTTCGCCAGTCTCATTCATTTCCTGAGTTCCTGAGTTCCAGATTCATTCTCTCCCCCTCACCCTTTTTGCGAGCGTCAGAATAAATCAAAAATGCTCTAGTTCAGATTCACAGGTGAAAAATACCGCCATGAAATTGGAAAGACTCTTGCTGCTCCTGTTCCTGCTTAGTGGATTTCTTCGTGCAGCCGGGACGATGCCCTGTGAAGTGAGGGTGGAGTTGGGAAGTCATCCCACGGCGAAGTTTGACCCGCATGAGGCGCTGGGAGCTGGGCTCGACGGTCACTGGCAGGGGGAGACCGGGCCCATGCTCTCCCCCCAGAGCGTGAAAAAGATGCTTCGGGCGGGCCTTGGGCCGGTTTCCATCCGACTTCGCACTGAGCTCGCGGTGGAGGCGTGGCACTGGAATCCCAAGGGTACTTGGAGCGATCCTCAGCAGCGGCAGGGGTACTGGTTATCTGAGGCCAAGCCTGACCCAGCACATCCGATCCTGCTCTCCTACGGCTACAAGCTGCCCCGGCGTGGCAATACCCTTGATGAGGCCAATGACGACGGCTATTCGAGGCTCGACGACGGCGATCCGAAGACCTTCTGGAAGAGCAATCCCTACCTGTGTAAACCGTGCACGGGGGAATCGGATGGTAGGCATCCCCAGTGGGTGGTTCTCGATTTAGGGAAACCCGTTCCGATCAATGCGATCAGGATCCAATGGGCGGAGCCGTTCGCCACGAAGTTTCGGGTCGAGTACGCCACCAAGGGGCGCGTTTATTTCGGTGGGCATCCCGGAAGTTTCTTTTCTCACGTCTGGCACACTTTTTCCCAAGGCAGCGTTGGCGCCGGAAAAGGAGGCGACCAGTTCCTGAGGTTGGCGAATCATGCCGTGAAGGCCCGCTACCTCCGGATCTGGATGACGGAGGGTTCGGAGACGGCGTTGCCAGGCTCCACGGATCCCCGCGATCATCTGGGGTATGCCATCCGGGAGATCTGCGCGGGTCAGGCAGATCGATTCTCATTTGACGACCGTGTGATTCATCAACCCAACAAAGGGCAGACCATCACCTTTGCCTCCTCGACCGATCCGTGGCATCGCGAGGGCGACCGCGATCCGAAGGTGGAGCAACCCGGCATCGATCGGATCTTTCGCTCCGGCATTACCCGAGGACTTCCCGTGATGCTACCCATCCCCGTCTTCTACGACACCCCTGAGAACGGCGCCGGCCTTGCGGAGTATGTGAAGCGAGTTGGGTATCCGGTCAGTCGTCACGAACTGGGCGAGGAGCCTGATGGACAGCGGGTCGATCCGCGAGATTTTGGCGCCCTCTACGGACAAGCCGCGCAAGCCATCCGGAAGACAGTGCCGGGTGCTTTGATGGGAGGGCCGAGCTTCGTCACTTCGGATGCCCAAGCGAATGACGACACCTAT
>CANIBV010000001.1 GCA_947466005.1 Spartobacteria bacterium | reverse complement strand
TCGCAAGAGCTTCGTGGCTGCCTTCCTGCTCCTTGGAATGGTGGCCCTCTCCGGGCTCTTCGGCTCCAAGCTGCCGACCTCCTTTGTTCCCGAAGAGGACAACGGCTACCTCTACGCCTTCTCCCAACTCCCGAATGCTTCCTCCCAGCAGCGCACCGACCAAGTCTCCAGGCAGGTCTCCGACATCATCAGCCAGATGCCGGGAGTCGAGCATGTCACGACCATCGTCGGCTTCAACCTCCTGAGCGGGGTCCAGACAACCTACAGCGCCTTCTACTTCATCACCCTCAAGCCATGGGATGAGCGCAAGGCTCCCGGTCAGGACGCCTTCAGCCTGCTCCAGTCCATCAACAAAAAGATCGCTCCCGTGCCCGGAGCCATCAACTTCTGCTTCCCGCCGCCGGCCATTCCCGGCATCGGCACCTCCGGAGGCACCACCTTCATTCTGGAGGATCGCGAAGGGATCGATCCGCAGTTTCTCGAGAAGAACTTCGGTCTCTTCATGGCTGCCATCAAGAAGCGCCCCGAGATCGGATCGGTCACCTCGACGTACCTCCCATCCGTTCCCCAGGTTTCCATGGTCATCGATCCGGCTCTCTGCATGATGCTGGGTGTCGATCTGAGCGAGGCCTATCGGACGCTCCAGTGCTTCCTGGGTGGCGTGCCTGTGAACTACTTCAACAGGTTCAACCTCCAGTACTACGCGTACATCCAGGCGGAGGGTACCAGCCGCACCGACCCCAAGAATGCCTCGCTCTTCTATGTCCGAAACAACAAGGGGGATGCCGTGCCGCTTTCAAGTCTCCTGACGGTGAAGCCGATGCAGGGGCCGGAATTCACCATGCGCTTTAACATGTTCAACTGCGCCCAGATCAACATCAACGGAGCTCCCGGTGTGAGCACCGGTCAGGTGATGAAGGCCCTCGAGGAGACCTTCAAGGCCACCATGCCCCCCGGCATGGGCTTCGATTACTTCGGAATGTCATTTCAGGAGAAGCTTGCCTCTCAGGGTATCCCGCCCACGGCCATCTTTACCCTGTCGCTACTCTTCGTTTTCCTCATTCTGGCCGCGCAGTACGAAAGCTGGTCGCTTCCTTTCAGCGTTCTCCTGTGTACTCCGATCGCAGTCTTCGGAGCCATCATCGCGCTCTGGGGGAGAAGCATGGATAACGATGTTTACGCGCAGATCGGTCTCATCATGCTGATCGGTCTGGCCGCCAAGAATGCGATCCTGATCGTGGAGTTCGCCAAGGAGGAGGTGGAGCGTGGTCAGCCTGTGATCCAGGCGGCGCTCGATGCGGCCAAACTCCGATTGCGTCCGATCCTGATGACCGCCTTTGCCTTTATCCTGGGCTGCGTGCCGCTCTGCATTGCCACAGGCTCTGGTGCCGTGTCGCGCCGAGTGCTCGGCTCGACCGTTGTCGGAGGCATGCTCGCATCGACACTCGTCGCCATCTTCATTATTCCCGTCTGCTTCTCCTGGTTCGAGCGGGCGAAGAAAGGCGCAGCGAAAGACTAGGTGGATCCGGTGGATTCATGAAGATAGCCGTCGTTCCGAATGCTTTCAAAGGCAGTCTGACGGCCTCGGAGGCTGCCGAGTGCATCGGGCGCGGGTTGAAGAAGGCACTGCGCCGCGCGTCGGTGCTGAAGATTCCGATGGCCGACGGCGGTGACGGAACCGTCCAGGCCATCGTCGAGGCAACCCGGGGGCGCTTGATCAGGTGTCGGGTTCACAATCCTCTCGGACGCAGGATCAACTCCGCCTTTGGAATCACTGGCGATGGGCACAAGGCGGTGATCGAGATGGCGATGGCGAGCGGTCTCACCCTTCTTAAGCCCGGCGAATACAACCCCATGTTTACCAGTACGCGTGGCACCGGTGAGCTGATCAGCGCTGCCCTTGACCAGGGCGTCAAGGAGATCCTCGTCGGCATCGGAGGCAGCGCGACCAACGACGGGGGGATGGGCATGGCCCGGGCGTTAGGCGTCAGGTTTTATGACTCCCATAACCGCGAATTGGATGAAGGGGGTGGGGCGCTGACGAGGTTGGCCAGGATCGATGTCACCGGGCGCGATCCGAGGATTGAAATGGTAACTGTCTCCGTTGCTTGCGATGTCAGCAATCCACTCTGCGGTCAGCGCGGAGCCGCAGTCGTTTACGGCCCCCAAAAGGGGGCCACCCCGGCTATGGTGAAACATCTTGATGAGGGACTGAAGAGGTTGGCTGCCGTGATCCGAAAGGATTTGGGGATCAATGTCGCACGGTTGCCCGGTGCAGGAGCCGCCGGGGGGCTTGGAGCCGGGCTGGTTGCGTTTCTGGACGCCCTGATGCGTCCCGGTGCGGAGCTTGTCACGTCCACCATAGGGCTCGGGCAAAGGATCACCGGATGCGATCTTGTGATCACCGGCGAGGGGCGTATGGACGGGCAGACCGCCTTCGGCAAGGCGCCGGCGGGCGTGGCGGCTGTCGCTGGGAAACTGGGTATCCCGGTGATCGCGATCTGCGGTTCACTCGGACCCGGAGCAGAGGAAGTCAGGGCACTCGGCATCGAGGCCTTTTTTTCTGCGTTGGAAGAGTCCGTACCCGATAAGGATCTTCGGCGCCGCGCCCCCGCCATGCTGGAACAATGCGCGACCCAGGTAGGGCATCTTATCGCCCTCGGAAAAAGCCTGCCCAAGGGGAGTAAAACACACTGACTACCTGGGGAATATCCATTGGGGCGGCACGCCAAGCACGCTTTTGGGCACAACGCGGTTTATCCTTTATACCTTGTCATCAGGTGAGGGGGGGGCCATAAAGGCCTGCTATGGACAACACGACTTCCCCTATCCCTCAGATTCCACTTCCACCAGTATCCCGCGGTTGGGCGATTGCCGGCGGCATCGCCATGATCCTGCTCGGCTTCATTGCCCTTGGTGACCAACTTGTTGCGACTGCTGCCATAGCCACCTTCATCGGCTTTATTTTGATGTTTGCCTGTGCCTTTCAGCTCATCAAGCTCTTCACGATCGGCGGATGGAAGAGCCACCTTTGGTATGCCCTTGTCGCAATCGCCTATGGCGTCGCCGGGTACGTCTTTATTGCACATCCCTTCAAGGCAGCCATCGCCTTCACCCTCTTCCTCGGCTGGGCCATCCTGATCGGCGGTATCTTTCGTGCCTTCCTTGCCTTCAAGATGCGTCATCACAAGGGAGCCGGTTGGGTCCTCTTCAGCGCGGCTATCTCCGTCATCTTGGGCGGACTGATCATCTCCCAGTGGCCAGGCACGGGTCTTTACATGCTCGGTCTTTTCCTTGGTATCGAGCTCATCTTCGCGGGAGTTGGATGGCTGGGTCTCGGCCTTTCCGCAGAGAAGAAGTAAGCAGATTACCCTTTTAAAAAATCAGGAAGTGCGGAAGCGCTACCTAAGCGCGGGGCCCTCCAGCCCCGCGTTTTTTTTGCCCCGCCCTTTTTTATTGGTTGAGCCACTCGGGTAGGGAAACCTTCACTCTCGCCCTGAGCCTCCCGAGGAGGCTGTAGAGGCCGAAGAAGGCGCGGTTCACGTAGATGGTGTCGGGAGATCCACGCTTCCCCTTCATGGTGCGAAGGTTGTCGGCCTTCCTATTCTCGTCGCCGAGGTCGTAGATTGATTTCAGGAAGACAGGATCCCCGAAGTCGAAGTTGCCTGATCGAAAAGGGAGGGCAAGCAGGTCCAGCCAAGTCCGGCAGAGCATCATGATCTGGGTGATTTCTTTTTCCTTGTCGCTAGGAATGATCACGTCGAGATCGCGAAGAGCCTCTTCCAGAAGCACCGGATTATCGGGAATAGCGGGGTCCAGGAAGCGGAACTGCTTCCTGTAAAACTCACGGGTGATCTGCTTGGTGCAGCCAAAATCAAGGACGCAGAGATTCTTTCCGCTCACGAGAAAGTTGCCTGGGTGGGGGTCGGCATGGAAGAGGTTCAGGTCGTGGACCTGATGGGCATAAAAGTCCCAGAGAGCCTGACCGATGCTATCGCGTTCCACTTGAGTAGCATCCCCATCGGCAAACTGATCCAACGGCATGCCGTCGATCCATTTCATCGTGAGGATATTACGGGAGGAGAGTTCCGGGTGGTACTCGGGGAACTCCACATTCGGCAAATGAGCCGAGGCTTTGGAGAGATGAATGGAGCGTTCCAGTTCGAGTTCGTAGTTCGTCTCCTCGAGGAGGCGTGTCTCGACCTCGTGGAAGTACAGGTCCACATCGCGCTCACGGAGGCCCAGGATGCGCAAGGCGATCGGTTTCACTACGCGCAGGTCGCTCTTCAGGCTATCGGCTACGCCGGGATACTGGACTTTGACGGCGTACTGCTTGCCCTTGAGGGAAGCCTTGTGAACCTGACCGATTGACGCCCCGTGGGCGGCTTCGCGCCCAAAGGTCTCGAAGAGATCGAGTGGATCCTTGCCGAAATCCCGCCGGAAGGTGCGCGCCACCAGCGGATAGGAGAGGGGAGGGACGGAGTACTGGGCCTGGACGAACTGCCGTGCGTAGGCGGGAGGAAGGAGATTTTTGTCGATACTGAGCATCTGCGCTAGTTTCAGCGGGCCACCTTTCAGTTTGCTGAAGGTATCGTAGATCGCGCCGGCGTTTTTCTCGTCGCGCTCAAGGGCGTGTGTTTCCTTCGATGAAGCGGCGCCCCCTGCCATGGCGCGCTTGCCGTAATACTTGAGGTAGTTGATGCCTACCTTGGCCCCTGTTCCGCCGAGTGCCGCCATGCGGCTGATCGGTGTGCTCTTGATCGAATCCTGGGGTATTCTTTTATCCCCCTTGTTCAGGAGCTTTTCCCCTCCCTCAGCGCTATTGCCGACGGAGGAGGATTTCTGTTTTTTCAATGTCAGTGTTTCCCGAAGCGGGTGATCTGAGGAAGAAGGAAGCGGATGAGGTCGGCAGCCGAATCAACGGCCTGTGTGCGCAGGAGGTCGAAGGCGAGTTCCACGGTCTTCTCGATGAAGGCGTCGGTCCTCTCGAATCTCGTGCTCTCGTCCTTGAGAAAATACTCCAGTACGCTTCGCCAATGGATGTAGAGAACTTCCGGGTAGACATTTCCCAACGGGCCTCGATGGGCGATCTCACCGCTCTCCATGCCGCGTGCAATGATACCAACAGCAAAGTCCTTGAATGAGCTCTTCAAGCCATCAAGGGTGTCCGGACTGCAGAGGAGGGTGAGTTTTGCAAAGCGCTGCTCAAGCAGGGAACGGTGCTCCAGCGCCTCACCTGCAAAAGCAAAGAGGAAGGCGAGGTATTGTTCCTTGGCACTGAAGGCTCCCCATTCTTTCCCGGAGGAGACCGCGTCGATGATCCTTTCAATCCACTCTTTCCAAAAGTGCTTCTCCACGGCACTCAGAGAGGGGAATTCGCCGTAGAACTCCTTTTCGCGGATCTTCAAATCGAGGCAAAGGCTGTGTACTGAGACATGTGCCTTTCCAGTCTTTTGAAGCTGGGCGATGTAAGCATCGAGGATCGACTGGCGCACCTTACTGACTCCGGAGGACGCCTTGGACTTCGTGGTTGCGGTTTTGGCTTTTTTGGAAGTTTTCATACGATCTAGGATCATATAATAGCAGAGTTTTCCACTGCGGGAAAGAAGCTGTTTTTTCAATGTTCCTGTTTTGGATCACCTCCGATTCACCTAATTTTTTCAGTCACACAAAAAACTGCCCGATGACAGGGGAAGATGCCCGAGTAACCCCACTGAAGCCCTGCCGCTCTCTATGATGAGCGCTTTCTTGACGCTGGAGGGTCTCTTTCCCTAGCGTTTCAGACTCGGATGATAATCATAGGACACAATTTTCCACTTCGGCAGAGGCTTTTGAAATGCCTGTCGACGATTGTTCTTCTTGCGGGCGTCCCCCTTTCACTCCATGCCGAATCCGAGGGCCTTGTGAAGTCGCAATCGATCACTAACAGCCTGATCTCTTCAGCAACAGCCGCTGACCAGTTGACCGCAGCCGATGCCTTTGCTGATTCAGGTGATGCGCAGAATGCCATCAAGAGTTATCGCTACATCGCCCGTAGTTCCCCAAAGAGTGCCGAGGCGCCGGCGGCTCAGTTTGGGCTCGCGAAACAACTCAAGCAGAGCGGTAGTTTCGATGCGGCTTTCAAGGAGTACCAGACGCTCCTTCAGAAGTATCCGCAGACAAAGAATTTCGAGGAGGCCGTTGCCGACCAGATCGACATCGCCAATGCTTACCTCAAGGGGATGAAGGTGAAGTTTCTCGGCATACCCTTGGCCTCTTCCATGGAAAAGTCGGAGGAGATGTATGCGGCGATCCTTAAGGTTTCTCCGTACAGCAAGCATGCGCCGGTGACGCAGTTCAACTTGGGACTCGCCAAGGAGAAGCAAGGGAAGGCCCAAGAAGCCATCGCTGCCTATCAAAAAGTCCTGGATAAATACCCCAACAGTTCCGCATGTGCCACCGCCTCCTACCAGATCGGCTATGTCTATCAGCGGCTTGGAATGACCGGAAAATCCCAGGATCTCTCCGCGCTCAAGGAGTCCCAGAACAACTATCAGGATTTCCTTCTTCAGTACCCTAACAGTGAAAAGGTTCCCCAGGCTGGTCTGAATATGAAGAGCATGGTCTCCAAGGAGTCGGCCGATACACTGCGGGTGGCCCGCTTCTATGACTTCAACAAGGAATTCAAGGCCTCCTCAATCTACTACAACGATGTGATCCGACGCTTCCCTCAAAGTGAGGATGCAACCGTAGCCAAAACCCGACTCGACGAACTCAAGGCCCTCTATGGGGAGGATGCCCTCCGAACCGGGCAGGAGCGTCCGGAAACCGGTGAGCGGTTGGCGGAGCGCCGCCGACTTCAGGCTCAAGTCGAGTCCAGTGCCCTTGCTAACTATGACGGCCCCCCACGCAAGGAGATTGTGGGTGAGGAAGTCCCGCTTCCACGTCCTGAGATGAAGGGCAATATGCGGGACGCCAATCCGATCCCTCTTCAGGAGCCACCGGTCCAGAATCCTAATCAAAAGACCCCTCTCGCACCATGATCTCCAAAAAGGCGTTCCTCTTCCTGCCGCTGTTGTTTTCCCTCTCCGGTTGCGGTTACCACCTAGGCGAGATCAAGCCAACACCGATGCGGCGGGTGACTACCATAGCCGTTAATACCTTCAAAAATCAGACGCTCATTCCCCGGCTTGAGGCTCAGACGGCTGATGCCGTTGCCAAGCAGTTCCAGCAGGATGGCACTTACAGGATCGAGTCGGCCGACCGTGCTGACGCGATCATCGAGGGGGCAATCGTCAGCGTGCAGCGCCAGCCAATGCGTATCTTTGCGAACAACGTGCTCCAGACGTCGGAGTTCGAGCTGACACTTACCGTGAGTTACCGTGTGATTGACCGCACGACCGGAGCCGTTCTCCAGCAGGGAACAGCTGTCGGCGTGACCCCATTCTTCACCGAGGCTGACAGGGTCAACTCCGATCTGGTCACCAACCAGAATATGAACTACCCGATTGCTGCCCAGCGTATGGCGGAGAAACTCGTCAGCAAGGTCGCTGAAGGCTGGTAGGGTTTCTTCGGGTAAGTCGAGGGTCGACAGGCGGGAGTCGAGGGCAATAATCGGAAGGGTTATGAACGATTTAGATCAGAGTGCCAAAAAAAACACGGTGACAGGAGGAGACAAGAGTATTCTCCTGCCTTTAACCCTTATTGCCACGCCGATCGGAAATCTGGGGGATCTGACCCTGAGGGCTATGGATGCACTACGTCTCTGCGATGTGGTGATTGCCGAAGACACACGGAGGGCCTCCCAACTACTCTCCCACCTTGAGGTCCGCAAGCCACTGGTCAGCTTCCACGAGCATAATGAGGAGCGACGACTTCCGGAACTTGTCGCGCGCATGAGAGCCGGCGAGAAACTGGCCATGGTGACCGATGCGGGGACTCCATCGCTTAGTGACCCCGGCTTTCGACTCGTTCGGGCCTGCATTACGGAAGCGATCCATTACACGGTGCTGCCCGGACCCAGTGCCGTCGTGACCGCCCTTGTAGGCAGCGGATTACCGCCCGTTCCCTTTGTCTTTTGTGGTTTCCTTCCATCTTCTGGCTCTGGAAGGCGAGGGGAGTTGCGCAAGGCGGTATCTCTCACCATGACGAGCATCTATTTTGAGTCGCCGCACCGCCTTATTGACTGCCTGGAAGATCTCGTTGCCATCGCACCTGCAAGCCGACTTTGTGTCTCTAGGGAACTCACAAAGATCCACGAGGAGTACCGCCACGGAAGTCCCTCGGTACTTGCAGCCCACTACAGTGCTCATCCACCACGAGGGGAAATTACACTCGTGATCAGCCCTGTTGCCGGCAACGGAGAGGGCGCAAAAAAAAAGAAGTCCTACTCGGAGAACACGCCCATCCTGCGGAACTTGCTGTAGCGGTCTTCGAGGAGTTTCTTCATCGGGATTTTGGCAAGGTGCTCCAGGGTGGAGGAAATGGTGTCGGTGAGGATGGATGCCATTGCGGCGGTGTCCCGGTGTGCCCCGCCCATCGGTTCGGGAATCACTCCATCGATGAGGCCGAACTCCTGAAGATCATCGGCGGTCAGCTTAAGTGCTGCGGCGGCCTCTGGTGCGTGTTTACGGTGCTTCCAGAGAATGGCGGCGCATCCTTCGGGAGAGATGACGGAGTAGTAGGAATTCTCAAGCATGAGAACGCGGTCGGCCACGCCGATTCCCAGTGCTCCGCCGCTGCCACCCTCGCCTATCACGACGGCCACGATGGCGGTCTTTAGGACCATCATTTCCCTGAGGTTCACGGCGATCGCCTCAGCGATGTGGCGCTCCTCGGCGCCGACTCCTGGATAGGCGCCTGGGGTATCGATGATGCAGACTACGGGAAGCTTGAATTTCTCGGCCATGCGCATGAGGCGGAGGGCTTTGCGGTACCCTTCCGGGTGAGGGCTGCCAAAGTTGCGGAGCACATTCTCCTTCACATCGCGGCCCTTCTGCTGTCCGATGATGACACAGCGATGGCCACCAATCCGGCCGATGCCGGCCGGCATTGCCTTGTCATCACCAAAGAGACGGTCGCCATGCAGTTCTACAAAGTCAGTTACGCATGCAGCGACATAATCGAGAAAGTAGGGGCGGGTCGGGTGACGCGCGATCTGAACGCGCTGCCACGGTGTCAAGTTGCCGTAGAGAGCCTTACGCTCTTTCTCAAGATCCTCCCGGGCGGCGACAAGAAGGGGATCTTCCGAGGGACGACGCTCTGCCAGTTCGGCAACTCGACTCTCAAGGTCGGCAATGGATAGTTCAAAATCGAGAGGCTGGACGTTCATAAATCGGAGGATTCGGGGTGAAGAAAAAGGATCAGTGGATGATGACTGGAGTATTCCGTGAGACGAGCGGAAAGAGCTCAAGCATATCCTCGGTGGAGAGCACATACCCGCCGGGCATGGGCTCCGGAGTGGGAACTGGGATGACGGGTGCATTCGTCACGGCGTTCGTGGCGGCCGTATTGGTCTGGGATGCGTTCGTCAGGCTTGAACTAGGGGCAAGTGAAGGCGTCGGTGCCGATGCTGGAGCCGGCACCGAATATCCGACAACTGCGGGAGCACCCGTCAGGATAATGATGCGGTCGCTCTCGGCGTAGGCTTTATCACCAAAGGCAATACGCTTGGATCCTGCGCTGGCCACTTTATCGAGCACTTTGGATGCGGTGTTGGACGGTATCTTGGGTGCCGCCGGTGCAGAAAGAAGCGTGTACTCTTTCAGGTAGGTACCATTATTGAGTAGCGTCAGCGTCTTTGTCTTACGATCGAGATCCAGGGAGGGTTTTAAAGTAGGCACAATCAACTGCTGGCCGATCTGGAGATTGATGTTAGGGAGGCCGTTTGCCTTTTGGATCAGCTCGGCATTGGACTGATGCTTGCTTGCAATCTTAGCCAGGGAATCCCCTTTGACCACAGTGTAGGTGATAAGTGAGGGGTTTTCAGCAGGCTGAAAGAGGATGACCATGTTACATCCGCCAAGCTGCCTGCGAGCCTCTTGAAGGAGAGGTGACTGAGGGTGGGCTTCGATCCATGCCTTCAGTCCATCCCGCGCCTCCACGGTCTTTCCTGCTCCCTGAAGACCCTGCAGGCGCTGGAGGTCCGGGGCACCCGGATCTGGCGTGGGTGTTCCTTTGGGTGCTGCGGCTTCCGCCGCCTTTTCCTTCTTCTCTGCTCTGTTCGGCTTAATGAAAAGCTCGTAGGCGAAGAAACTGGCTGTCCCGAAAATCAGGAGGCCTAGTATGAGGAGGGTGACGAATTTGAAGGTTCTCATAAGGGTAGTGAGCGGGTGGTGAAAATCAGATCAGGCCTCGGCGTTTCCATTCAGCCATGTTACCGCCAGCCGAGCGCTGAATGAGATCCATGGTGAATTTCATCAGACAGACTTCCCAGGCATCGTCGATCCCTTCGATCAAGGCATCCATCGGGTCATCGTTCCGGCGTATCTCCTGCTCGAGACGCCCAAGGACTTCCTCCTTGGGCTCACGGAGCAGACTTTCCGAAAGGTCGGTTTTTCTCAGCGAGAAGCCGTAGCGCAAGATGTGGAAGTCCTTCTGATCCTCCATCCATCCAGCAAAATCACGGGCCCTTTCCCCAAAGCCATCCAGCAGGAGCTTGCTGATGTACTGTGGGGCGAGGATCCGGGGACGCTCCGCATGGATCATCCCCTTGCGGATCCGGACGCTTCCGATCTCATCCATCGGCTCGGTGACCAGACGAAAGCGGAAGCTAGTTTGCCCATAGGTCTCGATCGCGTTGCTTGGAGCATGCACGACGCGCGTGTTCTCCATCGCGTAATTGTAATCGTCGGCCTTCATCATCTGTACCTCAAATTGAGGATACGGAGGGGAGGGCGAAAGAACAAGTTTTCACCTGCCTGGTGATTTTTCGATGAGCCCGGGCTGCCGATTCAAAATGACCAGCAAGCCTTTATCCCGTTAGCCGGCGAAAAGCCCCGTTTGACACGACTCCCTTTTCGGGTTTTCCTATTGCCATGAAATATTTTAAGCCGCTACTGCTTTTACCCCTTCTGCTGCTCAGTGGTTGTGCCACAACGGCATTCCGTACCACCTACGATCAGCCAGCTTACAGACCGAAGAATCTCAATGATGTGGTGGTCAAGGTCTCGCTGAACAAGCAGATGGTGTACGTCATGGAGGGGAACAGGCCCCTGCTTGTGACGGCCTGCTGCGTCGGCATGCCATCCAAGTCCACCCCCAAAGGAAACCTCTGCGTCACCCGCAAAGAGCGAAACAAGCGTTCAGGCAGCTATGGATTCGCCGTGATGAGGGATGCCATTGTTCCTTGCGAGGCAGGCAGTGCCAAGGGCCGGTATGTCGGTTATCCGATGCCTTATTGGGTTGAATTCGCTCCCGGCTATGGTTTCCACCAGGGATGGGTCTGGCCGACGCCCAAGACGCACGGTTGCGTCCGCCTCCATGCCAATGATGCTGGAGATTTCTGGGAACTGACCCGTGTTGGTACACCAGTGAAGATTGCCAACACCCAGCCTGAGGATGCCACTTTGGGAGCCAAGACTCCCCGCCCGCAGGATTATAATGACCCAGACCTCCCGAACGGGGAAATGACTTCGCCCAGTTATTTCCAAAAAATCAAGGCTGCGGTCTTGCAGTAAGAATAACGTTTGAGCATTCCTCCTGCAGCCTCTGTGAAAGTGAACCTCCGTACCCCGGAGGTCATGGCCCGAGTGCAGGAGCAGGTCGAGCATCACTATCACAGCAGTCTCGTAGAGAGGGTGCGTGCTGAGGGATCCGTCCTGCAGACGGGAAAAACCGTGATCCGTTTGGCCAAGCAATTTGGCTTCTGCTACGGCGTGGAACGAGCCATCGACCTTGCCTATGCCGCACGCAAGGTCTTCCCTGAATCCCGCCTCTTTCTCATCGGGGAGATCATCCACAACCCCGAGGTCAATGCTCAGATCGCGGCCCTTGGTATTCGGAATCTTCTGGACGCCTCCGGCCGCCCCCATGTCGAGAATCTGGGGCCCGAGGATGTGGTGATCGTTCCTGCTTTTGGTGCCGAAGTCAGCTTGCTCGAGGAGATCAAGCGGCATGGTTGCCGGATTGTGGACACGACTTGCGGCGATGTGATGAGCGTCTGGAAGCGCGTCCGTCAGAATGCGACCGAGGATGTCACTTCCATCATTCATGGGAAGGCTTCCCACGAGGAAACACGTGCCACCGCCTCCCGTGCCCTGGGTTTCGGAAACGGTCGCTATCTGATCGTTCTGAATCTTGCCGAGACAGACCGAGTTTGTGACTACATCCGTGGAGCGGGAAGCCGTGAGGAATTTCTTAGCGCTTTTTCCGGCAGATTCTCGGAGGGATTTGATCCCGATTTTCATTTGAACCAAATCGGAGTGGCGAACCAGACCACCATGCTCCGAGAGGAGACGGAAGAAGTGCAGCGCAAGCTGAAGGCTGCGGTGTTTGCCCGTGACGGGAGTGACGCGAACTTTCGTCTCTTTGATACTATCTGCGGTGCCACCCAAGAGCGTCAGGATGCCTTGAAGGAGTTGCTGGGCGGGAAGGTTGCTGAACGACCATTGGATCTGCTGCTCGTTGTGGGAGGTTATAACAGCTCCAATACCACCCACCTTGCCGAGATGGGTGAGCAGATAGTGCCTACCTATTTCGTTCGCAATCAGGAGTGCCTTGAATCAGCTGATTTGATCCGTCACTTTGACCTCCACAAGAAAGAGGAGATCACTTCGGAGGTTCCCTGGCTTCCCAAGTCTGGAGAGGAGGCTCAGGTAGGTATCACAGCCGGAGCGTCCTGCCCGAACAACCTCATCGAGGAGGTGATGCTACGGGTGCTGAGCCTTCGTGGCGAAACTCTTCCTAGCGCCTGAATTTAAGAAAGTCTCGCGCGGAGGCGCAGAGGCGCAGAGAGTGAAAATAGTTGGTGATATGGTCGATATGAAAGATTTAGCTCTATTCCTCTCTGCGAACTCTGCGCCTCTGCGCGAGTAATCTTTTCCGTTCCCATGATCCTCACATTCCAACAGATGAAAGCAGCTGAGGAACTGGCTTTTCGGAATGGGGCTACTCCCGACGGATTGATGGAGATTGCGGGTGAGGGGATTGCCGGGAGTATCCACCAGTTTTTTCCCGGGGCGGGTACGCTCGTTGTCTATTGTGGTAAGGGCAATAACGGAGGGGATGCCCTTGTCGCGGCGCGTCATCTCGCTGAGGCCGGCTGGAGGGTCGTGCTACGACTTGCTGCTCCAGCCGATGAGCTGGCACCGCTGGCACGCCGGAATCTAGAACTGCTTCAGGATACCGCTATCCAGCAGGGCGTTCCCCAAACGAGCGGGTCACTCGTTCTCCTGGATGGATTGCTGGGAATTGGCGCCACCGGTGCTCCCCGTGGAGTTGTTTCAGAACTGATCGACGAGATCAACCTGGTCCGCAAGGAACGTGGTGCCTCCACGGTCGCCGTGGATCTCCCTTCAGGCCTTGATGCTACAAGCGGCGAGATTCCTGGTGCCTATGTGCAGGCTGATTTTACGGTGACCCTCGGGGCCGTGAAAACGGGGCTTGTGGCAGACACCGCCACCCCAGTTGTGGGAAGGTTGGCTGTGGTTCCCCTGCCAGGAGTCTCGTATTCCGTTTCAGATCCAGCGTCCGTGATCATTTCGGAAATGATCCGCCATCTGCTTCCTCTCCGGAACTTTGACAGCTTCAAGGGAACCTATGGTCGCATCGGCATTCTGGCCGGATCTCCTTGTTTTCTTGGCGCGGCCCGACTTTCTTCCGCTGCGGCCGTCCATGCGGGGGGGGGGCTCGTGACGCTCTACGCGACTCCTGATTCCTATGAACTCCTTGCCGGGAGCTGCGTGCCTGAGGTGATGGTGCAGAGGGTGGATTCGTATCTCGAAGTGATGAAGGAGCGAAACGACGTGCTCGCTCTCGGACCCGGCCTCGGCCGTGAACATGATCAGGAGTTACGCAGGATCATCGCTGAGTCGCCCCTTCCCTGTGTCGTGGATGCCGATGCACTGAATGCAGTCTCAACGGATGTTTCCATTCTCTTGCACTGTGCAGGACTACGCCTGTTAACTCCTCATCCGGGTGAAATGGAGCGACTTGAGGCCCGGGCAGGACGTTCCCGCCGTGAGTGGGCCTCGGAATTTGCCGAATATTATCCCGTGACCCTACTGCTCAAGGGCGCTCGCACGATCATTGCGCAGCATGATGCCCCCCCTGTCTTCAATAGCACCGGTAATCCCGGCATGGGAAGCGGTGGAATGGGGGATGTCCTGACCGGTGTCTGCGCGGCCCTGATCGGAAGCGGTCATTCACCCCGGGATGCCGCGATGCTCGGGGCCTGGGTCTGCGGGCGCGCCGCTGAGATTGCTATCTTTCACGGGAAGGAGTCCCAGGAGTCACTCTCGGCAACGTCCGTGATCGCTTATCTCGGCGCAGCCTTCAACTCCCTCAGGAACGGGGATTACTGAAAAGGGCGGATGAGAGTCTCCCGCAAGGCGCAGAGGCGCGGAGGAGGAATAAATCCACAGGGATTGAGTTGATGAAAGGGATTATTCTACGCAGCAAGATGCCTCCATAGAGAAACGTTACCACTTCTCTGCGCGAGAAAATCTTTAATCCTTCAGCTCTTTCAGCGCCTGGATAACAAGAGCCGCGTGTTCGGCCGGTTTTACCTTGGGGAAGATCGCAATGATCATTCCTTTCGGATTAATGACAAAGGTGGTCCGTTCCGTGCCCATGTATTTTTTGCCATACATCGACTTTTCAACCCAGACGCCGTAGGCCTCGACGATCGACTTGTCTGTGTCCGCGAGCAGAGGGAAGGGGAGATCGAACTTGGCGATGAATTTTTCATGGGCCTTCACCGTATCGATACTCACACCAAAGAGTTCAGCCCCGGTTGACTTGATCGCCTTCCATGAATCCCGAATACCGCAGGCTTGGGTGGTGCAGCCCGGCGTGTCATCCTTGGGGTAGAAGTAGAGCACGACCGATTTGCCCTTCAGGTCAGGGAGAGTGAGTGGCGTTCCGACGCCATAGGAGCCGCCAACGGCTGTGGTTGAGAAGGAGGGGGCTTTATCGCCGACTTGGAGTGCGCTCATGATGATTCTTCGTTGGTGCTTCTCGGAGTGATCGGAGGGAGGAAGCGGACGCGGCGGTCGACGCGGGGAAGGCGGATCGTGAAGAGCATGCCTTTGCCCATCGCGCTCTGGATCATGATCTCGCCACCATGGGCACGGACGATTCTCTGGACAACATGGAGACCTAGCCCGGAGCCGTTTTCCTTGGTCGTGTAGTAGGGCTGAAAAATAGTGCCGACAGTGGCCGGGTCAATGCCCCCGCCCGTATCGCCGATGCTGACCCAGACGTGGGAGTCATCACAGGCGGTGCCGATACTCAGTTGACCTTTCTCTCCCATGGCCTGAAAGCTGTTTCGGATCACGTTGTAGAGAGCCTGGCGGAACTGGTCGCGATCCAGAGAGACGGGAGGTAGATTCTTGGCGGTGAAGAGATCGATTGAGATGCCGCGGTCCTCGACTTCGTTGCGCAGGAACTCGACCGTCTCCAGAATTAGGGCATTAAAGTCGATAAGCTTGCACTCCAGAGGTGCGGGTCGGACCGCTTTGAGGAACTGGGTGATGATCTGGTCGAGGCGCTTGACCTCACCACGCGCGATGGACACGGATTGGGCCAACTCTTTGTGATCATCCTTAGTGGACAGGGGCGTTCTGAGTCGTCGTTCGAGGAGTTGGAGCTGGATGTCGAGCGAGTTCAGAGGGTTGCCAATTTCATGCGCTACCCCGGCTGCCAGCAGGGTGACGGCCGAGAAGCGTTCGCTTTCGATCGTCTCCTGGGCCTCCTTACGCTCCTCAGTGATATCCCTTAGAATGATGGCGCGTCCGACCAAGACACTCGGTGAGCTGTCACTCTCATCGCTCATCAACGGGGAGACATAAAAATTAAGGAACCTCCGTTCTGGGTAGAAGACCTCCAGTTCGCGGCTCATCACATCTCCCTGGTGCGCCACGGACTTGAGATCAAGGCCCGGAATTGCCTGCATGAGACTGCGCCCTATATGTTCCGCTCCCAACATTCCGAAGAAGGCGCAGGCGGCCTTGTTCATGTAGATAATGCGGTCCTGAGGGTCCGTGACGATAACCCCTTCCAGGATGGCGTTGAAGATCGTTTCCAGAAACCCCTTCTCCTTGGAAAGGATCTGGAGATAGTGACCGATGTCGCCAGGCTCAACAAAGCGGATCCGCTCGACAAGCTTGTCGATGAATCCCCTGTTCATCAGTTTGCCTGGCCCGGGGTGGAGAGGAGTTCCTCGAGTTCCGTCACGCGCCGATCGAAGAGATCGAGTGCGGCATTTACCGGTTGAGGGGAGCGCATATCGACTCCTGCCTCGTCCAGCGTCTCAATCGGGAACTTGCTCCCGCCACTCTTGAGGAAGCCGAAGTAGCGCTCGGTGTCCCCAGTCGCAAGCACCTGGGTGGCCAGAGTGATCGCCGCAGAGATGCCGGTGGCATACTTGTAGACATAGAATGCGCTGTAGAAGTGAGGAATGCGCAAGCACTCCAACTCAAGTTCATCATCGATGATAACACCCGTGCCGAAGTAGGAATCGAGAAGTCCCCGATACATCTTGCGGAAACTTTCGAGGGTGAGGGCTGCCCCGGATTCCTCGGTGGCGTGGGTGAGCTTCTCGAACTCCGCAAACATGGTCTGTCTGAAGAGAGTGCCGCGAAGATCATCGATCTGGCGGTTCAACAGGTAGGCGCGCATCGCGGGGTCCTTGGTCTCTGCTAGGAGATGTTCGGTGAGGAGGATCTCGTTGAAGGTGGAGGCAACTTCGGCCAGAAAGATCGGATAGTGGTAGTCCTGAAAGCTCTGCGTCCTGCGGGCATACCAAGTGTGCATCGAGTGTCCGGCCTCGTGGGCAAGAGTGTAGATGTCGGAGAAGACATCTGCCTTGTAGTTCATGAGGATGTACGGAGGCCCCTGATAGGTTCCGTAGGAGAAGGCACCGCTCCTCTTTCCCTTGTTCTCGTAGCGGTCACACCAGCGCTCCTGGCTGAGTCCACGCCCCAGAGTCTCCGTGTACTCCGACCCAAGAGGATGGAGAGACTTAAGGACCATCCCGATCGCCTCGTCGAAGGGGACATCCTTCTGCACCGCGGAGACAAGCGGAGCATAGGTGTCATAGACATGCAGATCGGGCAGGTTGAAGACCCTCTGACGGAGTCCATAGTAGCGGTGCAAGACGGGGAGGCGTGAGCGGACGGCCTCAATCAAGCTGTCGTAGACGGCAACCGGGACATTATCGGGGAAGAGGGAGGATTCTAGGGCCGAAGGATAGTTGCGTGCCTTGGCCAGGAAGACGTCGCCTTTCACGGAACTGGCGAGGGAACTGGCCAGAGTATAGCGATGTGCCGTGAACTCGTCGTAGAACTTATGGAACGCATCCTTCCTCACCTCCCGATCCGGGCGCTGGAGCAGGGAGGAAAAACTGCTCTGGGTGAGCTCCACCACCTTGCCCCGGTCATCGGTGAGGGAGCCGAATGTCATATCGACATTCGTCAACTGGGAGAAGGTTTCGTGATGCCCCCCGATCGCGGGCATGGAGAGGGATAGTAGACGCTCCTCCTTGGTACTGAGGATATGGGGCTTCAGCCTGCGGAGGCGCTGCAGTGAGATGAGCCACTCGGCGAGCAGGGGATCCGCCAGGAATGAATCAAAGATCTCATCAGGAATCTCCTGAATTTCGGGGGCCACCCAGGAGCAGGCCTCGCTGATTTTGGCGCAGAGGGAGGAGAGGCGGCCGTCGCGGTCGAGCGCCTTTGAGTTGGAGCTATCCTCTGAAATGCGGAGACCAGCGTACTGAGCCAGTCGCTCAGTGGAGGCGTCAAGTGATTTCTCGAACTCCAGCGCCTTTGCCAGTTCGTGGGGGCCTTTGCCGAGCGTTCCCTTGAAGGAGGAAATTCCCTCATAGCAGGCCGCCAAAGTTAAAAGCTCAGCCTCCCAAGAAGCATCATCACCAAAGATCGGCGTGAGATCCCATGTATCTCCAAGGGGGACTTCGGAGCGGGATTTCAGCGTCGATCCAGGCACTTCTCCCGAAAGATCGGCAATGCGTGGAAGAGGGTCTTGGCGAAGCATGGATCCTATTTCTGTGCCTTGCCTTGGGAGGCAACGGCAGCAGCAGCAGCAGCGATCGCTTCCTGATCGCCCAGATAGTAATGGCGGATCGGCTTCAGATCGTCATCCAACTCGTAAACCAGGGGGATGCCCGTGGGAATGTTCAGTGCCAGCACCTCTTCCTCGCTGAGGTTGTCGAAGTACTTCACCATGGCGCGGAGCGTGTTGCCGTGTGCGGTAACCAGAACCTTCTCACCGCGCTTCACGGCGGGAGCGATCTCGCTGTGCCAATAAGGCAGGACGCGGTCAACGGTATCCTTCAGGCACTCGGTGAGAGGAAGATCAGCTTCGGGAACATCCTTATAGCGGCGATCGTGTCCGGGGAAACGCTCGTCGCTCTTCTCGAGCGCAGGAGGAGGCACGTCGTAGCTGCGGCGCCAGATCAGGACCTGATCGTCGCCGAACTTGGCGGCCGTCTCTCCCTTGTTAAGGCCCTGCAGGGAGCCGTAATGGCGCTCATTGAGACGCCATGAGCGCTCGATTGGAATCCAGAGCTCGTCAAGCTCATCCAGGATCATCCAGTTGGTACGAAGCGCGCGCTTGAGCACCGACACAAACGAACGATCGAAGCTGTAGCCCTCCTTCTTCAGGAGTTCACCGCCGGCCTTGGCCTCACGAAGGCCTTTTTCATTCAGATCAACATCATTCCAGCCGGTGAAACGGTTTTCTTGATTCCAAGTGCTTTCACCATGACGAATGAGGACCAATTTGTGCATATGAGAACATCTTAAACAGGAAGGTGATCGCTTGTGAAGGCTCCGGATATCAACGGATTGCCGTTTTCTACTAGAGTTGCAGTAGCACACCACATACCCCTTCAGTAACGGCTTGAAAGTCTGCAACTCCAGTTGCTTTATCAAAAACTTCTAGCACATTGAATTAACTGGAAGAGTTTGATTATTGGCCCTCCCACAAGATCCATCCCATGAAACAGACCTCCAACAAGCGCCCTGGACGTTAAGGGCCAGTCGGCGAAGAAATCTAGGCAAGTCCGTCATGAGCTTTCTTCCGGTATGAACCGGAATGAGTTACACGATGGCTTGGAAGTTGACGCACCGCCGGGGACACCGCGTGACTCCGGAATCCCAAGCCGCTAACTTTTAGCGAGCCAAGGCGCCAGTTCGGCCCGCAGCGCCATCTCGTCACCGATCAGGAAGTCCTCTCCCAGTTGAAGTGGGAAGACTGTTCCTGTGTGGGTGAGGACTTCCAGGATCAGTCTCCTTTTTCCGGCGTGCTTCTTGATTCCTGCGCTGATGGCATGCAGGTCGTCGATGATCATGCGTGTCCGGTCAATCCGCAGACGGAGGGGCTTCTTGGAGGGCTTCGGAGTGAGTTCCTTGAAGTCGCTTCCGGTCGCGCGGATGGAGCCGTCACGCGGGACCACCTTGACGTTGCAGGAGATCACGCTGCCGGGCTTGAGGATCAGCTCATGCTTGCTGAAGGTTTCATCCCAGGCCGTCATCTCGAGGGTGCCGGAGTCATCCTCCAGTGTCATCACGCCGAACGGACGTCCATCTTTCTTGGTGAATTTCTTCTCCACGGTGGCAAGTAAGCCTGCAAGGCGCACACTTCCCGCCTCAGTCATCAGAAGAGCTTCGGCTGTGGAGCCGTAGGATCCCGATTCCAGATTCCCGCGATAGTCATCCAGCGGGTGGCCGGTCACGTAGAATCCAAGCAGTTCCTTCTCGTGGCCGAGTTGCTCGGCACGAGTCCAGCGCTCTACGGATGAATCGGAACCGGTCGAGGAGGCGGCGGGTGCTGGTGCTAGGTCGGCAAAGGAGTCGAAGAGCGAGACCTGTCCGCTAGCCCTGTCCTTCTGGACGGACGCAGCGGCACCCATGGCACCCTCGATTGCCGCAAAGAGTTCGGCTCGGTGACGCCCCTCCCAGTCGAAGGCACCGGCCTTCACGAGACTCTCTAGGATTTTCTTGTTCACCGTGCGGGAATCGAGGCGGGAGCAGAAATCTTCGAGTGATTTGAAAAGGCCGTTGGCCGCACGATCCGCCACGGCGGTCTCCATCGCCGCCTCGCCGACATTCTTGATGGCGGCAAGACCGAATCGGATCGCCCGTCCGCCCGGAAGCTCCTCGGGGAGGAAGGTGAGGGCGCTCCGGTTCACATCCGGGGGCAGGATAGTGATTCCCATGCGACCGCACTCTGTGACAAAGGTCGCTATCTTGTCGGTGTTGTTTACTTCGTTGCCGAGCAGTCCGGCCATGAACTCCACGGGGTGGTTCGCCTTCAGGTAGGCCGTCTGGTAGGAGAGGAGTCCGTAGGCGGCGCTATGGCTTTTGTTGAAGCCGTACTGCGCGAACTTCTCCAAGAAGTCGAAGATGGCGTTGGCCTGCTTGGGCGGGATCTGATTCACCCGGGCGCAACCTTCGACGAAGACCTCGCGCTCCTTGGCCATCTTCTCCGTGTCCTTCTTACCCATGGCGCGGCGGAGGAGGTCAGCCTGACCGAGCGTATAGCCCGCCAGCGCACTGGCTGCCTGTTGCACCTGCTCCTGATAGACAATGATGCCGTAGGTTTCGGAGCAGATCTTCTCGAGCAGGGGATGGGCGTACTCAATCTTCTTGCGGCCCTTCTTACGCTCGATGTAGTCGTCGATGAACTGCATCGGGCCGGGTCGGTACAGGGCGATGAGCGCAATGATGTCGGTGAAGTGCTCGATCTGGAAGCGCTTGGCTGTGGAGACCATACCACCCGACTCAAGTTGGAAGACGCCGATCGACTCCCCCCTGTTGAGGAGATCAAAGGTGGCCTGGTCATCCATCGGGAGCTTGGAAACATCAAAGCCCGGCGTGTGTCGGTGGATAAGCTTCACGGCATCGTCGATGACGGTGAGGGTCTTGAGGCCCAGGAAGTCCATCTTGAGCAGCCCCAGATCGGTGAGGGGAGCCATGGAGTACTGGCTGACGATGTTGCCATCGTTGGCCCGGGTGAGCGGGATGTACTCGGAGAGGTCGCGGTCGGCGATGACGACACCTGCGGCATGAACGCCGCTGTTGCGGGAGAGTCCCTCAAGAATGGTGGCGTACCCCCATAGCTGCGCGGTGGAAGGCTCCTCCTCGACGGCCTTCTTCAGCTCGGGATTCTTGTCGATCGCCCCCTGTTTCTTCTCGCCCTTCTTCTCGTATCCGTTGAGCGTGATATCAAGCTCGTTGGGGATCATCCGGGAGATCCTGTCTGCATCACCGTAGCTCCAGCCGAGCGCACGGCCGACATCGCGGATGACACTCTTCGCACCCAGGGTGCCAAAGGTGATGATTTGTGAAACGGCCATCTTGCCGTACTTTTCACGAACATACTCGATCACCTCGCCACGGCGGTTCTGGCAGAAATCAACATCGATATCTGGAGGGCTGATACGATCGGGGTTCAGGAAGCGCTCGAAAAGGAGTCCGTAGAGCAGCGGGTCGAGATCCGTGATCCCGAGGACATAGGCGATGAGGGATCCGGCGGCCGAGCCACGGCCCGGTCCGACGGGTATGCCCTTGCTCTTGGCGTAGTTGATGAAGTCCCAGACGATCAAGAAGTAGCTGGTGAATCCCGTCTTGTAGAGGACGGAGAGTTCATACTCGAATCGCTTGCTGATCTCCGGATCGGTCAGTGCCCTCTCGCCGTAGCGGCTGTGGACACCCTCCTCGCAAAGTTCACGGAGATACCCCTCGCGGGTCTTTCCCTCTGGAGGGAGATAGTCGGGATATTTTGATTGTCCAAACTCCAGCTTGGCATGGCAGCGTTCGGCGATCGCCAGGGTGTTGGTTATCGCGTCGGGGCGATCGGCGAAGAGAGCAGCCATCTCTTCGCCGCTCTTAAAGTAGAGTTCAGGAACATAGCGCATCCTCTTCTCGTCATGGGTCATGGCGCCCGTGCCGATGCAGATCATGACATCGTGGGCCTCGTGGTGGGAGCGTTCTAGGAAGTGCACGTCGTTGGTGGCGACGAGTCCCAGTTCGAGGTCACGGGCGATGTGGATGAGTCCTCCCCGGTTCCGGCGCTGCTGCTCGATGCCGTGGTCGCTCAGTTCGATAAAGAAATTCTCCCGTCCGAAGACGTCCCGGTAGGCTGCAGCCGTTTCGATCGCCTTGGCCTCCTGTCCTCCGCTGAGGGCCATGTTGACCTCCCCCTTAAGGCATCCGCTCAGGGCGATCAGTCCCTCGCTGTGCTTGGCGAGCAACTCCCTGTCGACCCGGGGCTTGTAGTAGAAGCCGTCGAGGTGTGCTGCGGTGCTGAGCTTCACCAAGTTGCGGTAGCCGGCGTCATTCGCTGCAAGCAGGGTCATATGAAAGGCCGCATCCTTGCCCCCGTTGGTTGTCTTCTTGTCATGCATCGACCCGGGAGCAACGTAGATCTCGCAGCCGAGGATAGGCTTTATCTTTACCTGCTCTGCCGCCTGATAGAACTCAACCGCCCCGAAGAGATTGCCGTGGTCGGTCAGAGCGATGGCCGGCATCTCAAGGGAGGCCGCCTTCTTGACCAACTGCTCCATTCGGATCGCTCCATCCAGCAGCGAATACTCGCTATGGACATGGAGGTGAACGAAAGGAGTGTGAGCCATCCGTAGAGTTTACGATCGGGCTCCCTGACGGGCAAGAGCCCTCGGTCTGAAAAAGCCTTTTCAGGTGTTTTTTTCCGCAATCACGAGGAGGCCTCGAAGTGTCAGGAGGGGATCGACACGATCGATGATCTTGGCTCCTCCCTCTTGGGTCGCAAGCCGCGCCACCAGATCGGAATCTCCACCAGTAGCGATGACGTAAGGTTTCTTCCCCTTAAAGGTCTCCTTGGTGATCCGGTTCACTACCTCACGGGCGAGACCTACGGCTCCGAGCAGAAGGCCGATCTGGATTGCCTCCCGGGTACTCTTGCCGACGATGGAGTGGATCTTCCTGACCCGGGTCAGGGGGAGCAGAGCTGTCCGTTCATGCAGGGCACTCGCGGCGGTGGGAAGTCCCGGTGCGATGATTCCCCCGAGGTAGCATCCTTTGGCATCGATGATATCGAAGGTCACCGCCGTTCCAAAATCAATGACGATGGCCGGGAGTTTTCTAATACTGGCGGCAGCAACAGCATTGGCAAGGCGATCCGCGCCGATGGAGGCAGGCTTGGGATAACTGACGGGAACTCCGCCCGGCACTCTGTGATCAACCCAAAGGTGGGGGCAGGTAAGAGACTCGGCCAGGATGACGCTGGCCTTGGGAACGACCGAGGAAATGATCGCCAACTGTACGTTGCCCTTCGGGAGCTTCGATGCTGCAAGATCGCCTGTAGGAACCTTCTTGACCCGCCCAATCACTCCATTGCGGGCAATGGCGATCTTGGTGAAGGAGTTACTGACATCAATCAGCAAGATACCGCCACTCTTCCTGATTATTCTCGATGGCTTCAATGCTATGCTCCGGAGGCATTGGCGAGATCAGCCTCTTCAGGTGGAAGCGCTGCTTGGAAGCGTTTCTTGTCGATGGCCTTCATGTAGGCCTCGTGGGGGCTGATGGTGCCATCAAGCATCCTCTCCCAGATGGCGTCATCCATGAACTGCATCCCCTCGGACTTGCCGGCCACGATGACATCCTGAAGCTTCTGGGTGGCGCCCTCGCGGATGATCGCGGAGACGGCCGGATTCACCTTCAGGATCTCGTTGATGGCGACCCGCCCCTTGCCATCGGCTTTCTTGAAGAGGAGCTGGGCCACGACACCCCGGAGCGACGATGCAAGCATGGTGCGGACCTGGGATTGCTGGTCGGCCGGAAAGGCATCGATCATGCGGTCGACCGTCTTGCGGGCGTTATTGGTGTGGAGGGTTCCGAAGACCAGGAGGCCTGTTTCCGCTGCCGTTAGGGCCAGTGAGATGGTCTCAAGGTCACGCATCTCACCGACGAGAACGATGTCCGCATCCTCACGGAGCGCTGCTTTCAGACCTGCCGCAAAGGTCGGTGCATGCTCAGGAACCTCCCGCTGGGTGATGATGCTCTTCTTATTCCGATGCACGAACTCGATCGGTTCCTCAATCGTGACGATGTGGCGGCCGTAGTTCGTGTTGATGTAGTCGATCAGTGCGGCCAGGGTCGTGCTCTTTCCGGATCCCGTGGGGCCGGTGACCAGTACGATGCCGCCGCGCATGTCGCCGAATTCCTTGATCACTTCGGGAACATGGAGCTGCTCGAGGGTCAGGATTTTGGTGGGGATGATGCGAAAAACCGCTCCGTAGCCGTGCGCTTGCTTGAGGTAGTTGCAGCGGAAACGGCTGTTCTGATCCATCTGGTAGGCGAAGTCGAGATCGCCGCATTCCTCGTATTTCTGCCATTTTTCAGGGGTGCAGATCTCGCTGAGCATGTAGGCCATCTGCTCGCGGGTGAGGGCGGGTGAGTCAGCCCAGATCGGAACGATCTCGCCGTGGCGACGGATCTTGGCGGGTTGTCCCTCGGCCAGGTGAAGGTCGGAAGCGCCGTTTTCGATCAGCGCCTGAAAAAGTTCGTCGATGTATGCCATGGTCGTTGGAATTAGATGCCGCAGACGATTTTCATCTCGGTCTTGTTCTCCGCACGGTAGAGGGCTTCCTCGGCGGTGATGATTCCTTGGCGGAAAAGCTCTGCCACGGACTCATCCATCAGGATCATCCCCGCTTTTTTTCCTGTCTGGATGATGCCGGGGAGCATGAAGGTTTTCGACTCGCGGATCACGTTGCCGATGGCCGGGGAATTCAGCATGATCTCCATCGCCACGGCGCGGCCCTGACCGTCGGCTCGCGGGATGAGTTGCTGGCTGACGATGCCGCGCAGCGATTCGCTGACCATCATCCGGATCTGGTCGCGCTGGTCGGCTGGAAAGACGTCGAGCAGTCGGTCGAGTGTGCGGGGCGCATTACTGGTGTGGAGGGTCCCGAGAACCAAGTGGCCGGTCTCGGAGGCCGAGATAGCCAGCTGAATGGTCTCCAGATCACGCATCTCACCCACCATGATGACATCTGGGTCTTCACGGAGGGCTCCACGGAGTGCCGCCGCGAATGATTTGGTATGTGTGTGGACCTCGCGCTGCGTGACCTGGCAACTGGCCGAAGGGATGATGTATTCGATTGGCTCCTCTAGGGTGATGATATGGTCACCACGATGGAGATTGATCTCCTGCACTAGTGCCGCAAGGGTTGTGGTCTTGCCACTGCCCATGGGGCCGGTCACCAGAACTAGGCCGTTGTTATACTGAGTGAGCAGCTTCAGTTGCTTGGGCATTCCGAGTTCATCGAGTGTACGGAGAGTGCTGCTGATGATGCGGAAGGCAAGGTCGTAGCCGAGACGCTGGCGGACAACACTGGTGCGGTAGCGTCCGTTGGCGTTGTTGTAGGCGAAGTCGACATCACCAATCTCCTGAAGCCGTGCCAACTGGTGCTCATCCAGGAATCCTCGGACGAGTGACTCTGTGTTTTCAGCCGTGAGCGGGGGGGCATTCTCCCACATCGGAAGAAGCGTTCCGTAGCGTCGGCAGGTAGGGGGACTGGAGACGCTCAGGTGGATATCCGAAGCCTCAGCCTGCTTACCAAGGTCGAGGTACTCATCGACGTGGCTGGGAAGTGTCGAATCTGAATTCATACTCATCGTGAGGGGGGAGCCGAGAAGCGGGAAATCAGCGCGACTTCTTGGCGAGGCCCGCCTGCGCCGCGTTACTGACAAATTCGACAACGACAGGGCGGAGAATCGGGTAGAGAAGCTTCCCGACTTCAAGGGCTCCTCCCAACCAGGTGAACTTGGAAATAGTAGAGGCTCCCTGAGCCGCCGCGCCTATTATTGGTGCTGCAGCAGATGCGGCTGAAGTGATGGAGGACTTGCGGGAGGCGCCCTTGAGTCCCCCAAAGAGTGTGGCGATCAGTCCGGCTCCCGCGGCTCCGCCGATCCAGCGGAGGGGATGGTGTCGTACGGATTCGGTGAAGCGCTTCCGAATGTCGAGATCGGAGATCAGTCCGGCATACTCCTTTGATATACTGCTGCGGCTCTCACGGAGAGATTGCTGGAGCTTGAGAAGTTCCGGTGAAGAGTTCATCGAGGGGAGTGATTGGAGTAGATGCTCAGCGCGTCGATATCTCTCTGGAGTTCGGCCGAAGTGGCCTCAAAGGGGCGTGGTGCGATGCGTGCACGGAGTAGCTTGTACAGGATGCCGACAAGCGCGAAGTGAAGCAGTCCTGCAGCTGCGAGGGAGAGAGGCCACCCCCATTTCAGGTACATGGCCAGCAGTGAGATCCCAGATGCGATCAGCGCCACGTAGGCAATCATGGCGAAGAGGATAAGAGCCGCCAGCAGGATGATTCCGGCGATACTCTGGCGGATGAACACCCTGCCCTCCAGGGCAGCGAGCGACACCAAGGAGAGAAGATGCCTGATCAGTCCGGCGGTCAGGCCTGAGATCCGTGAAGGAATTCCTCCGGGGAGGTCGTGCGGAATCATGAGTCTGGTCTGCCTCAGCTGGCTGAAGGAGTGGGGCTCTCGGGCTCTGGCTGTGTCGGATTATCGACGACGGAGGAGGAGTCCGACCACAAGACCTACGGCAAAGGTGATACCCACAGCCTTGAATGGGTTGTCCCTGACATAATCTTCGGCCTGATCGGCAATCTCATCGAACTGGGCCTTGTATTCGGCGGCAGCTTCACTGGTGCGCTCGGCCGCGTCATTGTAACGCTCGCGAGCCTGCTGGGAGAGATCACCATATTTTGCTCGGGCTGTCTTAGAGAGATCTTCGTAAGTGGAGCGGGCTGCATGTTTGAGGTCATTGGCCGCTGCCCCCAGCTCCTCACGTCCCGTGGAATAGGCAGCGCGGGCACTGCTCTTGGCCGCCTCTGCCACTTCACGAGCTGCGGCCGCAGTGACATCCAGTGCTTTCTTGGCATGGGCCTGACTGCTTTCAAGTTTTTCGGTGGCGGAAGTGGTGTGCGTGTTGTCGTTCATGGGAGTGATGGTTGAGGGTTGGAGTTCTACTTTAAGGATCGCAGATATACCTCCCATGGCAAGCCCACGCTAGGCCACCCAGCGGTGGGCAATTCCACCCGGTAGCCATTGATGATCAAGTGTCCCCGTCTGACCGAGCTTCACGATATCACAGGATCCTCCAAGGCGTGAAAGCCGTTTGGTGATCATGCTCTCCGCGAGGTCGTCGATCGCGCTACTGTAGGTATTGAGCAGAAGGAAGAGGGGATTCTCGGTGAGTGCCTCCTGAGCAGTATCAATGAGGAAGGGGAGGTGTTCGGAGAGCTTCCAGAGTTCGCCTCCCTTGCCTCGTCCGAAGCTGGGGGGATCCATGATGATGCCATCATAGTGGTTGCCCCGGCGGACTTCCCGCTGGATGAAGGTCACCGCATCCTCGACGATGTAGCGGATGGTTGCCTCGGCCAAGCAGGAGAGGCGGGCATTCTCGGAGCACCAGCCAACAATGGCCCGCGCGGCATCGACATGTGTGACGGAGGCTCCCGAAGCCGCCGCTGCAAGAGTTGCTCCGCCTGTATAACCAAAAAGATTGAGCACCTTGACCGATGTTGCCCGCTGGGTACTCGCGCTGATTGTCGATGTGATCCAGTCCCAGTTAGTTGACTGTTCGGGGAAGAGGCCAAGGTGTTTGGAATTGGTCGGCTTGATCAGGAAGGAGAGATTCCCGTAGCTGATAACACAGGGATCGGGGAGTGGAGTTCGCCAGTTCCACTCTCCTCCCGTGGCATGTGCCCCGGAGTAGCGGCCGTCCCATGCCGGGAGAGCAGAGGGGTCTTTCCATTGCCAGAGCGCCTCGGTCTCAGGACGCAGAAGGATCCGACCTCCCCAGCGCTCTAGCTTCTGCCCGTCGCCCGAGGAGAGGAACTCGTACCCCTGCCATTGTGGATCCTGGGGTGTCTTGGTCATGGCGAAGTCACTTCTCCAAACATTAAAAGCCGCTGTGAAATTGCACGATGATCAACCAGAGATTGAGCGAGGCGATTAGGGTTGCCACACCCCAACCGATGAAGCGGATCCAGTGGGCATTCACAAACTCGCCCATGATCTCCTTGGTGCCCGTGAACTGGACGAGGGGGACGACGGCAAAGCTGAGTTGCATGCTGAGAATGACCTGGCTGATGAGCAGGAGCTTGGTGGTGGCCGAGTCCCCCACAAGCGTGATGACGAGGATCGCAGGGATGACAGCAAGGAGTCTGGTGATCAGGCGTCGCATCCAGGGAGTAATCCGGACGTGGATGAATCCCTCCATCACGATCTGACCCGCGAGGGTTCCGGTGAGGGTGCTGTTCTGCCCCGCAGCGAGAAGGGCGACGGCAAAGAGGGTGCTCGCTGCACCTACGCCAAGCATCGGGGTGAGGAGTTTGTAAGCTTCCTGAATCTCGGCGATGTCGGTTCTCCCTGCGCGGTAAAAGGTGGAGGCCGCAAGGATGAGGATCGCCGCATTGATGAGGAGAGCAATGGAGAGTGCGATGTTGGAATCAAGGGTGGCAAACCGTATGGCTTCGCGCTTGCCGACAGTGTCGAGGGGATAGCGGCGCGTCTGCACAATTGAGGAGTGCAGGTAGAGGTTATGCGGCATGACGGTGGCGCCGATGATGCCCATCGCGATAAAGAGCATGCTCGGATCGGTGACGATCGAAGGGGTTGGCAGAAATCCTTTCAAGATGGGAAGGATTTCCGGCTTGGAGAAGAGGATCTCCAGTCCGAAGCATGCGGCAATCGTTGCGATCAGCGTGATGACGATGGCCTCGATGTAACGGAACCCTTTCTGCTGAAGCAGGAGAAGGAGCAGGACATCCAGCGTGGTGATGAGGACTCCCACCAGGAGAGGGAGGTGAAAGAGGAGGTTCAGCGCGATGGCGGCCCCGACGACCTCGGCAAGATCGCAGGCGGCAATGCCGATTTCGGCTGCAAGCCATAACGGGACGGCCGCCCGCGGTCCGTAGTGCTGGCGGCATGTCTGAGCGAGATCCTTACCCGTCGCGATGCCGAGCTTGAGCGAGAGGTACTGCAGGAACATCGCCATGATGCTCGAGAGCAGGATGACAGAAAGGAGCGTGTAGTTGTATTTGGATCCGCCGGCCAGATCCGTGGCCCAGTTTCCTGGATCCATGTAGCCGACGGCCACGAGATAGCCGGGTCCGGCAAAGGCAATCATTTTGCCCCAGAATCCGCGATGCGCGGGAACATTCAGTGACCGGTGGACTTCCGGAAGGCTGGGCGAGGTCGGATGCGGCATGGGAATTAGTGTTGGCTAATTAATTTATACTCGGCTATAAATCTATCGCAATCCAAAACGGAAAGCGCCTCTTCAAATAATCCCAATAACCATCCTAATAACGGAATTTCCAATGATCAAAACAGGTAACAGGTCATCCTCCGCCGCCGAGGACTACTTGGAGCGGATCCAGGAATTGATCGACACCAAGGGCTACGCAAGGGTTGTTGATATCGCCGGTAGTCTTGGCATCTCCCAGGCCAGCGTGACGAATATGGTGAAGCGTCTAGATGCCGAGGGATTTGTTCGGCATGAAAAGTACCGCGGTCTGATCCTCACGACGGAGGGGGAGGCGATTGCACGTGCCATCGCTCGCCGCCATCGCATCCTCACTGACTTCTTCAGGGCCATGGGCGTTCCAGAAAGTGAGGTGGAACATGATGTCGAGGGCATGGAGCATCATCTCAGCGCGGCTTCCCTAACGGCCATCGAGGTGCTTCTGGAGGAGCTATCTCAAAACGGGACATTTCTATCCAAGGTGAGGGATGCAGTGGGTCGTGTGTCGGCGCAATAGCCCGAGGTTTGGGCTGGCCCGTGGTGGGTGGTCGAAGAGCGGTTGAGTTGAGCGCCAGGCAGCTGAGGATGGGATGATTCATTTACTTGCAATGCATTCCGTTCTGATTCAAAAGGAATACTCAATCGCTTATGTCCACTTTTAAGCAAATGGCCTCACTTTTAGGGATTTCCGATAGGCAACTCCGACGCTACTCCGAGGAGGGGAAAATTGTCGGCGTCTACACAACCAAGGGGGGGCACTGGCGCCTGCGCGGCAAGATTACGGAAGCCCGTGTGGAGAGAGCACGCAAGGCGCTCCGGTTGACTCCCTCCATTGCGCAGAATCGTCGTAAACAGCACTACAAGAGATCCAATGCGGTGATCAAGGATGTCCAGAAGCAATGGAAGAAGACCTTTGAACCGCCAAAGAAGAAGACCCCCAAACCCAGAAAGCAAAAAGCCCCCGGTGCTCCCATCCCCGGACAGGCTGTTCAGGTTGACCTCTTCGGCGAGTGGTGATTCAGGGACATATCCGAATAGTAACGCTATTCTGTTTGGATCCATCGGTGGAGTCCCCCATTATATGACTCTGATGAATTTCAACGTGGCCACCCTGCGCGCGCTACTTCCGCCTCTTGCTCTTTGCCTACTGGGAGGTGACCAAGTGATTGGATCGCCCGTTGTTGGCGCACCATCCTCCGCAATGGCCACGCTCTCCCGCCGAGCCGCCAAACCGGGAGAGCGTGTGGAGTTGGTCCTTACTGTTCACAATGCCCGCCACCCTGTGATCGAATCGATCGAGAGACCGTCATCATTCCGATTGCATGCCCTTCGTAAACCACAACTACTGCACGCAGGGGATGGGGATGTATGGCTGTTCCGTTACAAGATAGTCCCGAAGGAGACCGGAGATTTTGAAATTCCACCGATCCGTTTGAGGGACGGGAGCCTGACGATGATGACCAAGCCGATGCATCTTCATGTCTCCAAGCGCGGTGAACTTCCTGCATTGACTCCAAGCGAACTTGAGATCGGGGTCAACATACCCACGGCCCTGAGTGAGGAAGTGATCAGGAGCGCACCACAACCGCCCCCTAAGCCTGAGCCCATTCCGACCCCGCGCGATACGCGCATGCTCCCGGCCCGTGCAACAACCACCTTATTGAAAGAGATGAAGGCTTTCTGGAATTATCCCGGGGCAAAATAAACTCACCAATCTCGTGTGCTTGTATTAAGGCTGAAAATAGGGTAACAGTTTTTTTGTAGATATTACTTCCATGACTTTCCTTCTGCTCCTTCCCAAGCTCCTGATTGCCGGTGGCTCTTCCTTTCTAGGAAATATCGAGATGCCGCCCGGAGTCCCGGTGATGAATCACACGCTGGCGGGAGAGAAAATTTCCGCCGTTCAGGTTGTTTGCCGTGATCGATGGGGAACGCCGATGCTTCCCGATGGTAAGGGGAGTTACAGCTTGATCGCTCCGATCAATAAGCAGCTCATCGTTCAGAGCCTCTGGATACCTCCTGTTTCGGGAAATCGTCCTGTTGCTGCCAAATTCGTTCCTCCGGCACCTGCTTCTCCTGCTGTAGTTCCCGTTGCGCCTGCTTCAGCGGCATCCCCACTATAGAAGGAGTTCTAGCCGTCTCGATGTCACGAGCCAAACAGGTGGCTGTGAGTCGGGTATGAGCCCAAGTCCCAGGCTGTCTCTGAATGAAGTGTACCCTTTTTAGGTGTACTTGAGGACTTCCTCGATCGTGGTGACACCATCAAAGATGCAGCGCAGACCGTCGTCTCGAAGCGTCTTCATACCCAACTCAACGGCCTTCTGTCGGATGACGACGCCGGGGGAGCGCTCATTGATCATCATGCGGATGGGGTCGGAGACCTTGAGTAGCTCATAGAGTCCCTTCCGCCCCTTGTACCCGGTTTGATTGCAATCGGTGCATCCCTTGCCGAAGTAGAACGTCTTGTCGCCAATGTCGTAGGGGGAGAGTCCTAACCTTGAGAGGAGCGCTTCATCCGGTTCGTAGGGTGTCTTGCACTTGATGCAGATCCGTCGCACCAGTCGCTGAGCGAGCACACCCTCCAAAGAGGCCGAGAGCATGAATGGCTCCACCCCCATGTCGACGAGTCGGGAGACAACGCCGGTAGAGTCGTTAGCGTGGAGCGTGGTGAAGACAAGGTGACCGGTGAGAGACGCCTGGATCGCGATTTGGGCGGTTTCCAGATCACGGGTTTCCCCGATCATGATGCGATCTGGATCCTGACGAAGGAAGGCCCTGAGGGCACCGGCGAAGGTGACTCCTGCGGCCTCGTTGATCGGAACCTGAAGGATTCCGTCGATTTCATATTCTACGGGATCCTCGGCGGTCAGGAGCTTGGAGTCGATCGTGTTGATCTTGTTCAGGCAGGCGTAGAGGGTAGTCGTTTTTCCCGAGCCTGTGGGTCCGCAGACGATGAAGATGCCGTTTGGTTTTTCAATGATCTGCAGGATGTACTCGTAGATCTCTTCGGGCATTTGGAGTGTTTCGAGATCCAGCTTCACTGCGCTGCGATCCAGCACGCGGAGCACCACGCTCTCACCGAACTGGGTTGGCAGGCAGGAGACACGAAGATCGATGATTTTATCACCAATCTGACGCTGGATGCGTCCATCCTGAGGGACACGGCGTTCGGCGATATTCAGGTTAGCCATCACCTTGAGACGTGATGTGACGGGCAATGCGAGGTGTCGTGGAGGTGGCTCCATCTCGTAGAGCGCGCCATCGACGCGGTAACGGATCTTGAACTCTTTTTCGAAGGGCTCGAAATGGATGTCACTCGCCTGAGCCTGCACGGCCCGGTCAAGGATCAGGTCGACATAGCGGATAATGGGAGTGGCATTAGCCTCGGCCGCGGCCGCTGCTGCATTGAATTGTTCTTCCTCATTATCGAGCAACGTGACGTCAGCGCTGTCGAGTTGCTGGAGGATCTCCTCCATTGAGGTCTCCTCGGAGCCGTAGTGCGTGCGGATGAGTTCCCTGACCTGATGGAAGGGGGCGACCACCAGCACGATCTCGCGATTGAGCGTGAAGCGGAGGTCCTCGAGCGCCTGGGTGTCGAGGGGGTTGCCAAGGGCCACCGTGAGGACATTTCCGGAGGCGGCCAGCGGAATGACTTCATTGAGGCGGGCCGTCCCTGCCGGCACGAGGTGAAGGAGTGCTGGGATGGGCTCGAATCCGGTGAGATCGACTGCCTCGACCCCAAGCTCTGTAGCGATAATTTGGGCGAAGGCTTCGCCGCTGACAATTCCCTGCTCGAGTATGATCTCCTCGATCGGACGGCCCGAATTCACGGCTTCGACGAGAAGCTCCTCACCGTTGGCTTCTGTGAGTGTTCCCGAGCGTATGAAGATGTCGATGACCTGATGCGGATTCATGGTGATGAGGGGCTGGCTCTAGTCTCCCATGGTGCTGGAGATGACTTCCTCGGGAGTTGTCAGTCCAGAAAGAACCTTACGGATACCATCCTCCCTAAGGGTTCTCATGCCCAGCTCACGAGTCCGATGGCGAAGCTGAAGCGTTGTGGCGTTCCGGTTGATCATCTGGCGGATTTCATCATCGGCCACGAAAATCTCGAAGATCCCCATGCGACCCCGGAATCCCTTGCCCCGGCACTTTTCACACCCGATGGCACGCATCGGAGTGGCCTTGGAGAGCTGACCGGGATCCAGATTTAGGGAGCGGGCCTCGTACTCGCTTAGTTCGGTTGGCTCCTTGCAATTGTTGCAGAGCTTTCTGACAAGTCGCTGGGCCATTATCCCGCGCACGGCGCTTGAGACCAAGAAGGGTTGGACGCCGATGTCCACAAGACGGGCAATCGCTGCTGGAGCGTCATTGGTGTGCAGCGTGGAGAGCACCAAATGACCGGTGAGAGAGGCATTGATTGCGATTTCAGCAGTTTCCTTGTCTCGAATTTCTCCCAACATGACGATGTTCGGCGCCTGACGGAGCATGGAACGGAGTGCCGCGGCAAAGGTCATGCCCACTTCCGCGTTTACCTGGACTTGGTTGATCCCGGTCATCTGATACTCGACCGGTTCCTCAACTGTGATGATTTTTCGATCGGGGCGGTTCATGTAGTTGAGGCAACCATAGAGCGTCGTGGTCTTGCCGGAACCGGTGGGTCCGGTGACCAGAATGATTCCGTCGGGCATCTGGACCAGCCGTTCAAAGGTAGCCTGGTCATCACTCAAGAAACCTAACTCCGGCAGTCCGAGCATGAGCGATGACTTGTCGAGGATACGCATGACGATGCTTTCGCCGTGCACGGTGGGGACACTGCTGACACGCAGGTCGATTGCCTTGTCGCCGACCTTGATCTGAATGCGCCCATCCTGAGGAATGCGTTTTTCGGCGATATTCATCGAGCCAGACATGATCTTGAGTCGGCTGATGATGGCGCCCTGAAGTTTTTTCGGCGGGCTCTGAACTTCCTGAAGGTTTCCGTCGATTCGGTAACGGACGCGGATCCGCTTTTCCATCGGCTCGATGTGGATATCGCTCGCCCTGTTGTTCTGGGCTTCGACCAGGATATTGTAGACCATCCTGATGATTGGGGCGGAGTCATCGCCGGTGACATCCTCTTCCTCGGTCACGGTGATTGATTTTCCAAGTTCCTCCAGGCCGAGCGGGTAGAGGCGGTCTAGCTTTTCAGCGATCAGTTCAGGAACTGCGCAGACAAATTCCACGGATCGCTTGAGGAGAAATCCAAGGCTGTCGAATGCCTCGAAATCCATGGGGTCGGCAATTGCCAGAACGAGCGACCCATCATGCTCGGAGATGGGCACCGTCTTGTACCTGCGGGCCGTTTCAGGAGTAAGAAGGGCGACCAATTCGGGAGTTGGCGTGACCTGCGTCAGATCCACAAAGTCCATCCCATTTTGTGAGGCGAGGGTGCGCGCGATATCCTCGGCGCGAACGGTGCCTTCCTTCACAAGGCTCTCCAATAGGTGGAGGCCGCCCGTGCGTACCGAAAGATCATCAACCTGTTCTTGGGTGATCAAGCCGACATCCTTGAGGATTTCGATCACATATTCATCGTTAGCGGGCATGGTGGGGGAGGGTACTGAGGGAGTGCTGATGTAATCTCCCAATCCCACTGCTTGTCAACTGGGCTCTTGGGCATGATGACATTGATTTTAAATTCCGGACTGCCTATAAATCCTAGTACTCATGACACGCTATCGTACCATTTTGATTTTTGGAGCTCCCGGAAGTGGAAAGGGAACTCAGGGCAAGATTATTGGAAAGATCCCCGGCTTCTATCATTGCGCCTGCGGAGATGTCTTTCGCTCTCTTGACCCCGCCAGCCAGCTGGGTGCGGAATTCCTCGAATATTCAAGCAAGGGACAACTCGTTCCCGACGAGATGACCGTCAGGCTCTGGCATGAGTCGATCCGAAAGACTGTTGATTCCGGCAAGTTCAAGCCCGAGCGTGATTACCTCATTCTCGACGGCATCCCACGTAATGTCTCCCAGGCCATCCTCATGGAGATGCATATTGAGGTTCGCCGGGTATTCCATCTCTCCTGCCCTGACCGCGACAAACTGGTGGCCCGTCTCAAAAAGCGAGCCCTGCGTGACAATCGCCTTGATGACGCTAACGAGGAGATCATCCGCCATCGCTTGGCCACATACGATTCTGAATCCAAGCCGATGCTGCAGCACTACTCCGGGGTGACTCGTCATGATATCGACGCCTCCCTGACTCCGATAGAGGTTGTTCACAAGATCCTCAAAGGGTTGCTGGAGGAGACAGGAACTCTGGAGAGGGAATAGGGAGGGCGATTCCAGCTGTTTTCCAACACGGGCTTTTTCAGCGATCCGCTTATGAGCCAATTCGAGAACCTCCGGGCATCCTCCTTGTACTGCCAGAAGTGCGCCCGTGCCATGCCGGTGCGTGAGTCGTTACTCCTCGTCCTCCCGGACAAGGAAATCTACGACTATCTCTGCACGGGGTGTTCCTCATCGTTGGGGCATCGTGAGGTTAGCGCCGCCGACATGGTGATGGCCCGTGCCGCAACGAGTAGCAGCACCTCCGGAATCCCATCTTCTTTCGGGCACTAGTTTGCCATGCGTGTTCTTTTCGCCGGCACAGGGAATATCGGCATCCCCTCGCTCCGCTCCCTTGCCAGACATCACACATTGGTCGGAGTCCTGACCCAGCCCGACCGGCCCGCTGGCCGCCGCCGCGAACTCAGGGCCCCTGCCATCAAGGGGGAGTTGATGCAACTGGCCCCTTCTGTAGCTCTTCTTCAGCCAGAGTCCCCGCGTCTTCCCGAGGTGATTGAGTGGGTTCACTCTCTTGCTCCTGAAGTCATGGTCACGATGGCCTATGGTCGCATTCTTCCACGTGAGCTCCTTAAGGCACCCTCTCTTGCCTGTCTCAATATCCACGCCTCGCTGCTACCCCGTCACCGCGGAGCCTCTCCGATCCAAGCCGTCATTGCCTCCGGAGACAAAGAGAGCGGCATCACGATCATGTACATGGCAGAAGGGCTGGATACGGGAGACATTCTCCTTGAAAAGCGCCTCCTCCTACGCCGTCGGGAAACGGCTACCTCCCTCTCAGACCGTCTCGCGGAACTGGCTCCCGTAGCCTTGGAGGAGTCCTTGGAACTCCTTGCTGCGCGCAATGCACCACGAATTATTCAGGACCATGGATCCGCCACGATCACTGGAAAAATCGGTCGTGAAGAATCGTTGCTGGACTGGCAACTTCCGGCACTTGTGCTGGAAAGGAAAATTCGTTCCCTTCAGTCCCGTCCTGCTGCCGTGGCCGACCTTCCTTCCGCCTTAGGCGTCGCCATGACTGTGAAAATCCATTCCGCCATTGTTGCGCGCCGAGTCTCCGGCACTCCGGGGACCATTCTAAGAGTGGATTCCCGGGGCATCCTTGTTGCCTGTGGTGAAGGGGGACTATTACTCGGAATGATCCAGCCTGAGGGGAGTGGGAAGATGCACTCCTCGGCCTTTGCTCGAGGGCATGCGCTGATGGTCATGAGTAGGCACTAATGACAACTAGGCCAAAGAGTCGGGCCAGTGGGACTCCTTCCGATATCTGCCGAGGACTTTATCCTGAACTCCAGAGTTGAACGGAGCGATTTGATGCAATCACCTGACCGCAAAGGAGGATTATTAGTGTTCGCTGTATCTAAAGATACGCCTCGGCACTTTCGCGACTCCTATTAGCGAGCATCTTGGGCCAACCCATCACTGCCAACTTCGGAGTTCTGGATTATTACTCTATAATTTGCCTTTGCCTTGGCCTCTTCCTGCGGTTTGATCTTCTCCCATGCCCGATCCCAAAAAAATGCCCTCCAAGTACAGACGCATTGTCCTTAAGATCAGCGGTGAGGCCCTGAAAGAATCTGGCAGCAGCGACAGTGTTTCTCCTCAGATTGTCCAGAGGGTAGCGGCCTCCATCGCCGAAGTTCGCAAAATGGGTATCGAAGTGGCCGTTGTCGTCGGTGGCGGAAATATCTGGCGCGGCCTAGCAGCAAGCCATCGCGGAATGAATCGCGCCACGGCTGACTACATGGGCATGCTGGCCACTGTGATCAACGGAATGGCGCTGATGAGTGCCCTCGAGGACCTAGGACACTCGACACGCGTCCAGACGGCGATCCAGATGAATAACGTCGCCGAGCCCTTCATCGTCCGCAAAGCGATCCGCCACCTTGAGAACGGCCACATCGTGATCTTTGTGGCCGGCACCGGGAATCCTTTCTTCTCCACAGATACCACGGCGGCACTCCGCGCCAACGAAATTGGTGCCGAGGTCATCCTCAAAGCCACCAAGGTGGACGGCATCTACGACAGCGACCCCAAGAAGAACCCCGAAGCCACACGCTTCGCCACCCTGACCTATTCCGACGCCCTTGCGCGCCGTCTTGAAGTTATGGACTCGACAGCTTTTTCACTCTGCATGGACAACGCCATGCCGATCATCGTTTTTGACATGTCCGATCCGGAGAATATCCTTCGTGCTGTGAGGGGGGAAGCGATCGGAACCCTCGTCTGCGACGACAAACCAGCCAAATAACCACACACACTATGAGCGCCGAAGAAGTACTGTTTGAAGCCGAAGCCGGCATGGAAAAAGCCGCGGAATTCATGATGCATGAGTTCAATGCCATCCGCACCGGAAAGGCGTCCCCGGCCTTGGTCGAGAACATCGATGTTACCGCCTACGGCAGCAGCATGAAGCTGAAGCAGTTGGCCCTCATCACGTCACCCGAGCCCCGCCTGCTTGTGATCCAGCCCTTTGACGCCGGCACGACGCAGGACATCGAGCGGGCGATTCAGGAGAGCAAGATCGGGATCAACCCCGCCGTCGACGGCAAGCTCATCCGCCTCCGCATCCCGGAGCTTTCCGAAGAGCGCCGCAAGGACTTGGTGCGCACGATCAACAAGATCTCCGAGGAGACACGCGTCCGAGTCCGGGCCTGCCGTCGCGAGGCGATGGAGGGCTCCAAGAAACTCCAGAAGGAAGGCGTCATCACCGAGGATGATCTTGAGCGCGCAGAAAAGGAGATTCAGAAGCTCACGGATAAGCAGGTCGAGGCAATCGACAAGCATGTGACCACCAAGGAAGCGGAGCTGATGACCGTCTAAGGTCGACGTTGATCGCTCTTCCGTTCTTCCTTTTCCGCCATGCCTCTGTCCTTCCGATCCGCGGTGCTCCTTGCCGCCCTTGCACTAGTCTTCACTGCCGGGATCGCCGGGGCCAAGGACGCCTCTGTTGTGAATGCTGCCCCTTCCTTTGTCGGCGGCGCTTCCGCCGGTCGGAATATCTTCCTTTCCTCTCTCCGGGGGAAACCCGTGGTGCTTTTGATCGCCACTTCTCCGAGAGACAGGTCATTCCGCCGTCAGATGGGCGAACTGCGAGGCACTTATGAACGTCTGGCCGCCCAGGGAATCCTCTGCTTTGCGGCTTTCACCTCCGAGGGAGGGCGCATCCGATCGAATATCCCCTTCATCCTGATCAATGATCCGGCAGCAATAGCCTCCGCTTATGATATTCAGAAGGGTTTTGCGATCGCCGTGATTGGTCGCGACGGGAATCTTGACTGCCTCAGCACCAAGCCGCTTCCAGGTTACCGCATTCTTGACCTAATCATGAACAATGCCGGGATGCAGGAGCAACTCAGGCGTTAATTTTATTTACACAATAATCTAACTCTCACACCATGCACGCACTCCGCCCGCTCCTTTATGCTCTCCTAGCAATCTTTGTGACTCTGCCGGCTCATGCCGAGACGGCGAGGGAACTCAGGAACAGATCAGAGAAAGCCCTGCATCATCTCTATGCCAACAACCACAAGGCCCGGGAGATCGGTGACAAAGCCATCGCTGTCCTAGTTTTCCCTGATGTATACAAAGCCGGCTTCATGGTTGGCGCGCAGACAGGTAACGGGATTCTCTTCAAGGATGGCAGGGTCTCCGGATACTACAACTCTAGCGCCGCATCCTACGGGCTACAGGCGGGCATCCAGAAGTTTTCCTACGCTCTCTTCTTTATGGATGAGCACTCCTTGCATTATCTGAACAAGAGCGGAGGATTTGAGGTCGGTGGAGCTCCAAGTCTTGTGGTGGCAGATGAGGGTTTTTCCTCCTCACTCTCCACAACCACTCTACAGAAAGGAATCTATGCCTTCTTCTTTGGCCAGAAGGGACTCATGGCAGGGATTGGTCTGCAGGGTACGAAGATCTCCCAATACCATCCCAGCGAGTAGCCAGCGCTCCTGCATTCTATCTGATGGAACACCAGAACCCCTAATTCAGATCCCATCAAGCCCGGTCTGACCCCCGGTGTGACCTTTGGTTCTTCTGGTATTCCCCTTGATCTTTACATTGGGTCGGAGGCGACACCCCAGCCCCAACCGGATTCATCCCCGAAGGCATTCCAATCAGCGTTATCCATATTGACTTGGGAATCCAGAAGCTGCTCGTCGATCTTCTGCTGTTTCAGCTTCAGTGCCCGGTAGGTCTGATACTGGGCGGGGGTACCGATCAAGAGTGCTTTCCTGGATGTGTCTGCAAAAACATAGACGGTTCCTTTCTTTCCATTCACCGGAACGACCTTACCCGACTTGATGGAATGCAATTTGGAAAGCTGCGCTGGGGTAGTGGCGGGAAATGTCTTGAAGCCGGCTGAGGCAAGCAGTGTACGCTTCTCTCCGAGATTGGAGCACGCCGTTAGGCCGATCAGCGAGAGCAGGAGAACCGCCCTTCCTGTGATGGTAAGAGGCATCATGATGTCAGATTAATAAAAGCAAGGACCCCAGAATGCCCCACCCATGCCACCCCAGGCACCCCATTCGTTATCTGCATCAGCGTTGAGGGAGGCAGTAGCCAGTTTGTCCTGTTGAATCTTATACTGTAGGGCGTACTGTTGGTAAGCAGTGTACTGTTTCTGGTTGCCGATGAGCAGCACGTTGCGGGTTGAATCCGCAAACATGAAGACTGTCTTTCCGTTTTTTGTCACGGGTATGACCTTTAACTGAGGAAGAGTCTTCAGTTGGGCAATCTGCTTCTGGGTCGTTGGAATCACAGTACGAAAGCCAGCGGCGCTCAAAAGAGTCTCCTTGTTCTGGCCAGTCGAACAACCGACTAGAAGGATCGCGCTGAGGAGTGTGACGAGAGGGAGGAGATGGGGGCGTTTCATCGTTTCTGATGTGTACCTCTTAATAGCCGCGTGATGCGAGAAAGAAAACATAGCAGGCAAAGGCAATGCAGTAATAGCCGAACCATGCCCAGTGCCCTTTCTCGAGCCAACTTGAGAGGAGCTTCAGGGCCAGCAGGCCAGCAATGAAGGCTCCCACCATGCCGAAGAGGCCCGGGCCGAGAAGGTGAAGGAGATGATGAGGGGCGCCTTCCTCCGTGTGGGATTTCAGAAGACGCAGAAGCTCCTTGGCGATGGCGGGAGGGGTCAAGACGACGGCGAGGGCAAAGCTAAACTCCTCGACACGCTGACGATTGATCCCCTGGAGCATGCCAACAGAAATAGTTGTTCCGGAGCGGGAGAGTCCTCGGAACGGGATGCAGATGCCTTGTGAGACTCCGATCCAGAATGAGGAGAGGATGCCGAGTTCTCGTTGGCCGTTTCGTCCCCGGAGATGACCAGCCGTGATAATTAAGAGTCCGGCAGTAAGAAGCGCCGCCCCAACAAGCGGGAGATGACCAAAGAGGTCCTCCATCTCATCCTTGCTAGAGCCGTGGAGCAGGACCTTTTCGATGAGGAGTTTGAGTATCAGGCCAACCGCCAGTGTTGCCACGGTGGCCAGCGCCACATTCTTCATCGAGGACCCAAAGTTCTCTCTGCTGGCAAAGAAGGTCCTCTTCCAAGCCTTCCAGAAATAGGCGATCACGGCGACCATGGTGCCGGTGTGGAGCATGACCAGAAGAAAGGTCATGGATGGGCTGGCCGGATCAAGCCCCATCAACTTCTCCGCGACGATCACATGGGCGGAGCTGGAGACGGGGAGGAGTTCAGCTGCCCCCTGAACGAGGCCGAGAAATAGAATTTGAAGTAGTGTTGGTTCCATGGGAAGGGTGATGTGATGGTAGATTGTTAAAACGGGAGAGGAGTTAATACTAATCAGGAGAGGGAGAGGGGCTAGTCGGTATTGCGCGGGTGCCTTTTTCTCATGGAGAGTGTCGTGAAGACCATGACCCAGAATGACTGGGCCACGATGAAAAACGGAATCTCAAGCGCAGGGGGTAACGAATAGATGATGGTGATCAAGGGAATCCAAACCATCCAATTGGCCATTAGCACAGGGAAAATTCTCAGTGCATAGAAGTGGAAGGGATGATGTCCATGGAATCCTAGGAAGTTGAAGCCGTGATCCCTCCAGAGAAAGACGCAGACTGCTTGCGGAATCGCCAGCAGGGGGCAGTAAATAAAAGCATCCACCAAGACTTTCTTTGCAATGACCGGCAGGGTGTCGGAAGGGCCAAAGAGGAAGTACTGGAGGCGGTAGAAGAGATCGACCTGCATGCCGATGAGTCCCCAGAACGGGATGCCGAATAGGAGACGCGCCGCAATCCCCTGAGGGCTCTTTTGATACGTCTTGGGGGGCAGAAGCCGCAAGACTTCAGGAAAGATCGAGGAGGCGAGCGATGTTCCGATGAAGGAGAAGAGGAGCCCCCATCGAGAACGTAGAATGGCAAGATCCTCAAAGGCAGCCCGGGAAGGTTGATGAAAAAGGTAGGCAAGTGCCATGCCTGCCATGAGCGCCTGAAGAAGCAGGCCGGGAATCAGATTGGCCTTCAGGGCTGTCAGGGCTGCTCGCCAGGCTGCTGCCATGAGCCCGAATCCTCCTGATCGATGGGTGAGGGAGGATTGATGAGTGTGTGGCGTGGGCATGTATCAGGCTCTGGATATGGGTAGCGGTAGGACGGTATGATTACAAAGGGGATCTCATGGGGGGTGTTGCCGATGCACCTAAAAAGCAAAAGAGCTTCCCGGTAAGGAAGCTCTTTGCTGAGAGAGACACGGGCAGATGCTGCCGTGAATAAAGGAAATTAACGCTTGGAGAACTGGAAGCGCTTGCGGGCTCCAGGACGACCTGGCTTCTTGCGCTCGCGCCTGCGTGGGTCACGGGTCAGAAGTCCGTCAGCCTTGAGAAGGGGACGGTCAGCCTCGTTGAATTCGTTGAGTGCGCGGGCGATGGCAAGGCTCAGTGCCCCGGCCTGTCCCTGAAGACCACCGCCAGAGGTCTTTGCGTCGACATCGTAGGCATTGACTGCTTTGACTGCATCGAAAGGCTTCAAGACGGTGTTCTGCATCGAGACAGTAGTGAAGTATTCCTCGAAGTTTCTGCCGTTGACGCGGATCTTTCCGGTGCCTGTGACGATCTTGATGCGGGCGACTGCCGTTTTGCGGCGTCCCGTGGTGGCGGTTGTTGCTGTAGCCATGAAGTGTTATTTAAAAATTCTAAAAGTTCCTTTACCTAGGCCTGTTACTTGGCTGGCTGTGGGTTCTGAGCAGCGTGAGGATGCTCAGCGCCGGAATAGACCTTGAGCTTTCTGTAGATCGTGCTGCCAAGACGGTTGTGAGGGATCATTCCTTTGACGGCGCGCTCGATGAGGAGTTCGGGACGACGCTGACGGCGCTGGCGGAAGGTCTCGGACTTGTGCCCTCCGACGAATCCGGAAAAGCTCATGTAGGTTTTCTGGGTCTCCTTCTTGCCGCCGATCTGGATGTCACCGGCGTTGATCACCACGACGAAGTCGCCGGTGTCCACATGTGGTGTGAAAATCGCCTTATGCTTGCCTCGGAGCAGATTGGCTGCCTGAACGGCAACATGGCCGAGGTATTGGTTTTTGGCATCGATCACCCACCACTGGCGTTTGACCTCGGGAGCTTTAGCGGAAAAAGTCTTCATACGGAATTCGGGAAAGGTGGAAGAGATTAGGAGGAGATGGCCCTCCTGTCAAAGAGGAAAAGATGTTTTTTCTCAGGGGTGATTTCATTCCGAGAGTTACTGCTGTTTTTTCTCTCGCTTTTCCAGTTGTTCGGCTGCCCTAGTTCTTCATGCCTTCGATAAGCTTTCTAGGAACTGGTTCCGGCATTCCCTCTGCTGACAGGTACTTCACGAGCATGTTGCTCTTGGTTGATGGGAAGCATCTCCTCATCGAGGCCGGGGAGCCTTGCGTTCACTTGCTGCGTGATCGGGGAAACTTGATCCAGAGCATTGACGCGGTACTGATCACTCATGGTCATGTCGATCACATCGGGGGGCTTCCCGCACTGCTCCAGGGAGCGATGCTGCTCGGGCGAAGCAAGGCGCTGACTGTCTATCTTCCGGAGGAAATGATTAGTCCGGTCCGGGCATGGATCCACGCCCTCTACCTGACCGAAGAGGGCCTCGGATTCCCTCTCGATTGGCAAAGCTGGAAGGATCATGAGGCAGTCGACCTTGGGGAGGGGATTTCTGTTACGCCCCATTCCAATAACCATCTAATCTCCTGCTATCGCACCCTTCCCGGGGCTGACGCCTCGCGTCACTGCCATGCTTACTCCCTGGTGATCACCTCGGGGGAATTCCGGGCGATCTTCAGCGGAGACCTCTCCGCGGCCTCCGACCTCTCGCCGCTGTTAACGCTTCCGGTCAATGTGCTGGTGAGTGAGTTGTCCCACTTCGAAGCCAAGGAGCTCGCGGCGGTTCTCGAGGGCGCGGATCTTCACGCCCTCTGCCTCGTCCACCTCTCCGGGGAGTATGCCGATGACCGATCCCAGCTTCAGGAGCTCATGGAGGAACTTCTTCCCCATGTCGGCGACGTGATGATCCCCGAGGACGGGGAGGTCTTGGATTTCTAGGGGAGCGTTTCCCCAGGCCCGCTTATCCGGAGTATTCTAGCGGATTCCCGAATTCTCAGGAGGTTCAACCTCGACCACCGGGAGTGGGATCCTAAGGCGGATCTCATCATCGATCAGGATCTCCACATGATAGGTGCCGTACTTTTGGAACTGAACGCCGCCGAAGAAGTGGACATTGGTGGCGTGTGCGCTGAGATCCGTGAGGGTGAACGGGACTTCCGCCTGGGCAATGGCCTGATCCTCTTCGGGATCATAGATGAGGCACTTCTGGACGAAGTCTCCGCTGCCGCCGCACCATCGTGTCCAGAGGCAGAGCTTGAAGAAGCCAATGGGCAGGGTGGGGGTGGGGATCGCGCCGATCACCCCGATGAGGGTTTGCTGCCCGCTGATCTCTGCCCTGACATCCTCACAGAGGATTGCTGCCTGGAGATCGGGTAGGATGGAATTGGCTGTCATGCTGGCTGCTGATCGTGCTGCAGCATCAAGCGAATGGCAAGGAGAGCAACGGGGGCACTGCATTCTCCATTTCCACCCTGATCTCGACATGGAGTCGCCCGCTCGGAAATAATAACTAAATTACTATGCAACTTTCCGATTCGACCATTACAGATCTCCTGCTTTCCTATGTCGATGTGCCATTCTGCAACGATGCCGCCGCGCCGAGGCTGCCTTCGAAGAGCGAGGTAGGAGAGCTCTGCCGTGAACTGCTGCGCATCATCTTTCCCGGTCGCCTGAGCGGATGCCTGATCAATGAGGATGAATCCCGCCGGCGTTGTGCCGAGGCGGCCAATTCCCTGGAGTGCCAGATTTCACGGAGTCTCGCTGTCAGCGGTTCACCCGGAAGCTCGGCCGCGGCGCTGACTAAGGAGTTCTTCGACGGATTGCCCGGGATACGAAAGGTCATCGCGACCGACCTCGAGTCCGCCTTCGAGGGAGATCCTGCCGCACGGAGCATTGGGGAGATCCTCCTTTCCTACCCCTGCGTCGATGCTGTCACGATCCAGAGACTGGCATATTCCCTTTACGAGGCCGGTGTTCAGTTGCTCCCCCGCATGATGACGGAGTGGGCTCACGAGCGTACCGGAATCGACATCCATCCCGGGGCCTCGATCGGCACCCATTTCTTTATCGATCATGGAACCGGCGTGGTCATCGGGGAGTCATGCCGGATCGGCCATCACGTGAAGCTCTATCAGGGTGTGACCCTTGGAGCCCGCAGCTTTCAGAAGGATGACGAGGGCACGATCATCAAGGGCGGGAAGCGTCATCCCGATGTCGGTGATCATGTCACTATCTACCCGTACGCGACGATTCTGGGAGGGGAGACAGTGATCGGCGAGGGATCCACCATCGGGGCCAATGTCTTCCTGATGCATGGTGTGCCCGCCCGCTCGCTTGTCTATCTCGAGGAGGGGGTCATGAGGATCCTTTCCAAAAAGTCCGGTGAAGCCTCCAAGGCGGGTGTCTGAGCATGACTGAAGCCGAAGCATGATCTATCTCGATCACAACGCGACCACTCCGCTCTGCGGTGAAGCCAGGGAGGCCATGCTCCCCCTTCTGGGCGATCTTCTTGGGAATCCGTCCGGCATCCATGCCCACGGGAGACGCGCCCGTGCTGCTGTCGATGATGCCCGTGACAGCATTGCTGCCATTCTGGGTGCCAAATCCCACGAACTCATCTTCACTTCCGGGGGGACGGAGAGCTGCAATCTCGCGCTCCTTGGTCTCTCGCGTCGTCACCGAACTGCGGAGAAGAATCATCTGATCACCACCGCCTCGGAGCATCACGCCGTCCTCCATGCCATGCGCGCCCTTAAGGAGAAGGAGGGATTTGAACTCACGGAGATCCCGGTGAATGAGAGAGGGCTCGTCGAGCCCGAAGTCTTTGCAGCAGCGCTGCGCCCGGGAACCATCCTTGCCTCTGTGATGATAGCCAATAACGAGACGGGAGTGATCCAGTCCGTGGAGCAGCTGGCTGCGATCGCACGGGAGAGGGGAGTTCTCTTCCACACCGATGCCGTCCAGGCCTTCGGCAAGATGGAGTGCTTGCCTCATCAGTTGGGCGTCGATGCGCTCTCAGCGGCCTCGCATAAATTTTATGGGCCGCACGGGGCAGGGTTTCTCTGGTTGCGGTCAGGTGTCTCCATCGACTCCATCCAGCACGGCGGATTCCATGAAAACGAACGCAGGCCCGGAACCGAGAATGTGGCAGCCATTGCAGGCATGGCTGTTGCGGCGCGTGTTGCTATGGCTGAAGTCGAGCGGGGGAGCGAGGCTCCGCGTCAAGAGGCACTGAGGGAGCGCCTGTGGCACGGGATCACCTCCACCGATCCCTCTGCTATCAGGAATGCCTCGGGAGCTCCCGTGTTGGCTAATACGCTCAACGTCAGCTTTCCCGGGTGTGACGGAGAGACGCTTCTCATGGGGCTGGATCTGGAGGGAGTCTCCGCTTCGAGTGGATCTGCCTGCATGGTCGGATCGATCCAGGCGTCCCACGTGCTTCTAGCAATGGGTGTTCCGGAGGAGCGGGCACGGGCCACGGTCAGATTCTCACTTGGCCGGCATACGAGCGAGGCAGACATCGATGCTGCGCTGGAAGCTTTGACTAGGGTTCTTTCAAGGCAGCACCGTTCATGAGTTCTTTCATTCATCAGGTGGGCCAGAAGGTGGGCTCCCAGATGCGCCTCCTCTTCGATGGAATGCTAGGCAATGGTATGTTAGAGGAAGGGGATCCCGAGAAGGGTGAGCCACTCCGGCGGATTGTGGGTGATGTTGCCAAGACAACGACGGCACCCATCACATCCCTTACACCTATAACACCTGGTACGATCAGCGCGAGAGGTAGGAAATGGCAGAAGCGAGACTTCAACCTGGAGGAAAGGGCTCGGCGCTACCTCGATTCGCACGCTCCCAAGCTAGCCCCCCTGCTGGTTGTGGGTTGGAATCTCCGTATGCGCACCACCGCGGGTGTGGCGATCACTTCCCATTCGGCGGTCTGGCTCAATCCGGCGCTGCGTGCCATTTCCGAGGAAGAGGTGGAGAAAACCCTGCTCCACGAGCTTGCCCATCTTCTGGCCCAGCATCGGCATGGTCGACGCCGTCTGGCCCCCCATGGTCCGGAGTGGATGCAGGCTTGTATCGATCTGGGCATACCGGGAGAAAGCCGCACCCATCAGTTGCCTTTTGTCGGACGACGGATGAAGAGGCATTATCTACTTCGATGCCCCGGGTGTGGTGAGAGTCATGAACGGGTTCGTGCCCCACGCAGGGCGCTTGCCTGTCTCTCCTGCTGCCGTCGCCAAAATGGAGGAATCTATCATGAATGTTTCCGTTTTGTGATTTCCAGAAAGCCCGAAGAATGAGGTCCTTCATCAGTTAGCCTATGAATTTGGATAGAAAGGAGTAATGGAGGAGTATGGAAAGTACTGAATTATACGCGAGAGCGATCGGCATTGAAACTCCGTGGAGGGTGAAGAAAGTGGATCAACCCATCTTGAGGCAATGCCGTGGGACGGGGAGGGGCGGAAGTGGTTGCTCCCATTTGAATACTCTCTCCCCTGATCATCCTTCCCTGTCTTCCCAAGCCGTTTGACGAAGAGCCTATTTTTTAGGTAGGTCCGAAGCGCTTTTGATTGGAATTGCCGCTCCGTTATCGATCACCACGAAAGGGGCGTTGCTATTGTCATTGGTTGCGGAAACCTGATCAGAAGAAGCCAGTAAGGTTAGTAGTCCCAACAAGGCGCGCCATGTGGCCAATCGATAGACAGAACCAAGGGGGAAAGACATCTGGGGGTGGATATTCTATTTGGACTCGTCGACGGACCTATGGAGTGCGTTGAGCACGGCATCGACGCCACCTTGCTTGAACTGGGCATCAAACTGGGAGCGGTAGTTAGCCACGAGGCTCACGCCCTCGATCACAACATCGGTGATCAACCACCCCCCCTTGTCCTCCATGCGGTAGATCACATCGTAGCGGCTCCCTTTGTATTCAGCGGTGGTGGGGATTTCCACGCGCCCCGGTGCCGGGGAGGAGGAGGTCTTGTAGATGACGTCTGGGTACTCGCCTGGCGTGAACTTGGCGGTGTAGGTGCGAAGAATTAGGGTGGTGAAAAGTCCGATTGATTCCTTCTGCTGCGCGGGGTTGAATTCCCGCCACCCCGGTCCGACGGCCCGTCGGGTCATGATCTGGAAGTCCAGGATGTTCTCCAAGACCGGCTTTACTTTCGCGATGAGGGCTGCGCGATCCTTTGCCTGTTTGGCAGTGGTGACAACCTGATCAACGGAGGACTTCAGTCGGTTCTCTGCACCCTCATTTGAGGCGAGCGAGACCCCTGCGAGTAGCGGAAACAATAGAGTTAGGCAAACAAGCCGTATTTTCATGGGGTGGTTTTCCCGTCTTTCTCGTGGTTATTCTTCTCTTTGTCAACGGATCCGAACGCCATCTTGCCGATCAATGACTCCAGGTCGACTGCCGACTCGGTCATGGTGATGCGTGTTCCGGGGGTCATGTACGTCTCATCTGCTCCCGGAGCAAGTGATACGAATTTATCCCCGATCAGACCCGTGGTTTTGATCGAGGCCATGGAATCTGTCGGCAATCTGAGTCCTGAGCGGAGTTTCAGTGTGACGATGGCATTGTAATCCGAGGGATCCATGCGGACATCTTCCACTCGTCCGACGGTGACGCCAGAGAGGAGCACGCTACTGCCGGAATGCAGGCCGCCGGAATTGTTGAAACGCGCCTCGATCAGATAGGTGTTGCCGCCGACCATTGATCCCGTACCGAGTTTGATAGTCAGGTAGATGATCGCCGCTATCCCCAGAAGAACGAAGATGCCGACGGACAGCTCAAGTTTCGTGTTTTTCATAATGTGTCAGTTGGAAGTTAATCAGGAGTTGGAAGCAGCTGTCTTGCGTATTGAGGCGAGCGAACCGGTGAGGGCCTCCGCGCTGTCCCGGAAATCGGAGACAACCGGGTGACTGGAAGAGGAAAACTCGGCTGGAGTCCCCTCGAAGCAGATCCGTCCATGGTTCAGGAGAGCGACGCGGTCGCTGGCGATCAGGGCCTCGGTCACGTCGTGGGTCACGATGAGGGCAGTGAAGCTGAATTGGCGTTGATACTTGGCAATCATTTCGAACACCGCATTCCTTCGCAGCGGATCCAGTCCGGCGGTGGGTTCGTCGAACATCACAAGTTCCGGTTGGGTGACGATCGCACGTGCGAGAGCGAGACGCTTCTGCATGCCGCCGGAGAGTTGACCAGGGTATTGGTTGCGATAGGTTTCCAATTCTAGCTGACGCAACGCCTCAAGACTCCGTTCCCTGATTTCCTTATCTCGGAGATCTGTCGTCTGTTCCAACGGGAGGGCCACGTTTTCCAATGCGCTCAATGAATCGAAGAGAGCGTTGCTTTGAAACAGGAAACTGCAGCGCTTGCGAAAGTCCGCCCGGGCTACGCTATCTCCGGAGCCCAGGGGCGTGCCATCAAAGCTGATCCGCCCCGCATCTGGTTGCAGCACATTCGCCAGGCACTTCAGGAAGACAGACTTTCCCGTTCCGCTGGGGCCAAGCACTGTGAAGAGGCTTCCTCGAGGCACGCCGAGGTCGACTCCTTTCAGGACGGCATTTCCATCGAAGCTCTTATGCAGGTCCTCAACTTGAAGCACCAGATCTTGTTTAGAGGCCTCCATGATCAAACGAAAAACGAGCTGATCACATAGTCCGCCACCAGGATGATGATGCTGGAAAGGACCACTGCCCTGGTTGTCGCTGCACTGACCGCGCGGGCACCGGTCGCCGAACTGCAACGGTCGGCATGGAACCCCTGATAGGCACAGATGGTGACTGCCAGCAGGCCGAAGGAGGCAGCCTTGATGAAGCATTCCCTAATATCTCTGGCCTCCACCGCTTGCTCCACCGAGGACCAGTAGATGCCTGAATCGACACCCAGCAGTAGGGAACCGGAGAGGGCTCCTCCCCAGAGGCCTATGACCACAAAGAGCGCTGTCTGGATCGGGAAAACAACAAGTGCCGCCAAGAGACGAGGGGATACCAGGTACCCGAGGCTGTTCACCCCCATCGTTTCCAAGGCTACGATCTGCTCGGTGTTCCGCTGGATACCGAGTTCGGCCGCTAGGGCGGAGCCGGCCTGTCCGACCAACATCAGAGATGCCAGCACGGGGGCCATTTCTCTTATCAGGCTCAGAGAAACGAGGGCACCCAGCAGGCTTTCTGACCCAAAGCGTTGCAGGATGTGATAGCCCTGCAACCCGAGCACCAGGCCGGTAAACATTCCGACAATGAGGATCACGGGAAGGCAGACTGTGCCCTGCTCATAAACCGCACGTATCACCCGTCGTCCCAGCCTTTTGGGTTTCACGACAGCAGCGAAGGACCTCGCGGTAAAGAGCGCGAAGTCCCCAAATCCAAATATAATCCCGAGAGTCTTGTGACCCAGCGCGTGCAACATCTCGGGAATTATTGGCACGAATAACAGGGCTACACAATACCTAGTCAGCATTCCTTTGCCGTGGAATCGACCGGTTAGGAGGCTGTATGGCACGTCATTGAGAGAACATTCCTTGATCTCCTGCCAAGGGATGAGATGATGCTAGAAGCTTCCTTCTGAAGCTTTCTTATGCGTCGTTAGCCAAGCGGTTAGGCACAGCTCTGCAAAAGCTGCTAGACTGGTTCGACTCCAGTACGACGCTCCATTTTTTAGGCTACGGGTGGCGGCGCTTTTAAAAAGCGATGCCCAAGTCACTACGCTGGGACCAGCCCGAAATCCGAAAACAGGAGAGGAGCCTCTTCCTCGCTTGGTTCCCATGCGCCGGGCTCGAGTTCGGAGATCATCTGTTCCTCCGGCAGTGAATAAATCAATGCTTCATTGAGACGGTAGGGGATCCCACCTGCCTCCATCAGCATGCACATCTCATCGAGGCAGCGGTGACGGAATCCGCCGATCACCTCCACGACCTCGCCCCTCTGGGTCCCGAGGGACTCGAGCCATGGAAGAACGCCCCCCTGAAAGAGGTACGGCATCGCGATGGCGCCGGAGGTGATTTCCTCCCACGCGGCGGGCGAGCAGTCCCAGAATCCCTCAAAGTCATCGTGGGAAGAGGCAATGATCCTCTCAAGCTCGGGAGCCAGGACTTCCGAACTGTCGTTCAGTCCGTGCTGAAGAAGGTGCTTCAGAATGGAGACGGCGACGGCCCGCTCCGCCCCTTCACGGAAGAGGTGAGAGACCCAGCCGAAGTTTTTGCGCAGGAAGAGTGCATTCGTGAGGGGGAGTTTCTGCCTGCCGCTCCATTCGAGGACACGCTCGATGGGGTCACCGAGGTCCTCCCCCTCAATGGAGTAGGCCTCATTATAGATAAAGTGCACCTCTTCGCCCCTTCTGCTGGCTTGACGAAGCCTGCTCCTCAAGGGCGTCATGATCCCTTCAAATGCCTCGATATAGGCGGGTTGAAAGTCGATACAGAGGAGCATGGGGGCGGTGACTCTACCCTAAGAATCACAGCCGTCATGGATTAAATCACATTGTGTGAAAATAAGCCCATCCACCCTGATGGACTCACTTGAGTGCACCACCGCCTTTCTGCACTAACGGAGCAACCCCTTCGACCAGAGATCCCTTCGGATCAACTCCTGAATGTAACGGGAAACGGTCAGCTTCACCTCCCGAGCGGCTTTTTTGGCAGCCTCCTTAAGTTGGGGGTCGATCCGGAAGGTGAAGACCTTTTTGAGAGAACGGTCGCCCTTGCTGATATTGGTTTCTTGGTTCATTGATCACTACCCCTCTAGCGATAGGGTCAGGCGGCACCGAAAGACTGTCGACTGATTACCACTAGGCAATCCGCTTATCATGCCCTCTCATTCCTTGGCGACTGCTCTGCAGCACGAGTGTCTTAATGACCACCGAGAAACTCACCGATCACGCCGAAGACCCTGTCCAGTTGCTCGTCCGAGGTGCAGTAGGGGGGGATGAGGTAGAGGACATTACCGATAGGTCTCATCAGGACGCCGTTTTCCTGGGCAAAGTTGGTGAGTTCTCTCCCTGCCGCTGCGGAGTAGCTTCGGGAGGAGGTGACTAGGTCGAATGCAAGGATTCCTCCGAGAAGACGCGGGTGTTCGATCTTGGGGTGAGTTACCAATTTCTCAAGATGATGAGCCATCCGCCTGTTCATCCTTGCAACTTGTCCGAGCGAATCCGTCTCCTCGTGCAGATCGAGGCTGCAGAGGGCGGCCGCGCAGGCGACGGGATTGGCGGTGTAGCTGTGCCCGTGGGCGAGTGCGGAGCTGAAATCATCTCCCAAGAAGGACTTAAAGAGCAGATTGGAGGAAATGGTGACCGAGAGGGGGAGGATGCCTCCCGTGATCCCCTTGGAGAGGCAGATCATGTCGGGAATCACTGATGTCTGCTGATAGGCGAAGAAACTGCCCGTCCGTCCGAAGCCCGTCATCACCTCGTCGAAGATCACCGGGATGGAGCGCTCCTGGAAGAGTCTGCAGAGTTCGCTCAGATATCGGGGGGAGTGGAATCGCATCCCTCCCGCTCCCTGGATGAGAGGCTCGACGATGAGTCCTGCCATCTGGTTACCCAAGCGATCCAAGAGGGCCGCGATTTTGCTGAGTGCGTCGCCTTCTCCCTCCTCGTTTTGGAAGTTCCTCCAGATGAGAGGAACGGGAAGGACGGTCGTTTCAAACATCATCCCCGTGAAGGAGTCAAAGAACCCAGAACTCCGGCCGACACTCATGGCGCCCACGGTGTCGCCGTGATAGCCCCCTTCCAGCACGGCGAAGAGTTTCCTCGGAGTGCCCTGATTAACCCAGTGCTGGTGTGCAATCTTGAGAGCCACTTCCACCGCCGTGGAGCCGTTGTCGGAATAGAAGACCTTGGCCTTGCCTCTGAGTCCGGCTGCCTCCAGAAGGCGCTCGGCAAGCAGTACGGCGGGCTCATGGGTTGCTCCGGCGAACTGCACATGGTCGAGCTTCAGGATCTGATCGGCCACTGCCTTTGCAAGCTCCGGACGGCTGTGACCATGGAGATTCACCCACCAGGAAGAGATCATGTCTAGGTACTCCCGGCCCTCGACATCTCGAATCACGGCTCCCATGCCGCCTGCCACGGGCAGCAGTTGTCTCCCGAGTCCATGTTGGGTGAAGGGATGCCAGACGGACTCCTTGTCCCGGCTCAAGAGATTAGCGGAAAGATCCTCCATGAAAGAGATGACATCTGATCGGATTCCAGTTGGATTTGGAAACGTAATCCACTAACTCCCACCATTCCCATGAGCCTCCCTCAATCCATCAACCGTGAAAAATGGATCGTGCTCGGGATGCTCTGGCTGGTCTGCCTGCTGAACTACGCCGACAGGCAAGCCATTAGCAGTCTCTTTCCCCTACTGGAGCGGGATTACGGATTCACCAAGGCCCAACTCGGCTTGATCGGCAGCGCCTTTATGTGGGTCTACGCCGCCTCGGCACCCTTCGCCGGGTATGCGGGTGATCGGCAGTCACGCAAGGGCATGATCCTGGTCGGTTGTCTCTTCTGGAGTCTGATGACAGTCGTGACCGGGTTTTGTGGCCGACTCTGGCAGTTTGTGGCGGCGAGGGCTCTCATCGGACTGGGGGAGTCGGTCTATTTCCCAGCTGCAACCTCCATGCTCTCAGACTACCACGGCACTCGCACACGCTCCACGGCGCTCTCACTCCACCAGTCAGCGGTCTACATCGGCACGATTGTCGGCGGTGGTCTCGGGGCACTGCTTGCGGAGCGATTTGGATGGCGATGGGCCTTCTACGGATTCGGTGCCGCCGGGATCGTGGTGTCACTGCTTCTATGGATCCGGCTGCGGGAGCCGGTCCGTGGGGCTGCGGAGATCACCTGCACGCCCGAGGATTCGATCGGAGTGACGGAAAGGCGCGGCTTTGTGGAGACATTTCACCGTCTCGCCCGCACTCCGGGAGTGCCGATGCTGCTGGGGGCCTTCGCCTGCGCGAACGGCGTGGCGGCGATTTTCATGGTCTGGGCTCCAACCTTCCTATTCGAAAAATTCCACCTCGGTCTTGTCTCGGCAGGATTCTCGGCGGTTGTCGCGATCCAGTTGGCCAGTGCGGTGAGTGCACCGCTCTCCGGGATACTGGCCGACCGGCTCGCTCTTTCGATCCGTGGGGCGCGCATGATTGTTCAGGCCGCGGCACTCATCCTGGGATCCTTCTGCGTGGTGGCGGTCGCTCGTGCTTCCACGATGGAGGTGTTGGTCTGCGCGATGATCTGCTTCGGTCTCTGCAAGGGTGCCTACGACGGGGGGATCTTTGCCTCGGCCTTTGATTGTGTGCCTCCTCAGGAACGTGCCTCCGTTGCGGGGCTCATGAATCTGATTGGCTGGGGAGGCGGAGCGCTGGGGCCTCTCGCGATAGGCCTAGTCTCATCCTACGGGTCTGGCACCCAGATGGAGAGGATGAGCGGAGCGATCGCCTGGAGCGGGATCGCCTACCTGATTGCTGCGTGCTTGATCATCGCGGCCCTTCTCTCCCATAGGAAAAAAAATTCAGCGTAAGCCGCATTGCCGCTCCATCTCGGCAGGTGTCGAGGAGCGGCGCTCGAGGGAGGAGAGATAGCTATCGGTACGGGGAAGGGGACGGTTGATGTTCTCGGAGTGCTCGAGGCGGGAGAAGAGCATCCGGTGAATGCGGGTGATGGGCACCGATTTCTCACCATAGCCTCCAGGGGTATGGTTTTGAGGGATATTGCTCGACCAGAAGCGCACGCACTGTACGCCGTTCTTTGTCTCGGTCCCTAGGAAGATGACGGAGTGTCCATGCTCGGTCGCTCCGATGCCGTCGCTCCAAAAGATTTTCAGGAAATCGCCGGGACGTGCCATCCGGAGATCGGTGAAGTTCGCCCCAAGTCCCAATTCGTAAAAGAGGCGCGCCGTGCCGGGGCCGTTGGCATTCCAGCGTCCCCAGATCCCCGTGCCATCCGGTTGACCGGTTGGTTTTAGTTGAGTGGCTGTGGTGGGGGTGAGAGTGAGTTGATGTGAAGCTTGGAGAGCTGCCAAGGTCTTAAGAAAAACAAGGTAGGTGGCGCCTGAGCAATAGCTGGGTGAGGCGTGGGAGGCATCTACTCGGAGCACCTCGCCGGAGGAGGTCACTGCATGCTGGAGTGCATGATTGGCTGCGGTCGAGGGGGCATATCCACCATCCGATGGCATGGAGGAGACTTCCTCCAGGATCAACCGGTTGATGTGGGGAAGAGAGTTGTTGTCTTCCGCGCTCGTGGGAGTCATGGAAAGAAGGAATCCGATAAACAGAAAATAGAGAAAGCGTGACACCATTCCCTCCAACCAAGGTCAAAAGACTTGCCTCCGCAAGGTGGATCATCGCGGCGTCAGCCCTCATCCTCCTGCTCTTGGTCATCTCCTGGGGTTGGCGTCGGCCGATTGGCGGAGTCGGCGGTCTGCCGATCCCCGGGGAGATTGTGATCATGGTGCCTCAGTTCTTTCAGGGTGACCCGAGGTGGAGTGACGAGTTGTTAGGAGACACTCCGGGGACACTCGGAGGGGAGGGGTGTGCGGTTGCCTCCGCCTCCATGGCGCTTGGTTTCTACGGCATGGATGTCGATCCCGGACGGCTCAATCGTTTTCTTAAGGAAAACAAGGGCTATGAGGGGCGTGCATGGCTGCGTTGGGAGTCAGCGGCAGAGTTCACCCCCGCTCTGGTCGAGAAAGCCTACGAGGATCTCCCCTCCTATGCCCTGATCGACTGGAACTTGCTGCGAGGGAATCCGGTGATCATCAGGATTCGCCGTCCTGATGGCATCACCCACTTCGTGGTGATCGTCGGCAAGCGGGGATTTGATTATCTGATCAGGGATCCTGCAGGTTATCGCGCTGCGACCGCGGGGAGCGTCTATCCGCTCGTCAGGTTGGGGGTGCCTATCGAGGCTCTGCGCTATTACCGGAGGATCCGCTGAGTCCGGTAATGGGCCTTTACTTAGCCGTCGCTTTCTCCGGTGTCTTCTCACGGAGTGGCATCACAAGCTGCGGCCCTGCATTAAGCGGGACATAGACGCGGTCGGCTCCCTTGATGTTCTCTGCTTGGAGGTACTGGACGTAGGAGGGGGAGAGGACCGCGCTGATGGAGGTGATCGCCTTGGCCCGTTCGATCGCCTCGGCAGCGGAACGTGCGCCCGCCGCCTCTCCGTTTTTGCGCTCGATATCGATGTTCTTCTGCGCGATCCGTTCCTCGATCGCCTTCTGCTCGAGGGTCTGGTTGAGGGCGACTTTGGTGGCGATGGCCACGATGACCTGCTGCGGAGGGGAGGCGTTTCCCATCACCACGGACATCACCTCGAAGGGTGTGTTCTTGAGCAGATCCTTCACTTGGTTACCGATGTCCTGCGAGATAGAGGTCAGGGACTCGTTAACTGACAGGCCGTCATGTTTCGCCACGACGGAGCGAGTGATGGTCCGGAAGGGTTCGCGGATGAACTGGTCGTAGGCTGCCTTGGCAATCTTGTCCGGGTTTCCGGTACTCTCCCAACCACCGAACTCTTCCATGAAGCGGCGTACCGATTTCTCGTCGGGCTTCAGGCGCCAGACGATATGGGCCTGGCTGGAGAGGGGGAGCTTGTCCTTGGCCAGAATGGCACTGTCGGCATCGAAGGCCTCGGAGTAGGTGTAGGGGGTGATGGAGACGGCCTGCCCCCAGAGGCGCCAGCGCATACCAGTGGAGGCGGGGCCGAAGATCACTTCCTTGAACTCTCCTTTGCCCAAGATCGGCTTGGAGTAGATGTAGCTCGCGTAGCCTGCGGTAACACGGACGTTGGATACATTCGGCGCAAGGAAGAACAGAGCGAAGGCAACCAGAGCTGCTATTCCGATGACGGGGAGGGGTGCTTTCTGCATGAGGCAATCTTGTCCTAGTTCATTGGTGTGCGCAAGCATCCGCACAAGCCTGAGTGAAACCTCTCGGTAGGGGTATCTTGCCTGCCACGGGCGCTCCAGTTGGGTGCTTTTGGAAACTATTGTTTAATGCCGGGTGATCCTGCTTGTTTGGCCGCACATTTGCTTCAATCTGACCCATTAGCAATCTATGGAATCTGCAGAAAACAGAGCAACTACCGCCGCGAAGTTCCTCGATCTTCTCGGGAAGATCGCCCTTGAAATGGCGTTCATCCTGCCCGATCAGGATACGGGACTGCTCCCACTCAACAGCCTTCTCATGGACCTAGAGGAACTCACCGGGAAAGAGACTCCGCGGGGTTTGGTCTCAGCTCTTTCGGTCGCGCGGGGTTGGATGGACCTGATCCTGGATGGAACCGGCAAGTTCACTCCCGATTCAATCAGCAACTTCAACCAGTGGCATTCCTGGATGAGCTCGGCCTTGAGCGATTGGGCGGTGGGTGAGGAAATCCCTGCTCAGCCGACCGCTTGGGTCGGGATGAATGAATCCTCCACGGCCCCAGCGGTCGCGACTATCCCTGCGGCTTCAGTAAAACCAACTCCGGGAGTGCCCCTTGCTCCGGTAAAGTTAGCCTCGGTACCCGCCGCTCATGTCTCGTCCGTCGAGGAGGAAGCCGCCATCACCCTAAACCTTGCGGATGACGCCGAACTCCTGCACGAGTTTCACGGGGAGTCACTGGAACTGCTGCAGAACATTGAGCAGGGTGTCCTTGTCCTGGAGGAGAATCCCACGGACGCGGAGACGATCAACTCCATCTTCCGCGCCTTTCACACCTTCAAGGGTGGGGCAGGGTTCCTGCACCTCAAGGCACTGCAGGAGCTGGCGCACGAACTGGAGTCCGTACTCGACGCCGCGCGGCAGTCAAAACTCCGGATCACCTCCGATACCATCGACCTGATTCTCGCGGGTGCCGATGCGCTCAAGCAGTTTACCCAGGGAATCGGGCTTCAGTTGCAGGGATCCGATGCAGGCGCGCCGATCGTCGTTCCCACCAGCGAACTGATCCGCCGTGCACAGGCGGCCCTTAGGGGAGAGATAGTGCCTCCCTCGATTCCAGTGGCGGTTGCCATCAACCTTACGGACGGGGAACTCGCCCAGTCTCTGGAGGAGATGAAGGCACTCCTCTCCACCGTGCCCACCCCCCCCGCCAACAGCGCCTCCCGGAAAACTCTGGCCACCGCAGACGCAGCCTCGGGGTTCGTGAAACTCGAAACATGGAAGCTGGATGCCCTCGTCGATCTTGTCGGTGAACTTGTCATTGCCCAGTCGATGGTCGTGCAGGATCCGGATGTTCAGAATCTTGTCAGTCGCACGCTCGAGCGAAGCCTGCGCCAGTTGAGCCGGACCACCTCCGAACTTCAGCGCAACGCCATGTCATTACGCATGGTTCCCATCCGCGGCGCTTTCCAGAAGATGACCCGCCTCGTGCGTGACATCTCGGCGCAGCAGAACAAACAAGTTCAGCTCGTCATGGAGGGAGAGGAGACCGAACTTGACCGCAACATCGTGGAAAAACTCGGCGATCCTCTCGTTCACATGATCCGTAACTCTGTCGATCACGGGATCGAGTCTCCTGATCAGCGCACGGCATGCGGCAAGCCGTCGCTCGGTTCGATCAGGCTCACGGCTTCCCATCAGCGCGGTGGCATCGTCATTCGGATCCAGGATGACGGGAAGGGACTCAACGCGCAGCGCATCCTGGCCAAGGGGATCGAGCGTGGCCTTGTCGCCCCGAACGCAGAGCTGACAGAGTCCGAGATCTTCAACCTCATCTTCATGCCTGGCTTCTCCACCGCCGAGGCTGTCACCGACCTTTCCGGACGGGGCGTAGGGATGGATGTCGTGCGGCGCAATATCGAGGCGCTACGCGGCAAGATCGAGATCCAGTCGCTTCCGGGTGAAGGCACCACCTTCACCATCATCCTCCCGCTGACACTCGCCATCATCGACGGCTTGCTCGTCGGGGTAGGCAATGACCGCTACATCATCCCGACGATGTCCGTCAGGGAATCCTTCCGGCCGCGGCCCGGCATGGTCACGACCGTTCACGAGCGGGGGGAGGTGGTCAGCGTCCGCGGGAAGCAGACGCCGATCCTCCGCCTTGGTAGATACCTAGGAACCGAGGGGAAGGCCAGGGAGCCGGAGGAGGGGATTGCCATCGTGGTGGAGTCCGGAGAGGCTACCCGCGCCATTCTCGTGGACGAACTCATCGGAAAGCAGGAGGTCGTCATCAAGAGCCTCGGGGAGACATTTAGTCACCAGAACCTTCTTGCAGGTGCCGCCGTTCTC